>NZ_CP068983.1:4321704-4629545 GCF_016801025.1 Paradevosia shaoguanensis | reverse complement strand
GCTGCGTTGGCGTTCTCGACGCGGCCGGTCGGCGTGCCTGCGGCGGTGCCGCCGCGCGCCACGGTCCATGCGGGGGGCACATGCAGCGGCTGGGGCGTGTTGTCGGTTGCCGCCGCCTGTACAGTCGGCAGCGGCGGCACGCTGGCATCGTAGCTGAGTTGCGGCGTCCGGTTGGTCGCGCAGCCTGCCAAAGTAATTGCCACCGCCGTCGCAAAAATCGCATAGGTTAGCGACTTCAGGATTAGTAAGGAGGAACCGACAGAATGGATTCTGTGCCGACGATTGTTGCCCGGTATATCGACGCCTACAACAGAATGAACGTTCAGGCGATGCTCGACTGCCTGTCGGGCGACGTTCGGTTTATCAACAGATCGAACGGAGAAGTGACGAACGAGACGCACGGGATTGAAGCGTTTCGCGCGTTGGCGGAACAGGGCGTTCAATTGTTTGCGGAAAGAGCACAGACGATTCTCGGCTGCATCGCAATTGAGGACCGGGCAGCCGTGCGCATCGGGTATCGCGCCAAGGTCAAGGCCGACCTGCCCAACGGCTGGAAGGCCGGGCAAGAGATCGAGATGACGGGTACATCTTTCTTCGTGATTTCCGAGGGGAAGATCAGCGAGGTGATTGATGCAAGCTGACGCTTTCATTGGCTCATCTCCCGCGACCAAGAAATTGCATTGACGTAGATTCCCAGCGGATTGGCGCGCAGGCGCTCGGCGTCGCGCGGCGGCTGGATGACGATGGTGAGAATGGCTGTCCATCGTTCCGTGGTGGAAAGCTGGCCGTTCTCGAAATGCCTTTCCGTCCACGCGACGCGGAAGCTGTTGGGCGAGGCCCGGATGACGCTCGACACTTCGACGGCGACCTGCTGTCGGCCGACCTTGGCGAAGGGATCATTGGCACGGGCGTAATCGTTGAGCGCCGCCGCGCCGCGATCCGTGGTCCACTCATAAGCCCGAAGCCAGTTCTGACGGACAATGATCGCGTCGGCCGGGATCGCGCGGACCTGCTCGATGAAGCGGCCGAGATGGAAAGCAATCTGCGGATCGGTCGGGCGATAGTCGGCATTGGCGGGCGCGACGGTCTGCGCCTGACCAAGATTATCGACCTGCACCACCCACGGCACCACGGTCCCGCGTGCGGACTGCCAGACCAGCGCGGAGGCGAAGCCGGCAGACAGGATCAGCGAGCCGAAGGCCATGAGCCGCCAGTTCCGCGCCTGCACGCGAGCCGCGCCGATACGCTCGTCCCAGACTTGCGCGGCGCGCTGATAGGGCGTCTCGGGTTCCGGCGTCTTGCCGTAATGGGTTGCTGGTCGTTTGAAGATGCTCATGAGCGGTCACTTTCGGAAAGGTTGACGGAGGAACCGGAACCGTGGCTGTCGCCAGACCGCACCGCATGGGCGGCCATGGTCGTGCCGTGGTTCATTGCCTGCGAGCGGCGCATCTGCTGCGCCCATGCGGGCGGGCTGCCGGCCGGGCCGGATGCTGCTGCGGCGGGATCGACGCTCGCGCCGCCGACCGTGCCCATGGTGGAGCTGCCGCCCGACGCGCCGAATCCGGCTTTCGCACCAGCGGAGAAGCTGGATTTGACGGATTCGCTGGCGCGAGCGGCGGCGCGTTTGAGGGGCGAGATAGCCGCCGACCCTGCGGCCCGCGCCACACCGCCGAGGCCGGAGGCGACGCCGGCCGCACCGGATTGGCCAAGCGAGCCGACGCTATAGGCGGCGGTCGCCGCGCCTGCGGTGGCCGCACCGCCGCGGACGGCCGCGGCCCCGCCGGACAGTGCAGCGGCACCGCCCTTGGCGGCGAGCATGGCCCCGCCGCCAGCGGCGACGGCTGCACCTGCGACCGCAAGCCCGGTTCCAACGGCAGCACCCGCGCCAAGCTGCGGCCCGCCGGAAACGATGCCATTGGCGATGCCGGGGCCGAAGATGCCGAGGCCGAGCAGCGACAGCGCGGCGAGCACAATCGCCATGGCGTCGTCGATGGTCGGGGTCGCCCCGCCGAAACCGGCCGTGAATTGCGAAAACAAGGTGCTGCCGATGCCGATGATAACGGCGAGGACCAAGACCTTGATGCCGGACGACACCACGTTGCCCAAGACCTTCTCGGCCATGAACGCGGTCTTGCCGAACAGCCCGAAGGGGATGAGGACGAAGCCGGCGAGCGTCACCAATTTGAACTCGATCAGCGTCACAAAAAGCTGGATCGCCAAAATGAAAAACGCGAGCACAACCAGCGCCCACGCAAACAGCAAACATGCGATCTGTATGAAGTTCTCGAAGAACGCGATCCAGCCCATCAGGTCGGAAATGGAGTCGAGCAGCGTGCGGCCGGCGTCGAGGCCGGTCTGCGCCACGCGGCCCGGCCGCATCAGATCGGTCACGGAAAAGCCGGTGCCCGACGCCATCAGGCCGAGGCCGGCGAAGCTCTCGAAGACGATGCGCGCGAGGTTGTTCCAGCTTGAAATGATGTAGGCGAAGACGCCGACGAACAGCGTCTTCTTCACCAGCCGGGCGATGATGTCGTCATCTGCGCCCCATGCCCAAAACAGCGCGGCGAGCGTTACGTCGATGACAATGAGCGTCGTGGCGATGAAGGCCACCTCGCCGCCGAGCAGGCCGAACCCTGAGTCGATGTAGGACGTGAATACGCCTAGAAACGAGTCGATGACGCCTGTGTTGCCCATGGTCAGCGCCCTTCGCTGGATTGCGGCGCGGCGGGCGCTGGCGCGCGGCCGAGGAAGCGGTCACGGGATTCAGCCCAAGCGGCGAGGCAGTCGGTGTCATTCGCCGCCGCCTCGCCGAGCCGCTGGCAACGGCGCAGGGTTTCGCGCAGCGGATCGGCCGGGGGCTGGAGCGCCGATGCGGGCCTTGGCGCGGAAGGCTCGTCCTTCCGCGCCATGTCGATTGCGGTCGCCGTGACGGCGATGGCGACGAACACCACGGCCCCGAGCCGGGCCAGCATCTTGCCGTCCATGGCGAGCCTCCCGGTCAGTTGTTGCCGTTGTTGAACATCTGCGCGTTGCCCGGCTGATAGCCGCTGCCGGGCGTCAGGAAGCGGCGGCGCTGCTCGCGGCCCTGTTCGGCAGCAGCGGCGCGTTCCGCCTCGGTCAGCGCGTCGGCCCTGCCGTTCGCCGAGATGACCGCGATCAGATCGGAAAGCTGCTGCGACTGGAGTGCGAGAAGCTGGTTGCCGGCCTGCGTGGCTTGCAGCGCGCCGGTCGCCCCTTGGCTCTGGCCGACCAGCTCGGCCATCTCGGCGCGGTTGCTGTCGATATTGCCGACCGCACCGGCCTGAACGCGCATGGCGTCCTGCAAGCCGCCGACCGTGTTCTCCCAGCGGCTCCGCGCATCGGCGACAAGCTGGGCGTCGGTCGTCGAAAGCGAGACATTGCCGTATTGGCTCTGAAACGCCTGGTCGATCTGCCCGACCTCGAACGCGATGTTCTGCGCTTGGCCGAGAAGCTGCTGGGTGCGGCTGACGTTCTGCTGGAGTTGCTGGAGCGACGAATACGGCAGGCTCGCCAGATTGCGGGCCTGATTGATGAGCATCTGCGCTTCGTTCTGAAGGCTGGTGATCTGGTTATTGATCTGCTCCAGCGTCCGCGCGGCGGTGAGCAGGTTTTGCGCGTAGTTGCTCGGGTCATAGACGATCCGGCCGAAGCCGAATTGCGCATGGGCCGGACTTGCCAGCATGGGCGCAAGCGCCACGGGCACGGCGAGAACCGCCGCCGCGACCAGCGTGGCGCGAGGGGTCGAGAAGCGGATAGTCATGGAGTCGTCTCCTTTTCAGGCTGGGGGATGAGATTGGTGAGGTTGGGGATCAGGTCGGCCGCCCAATCGACGCCGCGCGCCTGTAGCCATGCGGCGAGGAAGCCATCGCGGCCGTGTTCGGCGACGATCTGCGCGATGAGCGTCTGATCGGATTTGGCGGATGCGGCGCAGAGCGCGAGGCCGATTTCGGACAGGCCCAGCTCGAACAGGCGATTGCCCCTGCGGCTTTGGCAGTAGTAATCCCGTTTGGGCGTAGCCCTTGCGAGGATTTCAATCTGGCGGTCATTGAGGCCGAAGCGGCGATAGATGGCCGTGATCTGCGGTTCTATGGCCCGCTCGTTTGGCAGCAAGAGCCGCGTCGGACAGCTCTCGATGATCGCGGGCGCGATGTTGCTGCCGTCAATGTCGCTGAGGCTTTGCGTGGCGAAGATGACGCTGGCGTTTTTCTTGCGCAGCGTTTTCAGCCATTCGCGGAGCTGGCCGGCGAAACCCTCGTCGTCCAGTGCAAGCCAACCCTCGTCGATGATGAGCAGCGTCGGCCGCCCGTCGAGCCGGTCGCCGATGCGATGGAACAGATAGGCGAGCACGGCCGGGGCCGCGCCGATCCCGACAAGGCCCTCGATCTCGAACGCCTGCACATCGGCCGAGCCGAGATGTTCGGCTTCGGCGTCGAGCAGCCGGCCATAGGCACCGCCGACGCAGAACGGCCGGAGCGCCTGTTTCAGATCGTTGGATTGCAGCAGCACCGCAAGGCCGGTGATGGTGCGTTCCTCGACCGGGGCCGAGGCAAGCGAAGTCAGCGCCGTCCAAAGATATTCCTTGACCTCGGGCGTGATGGCGATGCCTTCGCGCATGAGGATGGCGGCAATCCAGTCCGCCGCCCATGCGCGTTCATAGGTGTCGTGGATGCGGGCAAGTGGCTGGAGCGAAACGGACACCTCGTCCCCTTCCGTGAGGCCACCGCCCAAATCGTGCCAATCCCCGCCCATGGCGAGCGCGGCGGCGCGGATGCTGCCGCCGAAGTCGAAGGCGAAGACCTGCGATCCCGCATAGCGCCGGAACTGCAAGGCCATGAGGGCGAGCAACACGGATTTGCCCGCGCCGGTCGGGCCGACGACAAGGGTGTGGCCTACGTCGCCGACATGGAGACTTAGCCGGAACGGGGTTGAGCCTTCGGTCTTTCCAAAGAGCAAAGGGGGTGCACCGAAATGCTCGTCCCGTTCCGGCCCCGCCCACACCGCCGAAAGCGGGATCATGTGGGCGAGATTCAAAGTGCTGATGGGTGGCTGCCGCACATTCGCATAGGCGTGTCCGGGCAGGCTGCCGAGCCATGCGTCAACCGCGTTGACGCTCTCGGGCATGGCGGTGAAGTCGCGGCCCTGAACGATCTTCTCGACCAGGCGCAGCTTCTCGTCGGCAAGGCGCGGGTCGGCATCCCATACGGTGACGGTCGCCGTGACGTAGGCCATGCCCGCCACGTCCGCCCCAAGCTCCTGCAACGCCATGTCGGCGTCGAGCGCCTTGTTCGCGGCGTCGGTGTCCACAAGGGCGGACGCCTCGTTGGTCATCACCTCTTTCAGAATCGCCGCGATGCTCTTGCGCTTGGCGAACCATTGCCGCCTGATCTTGGTGAGCAGCCGCGTCGCGTCGGTCTTGTCGAGCAGGATCGCGCGGGTGTTCCACCTATAGGGAAACGGCAGGCGGTTCATTTCGTCGAGCAGGCCCGGCGTCGTCGCGGTCGGGAATCCCACAATGGTCAAGACGCGCAGATGCGCGTCGCCAAGGCGCGGCTCCAGCCCGCCGGTCAAGGGCTGGTCGGCGAGCAGCGCGTCGAGGTGCATGGGCACCTCGGGCACGCGCACGCGATGGCGGTTGGTCGAGATGGTGGAATGGAGGTAGGTCAGCGTCGCGCCGTCATCCATCCAACGGCACTCGGGCATGAAGCCGTCGAGCAAAGCCAGCACGCGGTCGGTGCGGTCGATGAAGGCGCGCAGCAGCTCCCACGGGTCCACGCCGGTTTTCTCGCGGCCCTCGTAGAGCCATGTTTCGGCGCGGGCGGCTTCCTCGGCCGGGGGCAGCCAGAGGAAGGTCAGGAAATAGCCCGACACGAAATGCGTGCCTGCTTCCTCGAACCCGGCTTTGCGCTCGGCATCGACCAGCGCCGATGCGGGATCGGGAAAGGTGCTGTCGGGATAGGTCGCGGCCTCGCTGCGCTGCGCCTCAACAAAGATGCTCCAGCCGGAGCCGAGGCGGCGCACGGCGTTGTTGATGCGGCCGGCGACGGCGACCAGCTCGGCGGCGACGGCGGAATCCAGATCGGGACCGCGAAACTTCGCGGTGCGCTGGAACGAACCGTCCTTGTTCAAGACGACGCCCGAGCCGACCAATGCGGCCCATGGCAGATAGTCGGCGAGCCGGGTGGCGGTGCGGCGGTATTCGGCAAGGTTCATCATGGCCGCGCCCTCACACCGCCAAATGGCCGGGGATGCGCAGATGCCGCCGCCCGACTTCGACGAATTGGGGATCGCGCTTTGCCGCCCACACGGCTGCGAAATGGCCGATGGCCCATATGGCGATGCCGACCAGCCAGAGGCGCAGGCCGAGGCCCACGGCCCCGGCGAGCGTTCCGTTCATGATGGCGATGGAGCGCGGTGCACCGCCGAGCAGGATATGCTCGGTCAACGCCCGGTGGACCGGGATCGAGAATCCCGGCACCGCGTCGAGCTGTTCGAGGCCGCCCGCCATCAAACGAGCGCCCCGCCGCCGAATGAGAAGAAAGACAGGAAGAAGCTCGATGCGGCGAACGCGATGGACAGGCCGAACACGATCTGGATCAGGCGACGGAAGCCGCCGCTGGTATCGCCGAACGCGAGGGTCAGGCCCGTCACGATGATGATGATGACGGCGATGATCTTGGCGACCGGCCCCTCAATGGACTGGAGGATTTGCTGCAAGGGCTGTTCCCATGGCATCGACGAACCGGACGCATGGGCGGCCGGGGCGAGCATGAGGCTGATGGCAAGGGTGGATGCGGCGGTCGCGGCGAAGCGATAGCCGCGCGTGAGCGTGCGGATCATGAAGATTCTCCTGTGCTGGTCTGGATTGCGGGGTTGATGCGGTAGTCGCCGTCCGGCCCCAGCCCCTCGACGCGGGCAAGCTCGGCCAGCCGGCGCGCGGAACCGCGCCCGGAAAGGACGGCAACAAGGTCGATAGTCTCGGCGATGAGAGCGCGCGGGACGGTGACGACAGCCTCTTGAATGAGCTGTTCAAGGCGACGGAGCGCGCCGATGCCGGTGCCGGCATGGATGGTGCCGATCCCGCCCGGATGGCCGGTGCCCCACGCTTTCAGAAGGTCGAGGGCTTCGGCACCGCGCACCTCGCCAATGGGAATACGGTCGGGGCGCAGGCGCAGCGAGGAACGGACCAGATCGGAAAGCGTCGCCACGCCGTCTTTCGTCCGCATGGCGACAAGGTTCGGCGCGGCGCATTGCAGCTCGCGCGTGTCCTCGATGATGACGACGCGATCCTGCGTCTTCGCCACCTCGGCAAGCAGCGCGTTGGTCAGCGTGGTCTTGCCGGTGCTGGTGCCGCCCGTCACGAGGATGTTCGCACGGGAGGAAACGGCTGCGCGTAGGGTCGCGGCCTGATCGGCGGACATGATGCCCGCCGCCACATAGTCGTCGAGCGTGAACACCGCGACGGCGGGTTTGCGGATGGCGAAGGCCGGCGCGGCGACTACCGGCGGCAGCAGGCCCTCGAACCGCTCGCCGCTCTCGGGCAGCTCGGCCGAGACGCGCGGGCTGCGGGCATGAACCTCTGCGCCGACATGATGCGCGACCAGCCGCACGATACGTTCGCCATCGGCGGCAGACAGCCGTTCGCCCGTGTCGGAAAGCCCTTCAGACAGCCGATCCACCCAAAGGCGGCCGTCCGGGTTCAACATCACCTCGACTACGACCGGGTCTTCGAGCAGCCGGGCGATTGCGGGGCCGAGCGCGGTGCGCAACATGCGCGCGCCGCGCTGGATCGCTTCCTGTCTGTGGTGGTTGGTGGTCATGTCGGCCCCGGCTTCTGGCGGGGCGCAACAGGCGGTCCCCGGACGAGGTCGATTAAGAAAGCCCGGAATTGGGCCGGTTCAACAAGTATCTAAGCGGCGGCGGCAATCGGCGGCGAACGGCGGTAAATAGGACGGGTCCGAATACTTATTCTTGATCGCCGTTGCTCTCGGATTCGTCTGGCAACGGATCGTCGGGAAGTGAGTCGAGGTCGCGCGACAGCTCTTTGAGGAACCTGTCGCCGGTCGCCAGACGCCGCCCGAGATTCTGCATGAAGCCCTCGAACCGCTCCGCGCCTTTGGCGCGGGCAGCGGATTGCGCGGCTCCCGTAAGCGGCGGCGTGATGGTCATCCAGAAATGGATGAACTGCGCGACCGTCTCGCCGAGGACGGCGAGATCCAGGTCGAGCGTGTCGATCTGGCGGCCGAGCTTGTCCAATCGGCGCGACATGGCGGCTTCAAGCTGGTCGTCGGCATCGCCGGACAGGTAGGACATGACCGCCGCCTCCACGATGGCGGATTTCGAGACATTGCGGCGCAACGCCACCGAGCGGCGCAGCGCCATCGCCTCGATCTGCGGAATGAGCGCGGGGTCGAAATAGATATTCAGGCGGGTGCGTGTGGTCATGGGCGTGTCCTCAAAGCTCAATGCCATCATCGGAGTTCATGGCGACCTGCCGCGCGACCATCCTCATGCGCTGGCGCATGGCGCGGGCCTTGGCGGCGTCAACGTCCGGCTCGTCGTCGAGAAACTCGAACTCCTGTTCGGGCGCTGGTGGCGGGGTGACGATTTCCTCATGCTCGGGCAATTCCGGCTCGCGGCGGATGCCGGCATTGGCCGGATCGCCCTCGGTCCCGTCTGCGGCGTCGGTCGCGGAACGGCTTTCCCCCGCGACCACGCGGCCGGACCAATCATCGGCGGATGGGCTGGGCGCCAGCGGAGCGGCGACCAGATCGGGCGGGGTCAGGATGCGTTCCTGAAACCGTGCATCCTCGAAATAGCGGGCCTTGGTCGCGCGGATCGGCGGCGTGCCCGCAACCATGACGATTTCATCGGATGGCGGAAGCTGCATGATCTCGCCCGGCGTGAGCAGCGGCCGGGCCGTCTCCTGCCGCGACACCATCAAATGCCCTAGCCACGGCGCGAGGCGATGGCCGGCGTAGTTGGTGGAATCGCGCATCTCGGTCGCGGTGCCGAGCGCGTCACTCACCCGCTTGGCGGTGCGTTCGTCGTTCGTGGCGAAGCTGACGCGCACATGGCAATTGTCGAGAATGGCGTTATTCGGCCCATAGGCGCGCTCGATCTGGTTGAGGCTCTGCGCGATCAGGAAACCTTTGATTCCGTAGCCCGCCATGAAGGCCAAGGCGGACTCGAAAAAATCCAATCTGCCGAGCGCCGGAAACTCGTCCAGCATCAACAGCAGCCGATGGCGCTTGCCGGAGGTGGTCAGTTCCTCGGTTAAGCGCCTGCCGATCTGGTTGAGGATCAGGCGGATGAGCGGCTTGGTGCGGTTTATGTCGGACGGCGGCACGACCAGATAGAGCGTGACAGGCTGGCGGCTGCCGACCAGATCGGCAATGCGCCAGTCGCATCGTGCCGTCACCCGCGCCACCACGGGATCGCGGTAGAGGCCGAGAAACGACATGGCGGTGCTCAACACGCCGCTGCGCTCGTTCTCGCTCTTGTTCAACAGCTCGCGGGCCGACGACGCGATGACGGGATGAACGCCTGCCTCGCCGAGATGCGGCGTGTCCATCATCGCGCGCAAGGTCGCCTCGACCGGACGCTTCGGATCGGACAGGAAGTTGGCGACGCCCGCCAGCGTCTTGTCCTTCTCCGCATAGAGAACATGCAGGATCGCGCCGACCAGAAGGCTATGGCTGGTCTTTTCCCAATGGTTGCGCTTGTCGAGGCTGCCTTCAGGATCGACCAGAATATCCGCGATGTTCTGAACGTCCCGAACCTCCCATTCCCCTTGCCGGACCTCCAGCAGCGGGTTGTAGGCGGACGATCTGGCATTGGTCGGATCGAACAGCAGGACGCGGCCGTGCTTCGCCCGGAAGCCGGCTGTCAGCGTCCAGTTTTCCCCTTTTATATCGTGGACAATGGCGGATGCCGGCCATGTTAGCAGCGTCGGCACCACCAGCCCGACGCCCTTGCCGCTGCGCGTCGGGGCGAAGCATAGGACATGCTCGGGACCGTCATGGCGCAGATAGTCCCGTTCGTATCGGCCGAGCACGACGCCATCGGGGCCAAGCAAGCCGGCGCTGCGGATTTCCTTGTCCTCGGCCCATCGCGCCGATCCGTAGGTGGCGACGTTGCGCGCTTCCCGCGCGCGGATGATCGACATGAAGATTGCGGCGGCGATGGCGAGGAAGCCGCCCGACACGGCGATGATGCCGCCCTCGACGAAGATCGCGGGCGCGTAGGCGTCGAACGAAAACCACCACCAGAAGAAGGCGGGCGGATAATAGACCGGCAGGCCCGCCAGCTCGAACCATGGTGCGCCAAGCTGTGGCTGGAACCCGAGGCGGAACGCCGTCCATTGCGTCGCTGCCCACACCATCACCAGAACGATGGTGAAGACGACAGCGATTTGACCCCAAAGGATTCGGCCTCCGCGCAATGCAGGCTCCAGTCGGCAAAAGAGACGGAGCCGATCAGAGAGTAGGCAAAATCGGGACAGGCAACAGGAAAGGGGGTGCGGGAGAGCTGCCGGATACTATCGGCGGCAAATAGGACGGGGTGCCTTCACCGTCATCCGGCGGGATGATCGCCGCTGCCCAACTGGCTGGGCGAATCGCCGCAACGGACGCATCGGATGGCCCTCGCGTCATGTCGCCGCTGTCATAGATGTAACTTGCATAATAGAAGTTACATCATTATGGATGTGCCATGCAACGAACAAGCTTTCTGTCATCCGAATGTCCCGCAGCCCGAGCGCTGGAAAGCGTCGGTGACTGGTGGAGCATCTTGATCCTGCGAGACGCCTTCCAAGGGTTGAGCAAGTTCGATGAATTCGAGAAAAACCTCGGAATTTCCGCGAACATTTTGGCGAGGCGATTGAAGCATCTCACGGCGGAAGGACTGTTTGAAAGGCGACGATACAATGATCATCCGCCTCGATTTGAATACGTCCTTACCGACAAGGGGCGAGATTTTTATCCGGTAGCAATCGCCCTGTTCGCATGGGGGAACCGGAACCTTGCACCCAATGAAATAGCCATGCGCCTTGGAGACAAGAAAACCGGACGGGAGAGGACCGCCGTTATCATCGACGCGGATACAGGAGAAGCAATTACTCCTGAAAACACCGTTCTTCTGGCAGGCCCCGCCGCAACAGAGGAAACGATGCGCGTCATAAATCGCGTGAAGCGAATAAGCTCAGAAAAAGAAACGGAATAATCCAATGCGCCGAATTGTTGTAACCGGCATGGGTTTAGTTGGCCCTCTTGGTTCTGGCATCGAAACAAGCTGGAAAAGACTTCTCGACGGGAAATCGGGAATCAGGAGTTTGCCCGATGAAATCTCCAACGATCTACCGGTGAAGATCGGGGGAATCGTTCCCAGCCTGATTGAAGATTCCGAAGCCGGTTTTGATCCCGACTTGATCGTTGACACAAAGGATCAACGGAAAATGGATCGCTTCATTCTGTTTGCACTTGCGGCCGCGAAGGAGGCTCTCGAAACGGCGGGATGGCATCCCACGAGCGACTACGAACGTGAGCGCACGGCGACAATTATCGCCTCTGGTATAGGCGGGTTTCCTGCTATCGCTTCGGCAGTTCGCATAACGGATACACGGGGAGCACGGAGGCTCTCACCGTTTACCGTGCCATCGTTTCTTGCCAACCTCGCGGCAGGACAGGTTACCATCAGGCATGGATTTACAGGTCCTATTGGCACGCCTGTAACTGCCTGCGCTGCTAGCGTTCAGGCCATCGGCGACGCCGCGCGGTTGATACGCTCCAACGAGGCCGACATCGCTCTGTGCGGCGGAGCAGAGGCATGCATTGACAAGGTTAGTCTCGGCGCATTTGCTGCCGCCCGAGCACTATCCACCGGCTACAATACTACCCCGGAACTGGCGTCGAGGCCGTTCGACGCCGGGCGCGATGGTTTCGTAATGTCCGAAGGGGCGGGTCTGATCGTCATAGAGGAACTGGAACATGCCCTCGCTCGGGGTGCCAAGCCCATAGCCGAACTGGTAGGATACGGCACTACCGCTGATGCACACCATATGACTGCCGGTCCAGAGGATGGTCGAGGCGCGGCCCGTGCGATGAAAATCGCGCTCCAGAGTGCCGGGTTGAAGCCAGTCGATATTCAGCATTTGAACGCTCATTCGACCTCCACCCCCGTAGGGGATCGTGGAGAAATAGCGGCGATAAAATCCATTTTGGGCGATCATGATGTGGCGGTAAGCGCCACGAAATCGGCGACCGGACACTTACTTGGTGCCGCAGGCGGCATTGAGGCGATTTTCACGATACTCGCCCTACGGGATCAAGTCGCTCCCCCAACGAGAAACTTAGAAAACCCCGATCCTGTTGCCGCAGGTATCGACCTAGTTCACCAATCTGCGCGACCCATTCTCATGGAACATGCCATTTCCAACGGATTCGGCTTTGGCGGCGTTAATGCAAGTGTCGCTTTCCGGCGATGGCAATAACAGTCGCGGACGGTGCTTCCGCGACCACTTCGGTTCGCTACGCTGTTGAGAGGAAGGCCGAATATAGCGTTGATCCTATAGCGCCAGTCCTATCTGCTCGCGCAACTGCTACGATACAGATCCACCCTGCACGATGCCATGACCTCGGTGCCGAGCTGGCGGTTGATGACCTGCCTCCACGGGACAAGGGTGCATTTATGGCTCTTTTCAACCACAGCGAACTTGCTGCTGGATAATTGTACGGTGCCGATGGACTTGCAGCTCACGCCCTCGCTATCCGTGGCAGTACTGAATTCGTGCAGACCTGCCGGTCCATGTCGTTGGCGAGGCTGAGGAGGTTGCGAAGCGCCGCGCTGCGGTTGGACGGCGACCAGACAGCCGAGAAGGCGACCGGCTCCGGCTCGTCGGCGAAGGGCAAGAAGACAATGCCGGTTGACGGCAACAGCGCCGTGGCCGCACTGACGATGGTGATGCCGAAGCCCTGTCCGACCATGGACAGCAGCGCGCCGCGCCCCACGTCGAAGCGCAGGATCGACGGCGCGGGCCAGAGTCCGGCATGGCGCAGCACGATATGGCTATGAACTTGCGGGCCAGTGCCGCCATGCCGAACAAGGAACGTCTCGCCCGCCAGATCGGCCCATGTAACGGCCGACCGCTCGGCGAACGGATGCCGCTCCGGTAACACCGCCAAGAGCGGTTCGGTCCATATGTGGCGGGAATGGCAGTCGGGCAGCTCGGGCGTGCCGGCCACGAACACCACGTCCAGCCGGTCGGCGCGAAGCTGCATGACCGCATCGCGGGCCGTGCCTTCGGTGATTTCGACTTCAACGCCGGGGTGGTCTTCGCGGTATTGGCCGATCAAGTTTGCGAGGAAGCTGCGAGGGATCAGGGCATGGATACCGATGCGAAGCCGGCCGCTTTCTCCGGCTGCCGCCATGCCGGCGGTCTTCACCGCATGGTCGAGTTGGTCGATGCCGGCCGCGATCCGCTCGACGAAGTGGCGTCCGGCCTCGGTCAACCGAACACCCCGCGCATGGCGCTCGAACAGAAGGATGCCAAGGTCTTCTTCCAGCGCCTTCACGCGGGCGCTGACGCTGGATTGCGCCACGCCGAGCGCATTGGCGGCGTGGCGGAAGTTCAGATATTCGGCGACGGCGAGAGTGTGAACTAAGGTCATCATCGGCACTCGCCCCGAGAGGAGATGATGGCTCAACGGATTTAATCCGTCATTCCTCGTAAGCCTACGCATACCAATTCGCCATGACTCAATCACAATGAAGTTGCGAAAGGTCTGCGTAGTATTGGCAGACATATTAAATAGAGAATCGCGCCGACAATCCAAACCCAACCGTTCCATGCTCCTATGGTGGCAGAATAGAGTGCCGTGAAGCCAAGCGGTCCCGCGATAGAGCTTAGATTGGTGAGGCTTGTAAGCGTTCCCTGTAAAGCTCCTTGCTTGTTACTGCTGACATTGTTTGAAAGCATTGCCTGCAAGGCCGGCATGCCAACACCTCCGGCGGCAAGCAGCAACAAAATCGGGAACACCATCCATCCCTGCGTGGCAAAAGCCAGAAGAATGAAGCCAGTCGCATCCGCAGCCATGCCAAAGAGTAGCGTGCGCCGCTCTCCAAGCCGGCTTGAAAGCGGGCCGGTAACAAACGCTTGGAAGATCGCATGTGTTGCTCCAAACGCCGCAAGCGACAAACCAACAGTCGTGGTGTCCCACTGAAAACGGTCCTCGCCATAGATGACCCATAGGGCCGCAGGCACTTGGCCGATCAGTTGAATAATGAAGAAAACTGCGAAAAGCGCAGCTAGCCCGCGCAATGTATCATCCAGCTGGAACAGAACGAATGGTTTGATGCGAACCGGCTTTCCGGTCCCGCCATGGCTGTGATGAGTCTCCTTGAGAAAAATGCAGGCAAGCAGGAACGCGAAGCCGTTGAGAAGGGCAGCGGCGATAAACGGAGTATGGGCAGAAATACCACCGAGCATGCCACCAAGTGCTGGCCCGGCAATCATGCCTGCTCCATAACAGGCCCCCATGTAGCCGAACCAGCGTGCGCGAGAACCTTCCCCCGTCGAATCGGCAATGGTTGAGGCAGCTACGGCCCCGGTTGCTCCCGTGACGCCAGAAACGAGTCGGCCGATATAGAGAACCCATAAGACCGGCGCTAATGCCATAATCGTGTAATCGACTGCGGCTCCCGCAAGAGAAGCCAGAAGCACCGGACGCCGACCGTAAGCATCTGAAAATTGTCCAAGCACGGGCGCGAAGATGACCTGCATCAACGCATAGAGCGACAGCAAAGCACCATAGTGACCAGCGACCTGCTCCACCGGCACAAGCTCGCGCAGAAGCGTCGGAAGGACCGGCATGATGAGGCCGAGTCCCATGGCGTCGAGACCGACGATCAGCAGGGCAATGATGGCAGAGCTGCGCACCTGAAACTCCAGCGCCGCTCAATGCGAGCGACTTTATCAATGATAAGGACATAGACATAAAACTTATCGGTGATAAATTGTCAAGCGTTGGCGAAGGAACGTGAATGACCAAACTGGACAAAGGCACCGTGATCGCAGCGGCGCTGGAGCTGTTGAACGAGGTTGGCATGGACAACCTGACGACGCGAAAGCTCGCTGAACGCCTCAAGGTTCAGCAGCCTGCGCTTTACTGGCATTTCCAGAACAAGCGCGCGCTGCTTGACGGACTGGCCGAGGCGATGCTGACGGAACGCCACACCCGGTCCCTACCCAAGGAAAACGAGGACTGGCGGGTGTACCTGAAAGAAAACGCCCTGAGTTTCAGAATGGCGTTGCTCTCTTATCGCGACGGCGCGCGTGTCCATGCCGGCACTCGACCGACAGAACCGAATTTTGGCACCGCCGAGACACAAATACGCTTTCTCTGCGCGGCGGGCTTTAGCCCGAAGCGCGCCGTTTGGACGCTCCGGGCGGTCAGTCACTATGTGGTCGGTTCCGTTCTCGAACAGCAGGCATCTGATGCCGATGAGAGAATTTCGGACAGGCCAGATGTGTCCGAGCAAGCACCGTCCTCCTTCCTGCACGATCTGTTTCACGAGTTGGAAACAGACGGCATGGATGCTGCGTTCAACTTCGGACTCGACAGCCTCATCGCTGGTTTCGAGCGGCTGCGTTCATCTACAACAGATTAGAGGCTTATCCCCCTCTGCCGCCCGAGGTGCCGCGACACCGATCCGACCTGCACAACGCCCATGACTTCCCGACCCAACTGGCGGTCGATGATCGGACGCCAACCGGCTGGATTTAGTCGGTGCGGGCGATCCGCACCATGTGGCTGGCAAGGGTGAGCAGATTTTTCAACGCCGCGCTGCGGTTGGACGGCGACCAAACAGCCGAGAAGGCGACCGGCTCCGGCTCGTCCGCGAAGGGCAGGAAGACAATGCCGGACGTAGGCAATAGCGAGGTGGCCGCCCCGACGATGGTGATGCCGAAGCCCTGTCCGACCATGGATAGGAGCGCGCCGCGCCCAACGTCGAAGCGCAGGATCGACAGCGCAGGCCAGTGCCCGGCATGGCGCAGAACGATATGGCTATGAACCTGCGGGCCGGTGCCGCCATGCCGGACAAGGAACGTCTCGCCCTCCAGATCGGCCCATGTGATGGCCGACCGTTCGGCGAGCGGATGCCGCTCTGGTATCACCGCCAAGAGCGGTTCGGTCCATATGCGCCGGGAATGGCAGTCGGGCAATTCGGGCTTCCCGGCGACGAATACCACGTCCAGCCGGTCGGCGCGAAGCTGCATCACCGCTTCGCGGGCCGTGGCTTCGGTCATGTCGACTTCAACGCCGGGGTGGTCTTCGCGGTATTGGCCGATCAAGTTTGCGAGGAAGCTGTGTGGAATCAGGGCATGGATACCGATGCGAAGCCGACCGCTTTCGCCGGCTGCCGCCATGCCGGCGGTCTTCACGGCATGGTCAAGTTGGTCGATGCCGGCCGCGATCCGCTCGACAAAATGGCGTCCGGCTTCTGTCAGGCGAACGCCGCGCGCATGGCGCTCGAACAGGAGGATGCCAAGATCGTCCTCCAGCGCCTTCACGCGGGCGCTGACGCTGGATTGCGCCACACCGAGCGCATTGGCGGGGTGTCGAAAGTTGAGATATTCGGCGACGGCAAGCGTCTGGATGAGCGAGGCAAGGGGAATACGCGATCCAAGCGCGGTCGGCATCCCCCATTGGCGGTCGGTCAGTGATGTTGACTGTTGCCGCCGTCGCATATTCGCCACCCTATGAGGTAGCGAAGGAACGGATTATCCAGCCTAACCCACGCGAAAAGCTCTCGCCCCAATCATCGGGTTCGCTCTCGATCTGCGAGGAAAGGGCTGGATATTCGGCCGCGTGATCCCGAAGGAAAGTGGCGACGCGCGCACGGGTTGCAGCTTCGTCGCCGGCTTGCCACGCTACTTGCGTCGCGACCGATCCGAGCATGAAGTTCGATAATGTGTATCCCGCATGGATAACGTCGGCCTTCGGCAATCCCGCCCTTGCGAGGGTTGCGCGAAGATGTTCGGATCGGACCAAGGCATTGGGACCGAGCAGCGGCCGGAAGCCGAACAGGCTGGTTGACCAAGGATGCCGTAGAAGCGTCTGCCGCCATTCTGTTAGGAAGCGGATCAACTCCTTGTCCCATTTCAATGGTTCTGTTGGCAGAGGGATTTCACCGAGAACGCTGTCCAGTGCCAGTTCAAGCACATCGTCGCGTGTCTCGACATGCCAGTAGAGGGATGCGGCACCGGCGTTCAGATGTTCCGCCAGTTTGCGGATCGTCAGGCCGTCTTGGCCCCGCATGTCTAGAATCTCGACAGCGGCTTGGACGATGCGGTCCCGCGTCAGCGCGGGAACGTCGCGCACTCGCTTGGCTGGTTTCAGCCAAATCGTCGAGGAACCGCGCTCCGTCTGCGATGGTCCGTTCTTAGTCATTCCTACTCCCGCAAACTTGACAGTCGAGCGTGTCCTAGTACATCACTCTATCAATCGAACATTGTTCGAGTCAACGATCATCGATCTATCGCGCTGTGTGGCGAGTCCATCGGAACGCCGCGCACGGATAGCGGGCGCTACATTGCGCCGAAGATGGAAGCAATCGAGACAAGAGCGGAAGCAAGAATGAGCAATCAAAACGATACCCATGGCGGTTTGGCAGATCGTAATTTCCTCGCCGTCTTGCCGATCTCAGATGGCGTGGTGACGATCAGAGCCATGTCGGATGCAGATGCGGAAGCATATGTCGCCGGGACGAACGATGCTTCGGTCAAGCACTTCGCTCACCTGCCGTTGGACGAATATACGCCGCAGATCGTTCGTGACATGATCCGGGGTGCGATTGCAGACGGATTGCGCGATGGAACCTTGGCCGTCCTGACAATCTCGGATGCACTCTCGGATTCGTTTCTCGGAAGTCTGGTGATCTTTGACGTGAAACCGGATGACGCGGAGATTGGCTATTGGGTCGCGCCGGAGCATCGTGGCCGAAAGGTATCGGGTCGCGCGCTCGCGCTGGCCGTGGAAATGGCCCGCAAGTTGGGCCTGAGAAAGCTCCGCGCTCGAACGGTTCAAGAAAACCCTGCATCGGAGCGGGTTCTTCTCAACGCGGGATTTGAACAGGTGGGTGAAGCCCGGCCAGAGATTGCTCCCTCCGGCAAGACCGAAATGAGCGTGAACTATCTCATCGAGGTTTGAGGCATAAGGGCGGCACCTAGATGTTTAGCCCTCTTTGCCGCCCCAACTGCCACGACACCGATCCGCCCTGCACAACGCCCATGACCTCGCGGCCGAGCTGGCGGTCGATGACCGGCCGCCACGGGACAAGGGTAAATTCATGGGATTGCTCGACCACGGCGAACTTGCCGCTGGAAAGCTGCACGGTCCCGGTGAACTTGCCGCTGACGTTCTCGCCGTCCGTGGCGGCGCGGAACGGCAGGCCCTTGCTCTCGGCCATCTCCGCGCCGACGCGGGCAACCTCGCGCTCGCGCAGGGTAGCGAGAAGGCTGCGCCGATAGAAGATGCGGCCGTTCCTCGCTCGGGTGGCGTCGCCCTGTTCGATATGATGCTCGCGGCGCTGGTCCATCGCCTCGCGCACCTGCTGGCCGAAGCCGACCGACGCAAGGTCGGCCGTTTCGCCATGGATCAATCGCCGGTCCAGCCATGTCGCACCGTCCGATCCGATCTGCTTTTCCAGATTGACAGGAGAAAGGACGCGAACGCTGGCCTGCCGGTCACGGCCGGCATCATAGACGGCGGCGCGGCTGACCAGATCATCGGGAATGCTCCATTGGTCGGCGTCGATGCGCTCGACGATCCCGGCGCGGCGCAATGCCTCCAGTCGGCGGACATGGGCATCGACATAGCCCTCATAGTCGCCGCCCGGAACGCGGCCCTCGAATTTCGCCTGCTCCAGATGGCGGCTTGGCCGATAGATGCCGTCCTCGGCGATGGCCGTGATGGTGTGGTCGGACGGCCGGGTTGCCACCTCGGCCGGGCCGATCTCGATGATGCTGCCGATGCGGGCATCCTCCAGCCGCTCGGGCGCGATACCGGCGATGTGGTGCGTCCAGCCGTCGATGCCGTCCACCACAATGGTCAGGTTCTCGCCTAGCTCGTCGGACAGATGTTTATCCACGACGCGGCCAAAGATCCGCGTCTCGGGCACTCCGTCATGGATTTGGAAGCTCATGGGATCGCGTTCGCCACCCTGCGGGCCGAGCGCCTTCTGCATGGTGCGGATAATGTCGCCGCGCTCGCCCAATTCGCGCAGGGCCGGTTCCATGTCCTTGCTCAATTCCCAAACGGCGGGCGCGTGTTCGGTCGCCAGCCACATCTTCTCCAGCTTGCCGAGACGGCGCAGGCGCAGCGTCCGCTCGAACTGCCGTTTCGGCTCTGCCGGTTCATGGCGCAGATCAAGGAAACGGGCATCGGCTTCCTCGACCATGGCGCGGTCGATCCGGGTGAAACGGTCTTGGTCGATTTCGGCGGTCAGCTTGCGGGTCTGCTCGATCTCGGTAACGGGGCCGAGTTCCAGACTGGCAAGCTCGCTGGTGCGTTCGCGCAGGCCAGCGGAAAGGTAATCGCCATTGATGACTAGATCCCCGCCGCTATCGTCGCGGCCGTTGACGACGATATGCACATGGGGATGGCCGGTGTTGTAGTGATTGACGGCAACCCAATCGAGTTTCGTGCCGAGGTCGGCTTCCACCTGTTGCATGAAATCGCGGGTGTAGGCTGTCAGGTCCGACAGCTCCGCGCCGTCCTCGGGCGAGACGATGAACCTGAATTGATGGCGGTCGTCCTTGCCGCGATCAAGGAAGGCGTCGCCATCGGCGCGGTCCTCGGTTGCCGAATAGAGCCGGCCGCGCTCGCCGTCGCGTGACGTGCCGTCGCGCTGGACATAGCGCAGATGCGCGCGGGCGCGTCCGCCCTTCCACGCAGCCCGGACGCTGCGCTGCTTGACGATCACGCGGCGGCTGCCGGGCTGGCGATGATGCCATTGGCCGGAGATGTTCCGGGCGCGCACGAAGCTCGCGCCCCGGCCACGCTTCACGCCCTTGCCGCTGGCGACCACGGCACGGGACCGCCCCGGCGATGACGGGCGAGCGGATGACGGCATGGAAGGATCGCGGGCGGCCGCTGCCTGATGCTGGCGGGTGATCTTCCTGACCTGCGTGAAAAAGCTCTTGGGTCTCCCGGCCTTCGGCGTGTCGGATCGGATGCGGCCGGGCTTCGGGCGGAAGCGGTTTTCGTCGTCGGCGCTCATGGGCGCGGCTCCTGACGAAATCGCCGAAAAACGGCCGATATGGGCCTATGGTGCCGCTCGAAACCCTGCAAAGCCAAGGCTTTGCGCGAAATCACGGCACGCGGCCCCTCAAAACCATGGTGCCGGAACCGGCAACCTAACCAGTGTACAGACAACAATAATTTCCAGAAGCGGCCCGACATGGTGCCGTCTTCTTTAATCTTGCCCTCCGCCCTTTCTGCCTTTTCTGCCCCTCCTGCCGGGAATCCAGCCGGGCAAAAACCTGCCTGACTGGACACCGGAATGAGCGCCGCCGAGCGCGGGAACGCCGCCCTCATGGCGTTCCCGAACCGCTCGCGTCGGCGACGAAAATGCTGTCGCTCCGTGACTCCGCATCGACGGGATCGCGCGCCGGAACGGTCGCGCGGCCGTCGCCGGATCGTGCGTCGGACGGCGGCGCGGCGACAGCCCGCGCGTCGCCCGGACGCATGACGAACAGCGGTGCCTCACGCCAATCTGGCGGCGGTGGCGGTGCCGATGACGGCGGCTCGGTTGCAGCCGCGCCGCCGAGGATCGGCGCAAGCGCGGCGACATAGGCCCGCGTTTCGGCCGGCAGGGTGCGGCCGGTCGCAAGGTGTTCGTCATAGCGGCCGGGACCGGCATTGTAGGCCGCCAGCATCGCCGCGACATTGCCGTAGCGGTCGAACATTTCGCGCAGGTAGGCCGTGCCTGCGAGGATGTTGTCGCGCGGGTCGTAGGGATCGCGGCCGAGGCCGTAGCGGACGCGCAGGCCCGCCCATGTGTCAGGCATCACCTGCATCAATCCCATCGCGCCGGCCGACGAAACCGCGCGCACATCGCCCGCGCTCTCGGCGCGTAGCACCGCGACGATCCAATGCTCCGGTATGCCGAAACGCTGCGACGCCTCGGCGATGTGAGCCGCATAGGGATGGGCGGCAGCCGGGCGCTCGATGGGCGCGGATTGCGCGACCGCGACGCCCGATCCGGCGCAGACGGAAAGCGCGCCGGCCAGTATCAGGACGGCATAATGCCATGCAGTCCTGTCTCCGCTTCGACACCAGCCTGCCAGCGTGCTCGCTGCGGTCAAGGGCAAGGCGCAAGCGCCGGCCGATGGCCGCCCCTGACCTTCGCTGCGCGCGCCGGCCGTCCGGTGGCCGAGCGGGACGGAGGGATGAGACGGCTTTTCTGAGAACAAAGGGATGACGATCTTGGACCGGATGGCGGGCCGCACGCGTGCGGCCGTCATTCCTCGTCCTCGACTTTCCGGGGGTGCTTCCAACGCAGGGTCCAGACCGATGGATCGACGTTGGACTGGAACAGCTTGGCGCGGATCGGGAACGGGAAGATCGGTCCCTCCAGCCGCAACGACACGAAGTCGCCGGCATTTTCGCTGGAGTCTTTCCATGCGGGGCCGGTGTCCGGGCCGTCCTCGCTATCGAGACGCACGCGATAGTCGGGCGCGTTCTTCACGTCGCTCGGCTTGGCTGGAACGATGAACAGCTTATCGCGGAGGCCGAACGAATGTAGCTTCCCGGCATAGCCGGTTTCGGTGCGGGTGAAGGTGCCTATTTCTGCCATGGGAAATCTCCTGTGATTGGCTTTCGGGGATGGTTTCAGTGCGTCGGTGCGCGCCACTCGTAGCGGCCGACGCCTTCCTCATCGGTCCAGAGCGGGACCGCTCGGCCGATGACGGAAGCTGCGGGGGTGAGTCCGAAGTAGCGGCCGTCGAGGCTGTCGCGGACTTCCCAATTCATGAGGAAAAGCTGGTCGTCGCCGATCACTCGGCAGCCCCGCCAGACGGGCAGATCGCGGCCGAGGCTGTCGCGCTCCAGCGCCTCGCCCATCTCGATCCCGTCAACCGTGATCGTGGATCGCAAGCGGCAAACCCGCTGTCCCGGCAGGCCGACAACGCGCTTCAACAGCGGGACGCCGCGCGCGATATAGCCGCGCTCGGCCATGAAGGCAGCGAGCGGTTCGGGCGGCATGACGGCGACCAGCTCGGGCACCTCGATCCGCTCGGCCGGCTCGACGGTATAGAAGCCGATGGGTGCGCTGGCCGTCGCGTTCCAGATGAGTTTCACGGGCCAATCGACGGCGCTGGCGGCGGCGATGCCGATGGCGGCGAGCGCCGTCACCGTGAGGGTGCGGCGGCGCGTCATGGCTCGATCCTTCGGCGGTGAAGCCACGCGGCATGTCGCTCGGGCGTGTAGGCGTGCGGCTCCAGATTGGCGGTCAAACGGTTGTGGACGTGCCGCCAATGCTCCGGTGCGGCGTCGGCCGGATCGAGGCCGAGCGATTCCACGGCGTCGATGGCGGCAAGCCCGCGCTGCACCTTCGGCCAGCTATCGAGCCGCAACAGGATTTCGCCGCCGGGGCGGACGAACGGCAATGTCTGGAACGGCTCGCCGCGCCCGATGGCCCGCACAATGTCGATGCGGGAAACGACCGTGCCATGCTCGCCATTCGCCCATCGGACGAAGGCGAAGACGCTGCCCGGCGCGAAGCCGACCACGCTACGGCGGCGGTCGATGATCTGTTCATAGCTCTTGCGGCCGAACCTGATCCAATGCTCGATGCGGCGTTTCTCGAAAGTCAGCTCGACCAATGTGGTGAAGGGCGCAGGCCCGTCCGGCAGCGGACGGCCGTGCGCGCTGCGATGGGCGCGACGGGTCATTGTGCGTCTCCGGCGATGTGTTGGTGGGGATTGCGCGCGTGCGCTGCGTCAACGGCGGGCGTCATGGCTCGCCGTTCCCGGCAGAACCGGCACCACGCTTCGCCTGCGCGCGCGTCAAAGAAAAAGAGTTAGATTCTCTGTTAGATAAGTTAGCGGTCGGATTCCGCTTTTCAGGCCAAAGCGTTAGCTGCGGTTCGTGCGCCTGATCTGCCGATAGTCGTGCGCCTGATGTGCCGATACCCCGTGCGCCTGATCTGCCGATGGCATTAACAGGGTTATCAACAGTGCCTGTTGATGAGTTTTCGGGGCGGATGCGCAGCAGCTCGCGGCCGTCTTCCCGCTCGATCTGGAGGCGGTAGCCGGGGAGTTTCTGGCGGGCCGCGATCCGGCGCAGGTCGAGCGCGAAGTCGGACGGCCGCGCGAGGCTGCCGGATTTCTGATGAAGGTGCGCGACCTCGAAAATCCAGCCATGGCGCTGGTGCCCGGCGTGCTTTCTGGCGACGCGGTAAAGCCATCGCTCGATGCCGCCAGTCAGGCCGAAATAGGCCGGGTCGATGGTCAGGACCAGCGAGCGGTCGATGACGCTGTTGTAGAACCATTCGGGCAGGACGAACTCCATGCCCTCGACGCAGCCGGCGCGCGTCGTCATTTCCTCCCATTCGTTGATCCAAGAGAATTGCCGGCGACGCCAATGCGGGCCGTTGCGAATGGTGGTGGCGATGACGGTGGATTGCAGCCGCGCCAGAGCGGCTTTCAGAAGCCGGTATTGGTGATTGCCGGTCGGCCGCCCGATGGCGCGCAACAGGTGGTAGGGCGTGAACCGGACGAAGCGCGAAGTCGTGAGGCCGTCATTCTCGGCCGCGACAATCTGCGAGGCCGCCCATATCAGCACATCGGCGTCCCAAATGGTCGCCATGCCATGCTCGGGCATCCCGAACACCTGCACCTCTATGTCGGCGGCCTTGTAGAGAATCGGCTTGGTGCGCGGGGTCTTCGCCAGCGAGAAAAACGGCCGTTCCATCAAGTCGCGCTGGTCGCGCGGCGGCGCATCGCCCGTTGCGACCACGAAGGGGTCTAGGCGGCTGCGCTCGCTGTTCTCGGTCGGCTGCGCGCGGGCGTGATCGTCCTCGCGCAGCATCTAGCACTCGTCCCGTTCTTCGGGTGTGAGCGGACGCGCGGGAAAGACCGTGCCGGCGGTCTTGTCGCGGGTGGATTTGCGTTCGCCGACCGCGCTCCAGTCTTCTAGATCGCGGACGGTGTAGAGGACGCGACCGCCGACCTTGCGATAGGTCGGGCCGGTGCCGTAGGTGCGATGTTTCTCAAGGGTTCGGATGGATATGCCGAGGAAGCGCGCTGCTTCCTTGGTGCGCAACAGGCGCGGCGGCAGGCCCGCAAGCGAGTTGGGCATGGATCACCTCCAGTCGGGATTGGGCTGCCGGGGGCGGCAGCGGACTGTGGCGAACCATGGCGAGGGATCGGCGGCGCGTAGCGTGCCGCATTTGCGCCTATGCGCTGGCGGCACCCCCTTCGGGGCGGTGTGCCGCCAATAGGTGAGGGATTTCAGCGGCTCGGTGCCTGCCTCGCCGAATAGGCAAAGACATTCGCGCGCAGCTCGGCTAAGATTGTGGGTGGAGCAGACGCGCTGCTCTGGGGCGTAGTAACCCCTCACGGATGGCCGGTGTCAGCCAGAACGGCACCAACTCCTTGACCTATGGTCGGGGAGCCTGTGGCGTATACAACAGGCTTTCCGAGCTAAAGGCCATGGGGCCGTTTCGTGACGGTTACTAACTCCCCGATCACCAAGAGTCAGAGAGAATCGTTTGCGGGGGCGCACCGCAGACAAGCTCTCTCGGATACGGGGAATGACTATGCGGGTTCCTGTCGAACTCGATCCCGATGTGGACGACGAAGCGCCGACCGGCGACACCATAACCACCTATGACGAACGCCACTACGTCACCTATCTGCGCCTTCTCGATGCGACGGCCGAGGGCGCGGACTGGAAGGAAGTCGCGCGGATCGTGCTGCACCGCGATGCGGCTGCCGAGGAATTTCGGACCTATCGTTGCTGGCAAAGCCATCTCGAACGCGCGCAATGGCTTTCGCGTGAGGGCTATCGCAAGATTCTGGAGCAGGCGGCAGCCAACAAGGCGTGAGGGCGACGCCTCCCGATCAACGCTTGCCGGGCTTGATCGGGTAGTGAAGCAGCAGGCGATAGCCGCCGCGCATCATCTTGATACCGTGCGCGACCAGGCGGCGGGCCTTGTTCTTGCGCGGATCGTTCTCAAAGTCTTCCTTGGTGCCGCGAAAGCCGAGCAGAACTTTGGCGATGGTGCGATAACTCTCGCCGCGCAGCCGGGCGTCGAGCGCGCGCAGGGACAGGATATGCCATTGCCGGAGTTGGGCAGGAACGGCCCGGAAGTCGGGACCGGGCGCGCGGCCGTTGAGGGACCGCCAGAAACGGCGGGCAGCGTGGGCGCGCAGCTCCAGAAAGGAATCCATTGGCAGGGTGAAGGCATAGAAGGCGGCTGCGTCGGGCACCGCTTCGGGAAGCCAGAATTGATGTGTGACGCCATCAACCTGCCAGATACCATGCCAGCCATCGGCAGCGCGGCGCAGATCGAGGCCGGCGAGATGGGCCAGCGTCAATATCGGTTCGGTGTCGCCGTCCTTATGCTCGACCGGCGACAACATCACCGCTTGCGGTAGAAGGTTCGGACTCCAGATTGGCGTCGGCCGGTCATGCGGCGCGTCGGGATCGCACGGGAAATCGCAACCCCCAGCGATCCGCGAACGCTTCAAGGTCACGGCCGGACGGTCCGCCGCTTAGTGCGATAGTCTGGAACTCCTGACGATAATCGTCATTCCGGCGCAGATATTCCCAAGCGAAACCGGCGGCCGAAATGTGCTTCGCGTGCCTGTATGCCACCGGCGAACGCCAGTCGATGCTAAGCATGGCGTCACCTCCCAAAGCCGGGGCGCGCAAGGCAGCGCCCAGCCCTTAGAGGTTCAAAGATCGCTAGAAATATAGAAGCCGATCAAAGCAGATACCTTGAGCGGTCAGCCCGATCATTCTTGGTTATTTTCTGCTTAACACTATTTCTATGATTCCGCGATACGCCCGCCCGCGAAATGCGGGCAAGGCGCTCCGGCTTTCATTGGCTGGAAAACACATGCACCTCGTCATGTGCGGTTTCGACTGTGAAAAACTCGCCGTTCATTTCAGCGTCACGGGCCATTGCTTTCCAATCAATGTAGTAGCGCAGCGCCTCGGGGATCGTGACGCCGCTTTCAGCGGTCAAGTCCTCCATGAAGTCGGCAAGGCTGGCGAACTGGCCGTGATAGCAGTCCCGCAAGGCGGTTTCGGCTTGGTCAATGTCATCGTCGCACTGATCCAGCAGGCCAGCGCCTAGCGCGCCATGCTCGGCGATGAAAGCGCCCATGCGTGCCACGGTGTCGATGCCGGCATATTCGCTGATCGTGACGCCCTCGAAGCCCTCATAATCATGGATGGCATATTCCTCCGCGTGCTCGATGGGGGATCGTGCGAGCATGGCGGCAATCTCATCCCTGATTTCGTCCGGGGCCTGATCCGCGTCGATCCAAGCCCCGTGCAGATAGCCGTTATTGTAGGCTGCAAGGCAGGCGACATAGATGCGGGGATTGCTGTCGGAAAGATTGGTCATGTCTCTGATCCTCGGGTTTGGGGTTCAGAGCAGCGAAGCGCCGCTCCTGAACCCTTGCCCGGCGGCGAGCCACGGGTAGCAAGGCGCAGGAAAAGTCTTTGGCACCGTGGAATAAATGGAGGGGACCCGCTTGCGGGGAGCGGGCCGTTTATGCCGCGAAAGGCCGGAGAGTTTTCTTGCGCCGCGCGAGGGCAACGCCCTTAGCGACTCTTCCGTCGTGTTCAGCAAAGACACAGCACTAGCCGCGTTGACGGGGTCCGGGCGGGCAAGGCTGTGTTAGAACTTCGGTCATCGGTTGATTAAGAATCCCAAAACCTAATCTTTTTGGTAGGAGTCGGAGAAAGTGCGGGGAATCAGGAAGAGATCATTTGCTGCTGCCTCGTATTTGGGCAGCAACCACAGGACGCGGAGTGACAATGGCAAAGGGGCAAGAGAACCGGCAGAAAGTCTTCAGTTGGTTCAGCACGTTTCTACGCGATCAGAATCTTCTATTCCAAAGACCCGGCTCAAAGGGCGGGAGCAATCTTGGGAATCACACTATCGACGCGCAGACGGGCAATTGGGGCAACCTCGGCTATTCCAAAGGCAAACCGCCGCGCTGGTTGTTTCAAGTTGATCTGAACTCCGTTCCGGTTGTGGCTCGGCTGCCCGAAGGGGCGGAAGAGGCCAGCATTGGCGGCGTCAATACGGCGCAGGGCCAGTCTGCCGCTGTGACGGTACGAATCCTACCGCTGCTCCAAACCGGTCCTGATGCATTTGAGCGCGCCGATGAGTTTGAGGTGGCGGGGTTGTTCGTGTTTCACGGCCCGTTGCAGCCGGCGGGATCGTCCTCCGATCCAGTCAATTTCAACGTCGCCAATGGATCGCTATTCCGTGTCTTCAAAGAAGAAGACCCCGAGACGGGCGAAACCAAGCGCGTCCGGGTGGATTCTCCATACATTTTCGCCGCGCTTATCGGACTACTTCCAAGGAACGAGGCCAAGCAAGTCGAGATCGGCGGCGCTCCGGTGGCGATCACCTATGGGGAAGTGGTGGACGCGCTCCAAGCCGCGATTACGGCCCATCCACAGGGCGGGGCAGCAGGGCCAATCGCCGTCTACGATCTTAGCGATGATAATGAAGCGGCGAGGCTTAGGGCTGAATTGACGGCTGCATGGGATGGCGCCGGTCCGCCGCCTCAAGTAGCGCGCGTAGCCCAGCAGGACTCGGCGGAAGAGGATGAGGGAATCCTTGAGATCGACCCCGCGACATTGAACATCCCGGAGAACACAGACCTTCTTGGCGTTGATCCGTCCGTGTACCGCCAAATCAACGCTCTGCTGCGGTCGGGCAAACAGCACATTATGCTCTATGGTCCGCCCGGCACTGGCAAGACGACACTGGCGCGGTGGATCGCCGACAATCTGCCGGGCGGCGAATGGACTCTGGTGACGGGTTCTTCGGATTGGAGTTCGCAGGACATTATCGGCGGCTATCAGCCGGTCGGCGATGGTGATGTGGATTTTGTGCCGGGTATATTGCTACGGGATTTCGACCGGCCGTTCATTATCGACGAACTGAACCGCTGTGATATCGACAAAGTGATCGGGCCACTGTTCACGGTGTTGTCGGGCCAGCAGACAACGCTGCCCTACCGAACCGACATTACCGATAAGAACAGCCAGCCCTATGTGATCCTGCCGAAGGCGAAGCCTGGAGGGGCGGGAGATCATGAATTCTCGCCGGGTGCGGCGTGGCGATTGATTGCCACGATCAATTCCATCGATAAGGCATCGCTCTATCAGATGTCCTATGCCCTCAGCCGCCGCTTCGGCTGGGTCTACGTCGATGCGCCCGGCGATCTGCGGGGATTCATCGCCGCGTTCATCGCGAAGACAGACCCTGCTGCGCCCGTTCCGGCGGCGGGCGACTCCTGCCCGCTTGCCGATGTCTGGACCGCGATCAACTCGGCGCGCGTGATTGGTTCTGCTCCGATCATCGACGCGATAGCCGCGATCCGTCAGCTTGTGCCGGACGAAGCCTTTTTCGGCCCGGCCAGTGACGCGATGCGCAGCGCCGCGCTCGACGCGCTTGATATGGTACTGCTGCCGATGCTGGATGGCATCGTGCTTCAGGACGCGCACAATATCGCCGATGCGACCGCTACAGCGTTCGCGCTTTCAGCCGATCAGGCGGCGCGGGTCAAAAGCAGGCTAGAAGCGGTGGCGATCTAATGACCATAGATGCGGCCATAGTCGATTATTCGGCGGGGCTGCTGCTGCGGTATTTCAGGGGCGGCGCGCAGATTGATGGCGAGGTTCCGCGCCTCGATCAGCGCCGCGACGTTGATATTCTCAAAGGCCATTGGGCGATGTCCGCGCCGGTCCGGGCGTTGGTGGGGTATCTTGCCGCGCGCCCGCACGAGGCGCAGGCGCTGCTGACCTATCGGGAACGGGTGGATGATGCTGTGGCGCGCGGACGGATCGATGCGCGTAAGACGTGGCTCTATCGCCAGCAGACAGGCCTGCCCTCCGCTCTTGTCACACATGAGCCGGTGCGGAGCTTCAATACAGGGCCGAACATGCTGCTAGCGTGGGTATTGCGCGAAGCTGCGGCCTATACGGCGCGGCTGCTATCGTGGCAGGGTGACAATTCTCCGTATCTGCCGATGATCGAGGCGGCGCAGACGCAAATGCGTCGCGTCCAGAGGATCGAGGCGCTGCGCGAGCCGCTCAAGGCCGTATCGCTCGGCCGGCGTCCGAACGCCGGCGCAGTGCGGGATTCAGCGCGGTCGCGCCGCCCGCTCTACCGCAAGGCTGTTGAAGCCTACCGTCTTCTGCAAGGGTTGGAACGCGGCGACGTAGAGGCAATGGATCGCGTAGCGCGATCTGCGCTGATCGCGCCGCTGGAGGATTGGCGTCGGTTCGAGCTGGCGGTTGGGCTGGCTATTGGCGAGGCGCTGGCGCGCGCCAGCGGCGGGACGCTGCACCTACACCTTCTCGGTTCCGACTCGTCGGGCCCTATCGTGACGGCGGGGCGCTTTGCAGTCTATTGGCAGCAAATCACCAAGTACCACGTACCCACTCCGCTGGAGTCTTCGGAAGCGGCGGTGCGCGATGCGCTGCGAGATTACGGGATTGCCACCGGAACGGAGCGCCCCGATTTGGTCGTGGTGGACCGCGAAGCGGGTGCCGCTGCAGCGGTGGTCGAAGTCAAATACATCGCGGGGGATACGGCAGCCGTGCGCTTTCGCGAGGCCGTTGACCAAGTTGTTCGATATGGCCGGAGCTATGCGTCAGCGGATGCTACCGGCCCCCTCTTAGAACGATCACTGGTGGCGCTATCACGCAATGCACCGGTGCGCGTGGGGCACGCGGCACCGGCACCGTTCTGCGTGGATTTTGCGGCCATTACGCAGCCGCACGGGCTCGACGCTTGGGCTGAGGCTGTGACGCTGCATCTTTAGCCGATGGAGGACGCTTGGCTCCGCCATCGGCGAACAGCGGCACTTCGTCCTCGTCAACTGGTACGGCGCATGGCGGCGCGATCTCATAGGTGACGGGGCGATCTTTCAGCAACAGCGCAGGCCGTGGCGTGAAGCGTGCTAGCGCGCCGTTCAGGTATTCCTCCGACATTTCGCAACAGACCCATTTCCGCTCTAACGCCTCAGCAACCGCGCCGGTGACGCAGGAACCTCCGAAGGGATCAAGCACGGTGTCACCCTTGTTGGTGAGAAAGCGGATGAAATACTCAGGTAACTGCGGCGGGAAACGGGCCGGATGGATCGGGATATTGTTGTCGCGGCAATGTTCCTGATACCGGCTGGTCGATTCGGTATTGGCAATTGCGAGCAGGTTGGGCGGTACGGAGCCGCCGTTATCCTTCTGAAACTTGCTGGAAATGTCGTGCCCTGACGGGCGCAGCTTGGCAACGTAGCCGTTGCGCAACAGGTCCTGCATTGACTTGCTGTAGGGCGCAAGGATGCGGCGGTTGTTGGCCTTTGGGAATGGCGTCTTAGATAGCCACCACACCGTGTTCACCGCGTCCTTCACGCGAACACGCCGCACGTTCACCCATTCAGCGGGAGTGGGCAGCTTGGCCGGATTCCACCAATAATGCTCTTGGCATAGGTGGAAGCCGTATTCTTCCACCAACATGACCAGCAGCTTGAAGTGGTAGAGGCTACGTGTGGGCTGACCCGGTACCCATGCGCCACCAATATCGATGACAAGACTGCCGTCGTCCTTCAGAACACGCTTGAAGCCTTCCGCAAAAGGACGAAACCAGTTGCAATACTCGTCGGCGTCCTCGTTGCCATAGCTCTTTTTCCGAACCAACCCAAAGGGCGGGCTAGTCATTATAAGGTCCACGCTTGCCGGCTTCGTGCCATTGAACAAATAGGCGCGCGAATCGCCCCATATCATTTCGCCGAAGACGGTCTTGTGGAACGAGCGGATCAGCCGTTTGGGAAAGCGGGTGCCGAAGTTCTCTACTGCATCGGGGCCAGCGGCCTGCTGGCCGGCAAGGACCTGATTGTGAAGGAAGCGAACATATTCGCTGACATTGGAGAAGCCCATGCCTTCGGCCATGTCCTCGAACGAGGCACGTTCCTCCTCGGTAAGACGGACCGGCGTAATGGCTGATCGTGGATTATTTGCTTTTGGCCGCCCCATGCTTGTCCCTTCTCGACTCAGATACGAGAACAGGATAGATCGGAGGTTTTTGTATCACAAGAACAAAGAGAGCTTTTTTGTAATACGGAAAGCGCCTGCGACCAAGGTTCTTAGTCGCTCAGTGCCGTGCCGTGAACCGGAGCGTGCGCTGCGCATAGTCGAGCAGCTCCTGATCGTTGATCGCCGCCGTTTGCCATGCCCGGTTGCTGTCGTGGTGGAAACGGTTGGCATAGTTCAAAAGCCGCTCCAGTTCAGCAATGTCAGCCGCGTTCAGAACCTCCGTGGCCTGTCCAAATCGTTGACGGCATACGTTGATGAATGATCCAAGCAGGCTCCCCGGTGGGAACAGTGCCGGATAGGCAATACGCATATAGGCTTCGAGGATCGGCCGGAGAGCCTCGGCGACGGCGCGTTCGTTCGCTGCATTGGCGGACTGAATATAGGCGCTTACCAAAGCGTGCCGCTTGTCGTGTTCGGTGATGCAATCCTGATGCACGTCCCACACGGCCAGTGTGGAACCGTTGCCGTCGCGACTGATCCGCAACGCAGAGCGCGTTTGCCTGTCCGCTCCTTCCCACATTTGGCACAGGAACGGTTTGGAGTGCGACAGGACAATAACCTGACGCACGCGGCCTACCAGAGCACGCAGTTCGAGGATCGTCGCAAGCGAGCGATGCTCATCAAGGCTGGTCATCGGGTCGTCTATGACCACGATCTTGTCGGCAAGATTGGAGTCTTGCTCCAGCGAGGCAAAAAAGAACGCCAGCGCCAGCGTGTTGCGGTCGCCCGCGCTAAGGGTTGTGCGGAAGGATGGCCCGCCATTGGCGGTCAGCCCGACCGCGACGTTATTGATGACGACGCTATAGCTGGCAGATGATCCTGCTCGCGTATTGATCGAGCCTACCGCGCCCAGCCGGAAACCGGCATTGAAGCGGCCAAGGGAGTCGTTGATCGACCGCTCGTAAGCTGGGAAAATGGTGGTGCGATACTGGTCGAGTGCAGCCCTTGCCGCAGTACGCAAACGCTCGGATTCGGCCTTAGCCTCCTTCTCCGCAGCATAGGCATCGCAGGCGGCATTGAGCGGCGGCATATGGCGAGCCTTGACCGCCTGCAACCGGGCAAGGTCGGCGGTGAGCGTGGCGGCATTGGCCACGGCGGCCTGTTCTTTGACCAGAGCGATCTGGCCATTGCAGACGGCCAGCGTGGCGGACACGGCGTCAATCGCCTCGGCGTCGCGTGCGAATGCCTCGACTGCGGCGGTGGCTTCGGCTGGCAGAGTCATCGCTTCAAGGGGTGCCGCCGCCTTGGCTCGCAGTGTCGTCAACACTGCATCGCGCGCCGCCGTCCAGTTGCGCAGAATGGCGGCGGTGTCCACGTTGATGTCAGGCACGTCCATGAAGCCGCGCCAGAAATCGCGGGTCTGCACCGCGACGCGCACCGCGCGCTCAAACGCCGCCTGAATCTCGCCGCTGTGTGAGTCGGCGATTCCCTTGCCTGTGTCGATAATGGCGGATTTCAGCCCGTTGTAGGCGTCGCTGAAATATACCTCGTAGTGGCGAATAAGCGGCGAGCCCGCGAGGTCTTGTGCGCAGAATGGGCAGGCGTCGCCATCCTGCCCTTCGCTTGCGCCCGAGATGCGCGACATGCCTTCGCCGATCCATGCCTCGCCACCGCGTCCGAGCCTCTGCAAATGCACCCGCACCCGCGCGGCTGTCTCAGCCTGCACGTCCGGTAGCGTGTGCGCCAGCACCTCCGCGACGGCAGTAAGATCGAAGCCCGGCAATGATAGCGGCAGGAACGAATCACGTTGACGTATGGCGTCGGCAGCCTGCGCAGCGGCAAGGTTGCGCTCGGCGTCCTGAACCCGCGCGTCGATGACGTCATCGGCTGGCAAGTCGCAAAAGGCGTCCACGGTTAGGCCAGCGCGCTGGGCGGCGGGGATCGCCGCCTCGCGTGTGCGTAGATCGCGATTATGCTGCTCAATCGCGGCTACATAACGTTGCAGTTCCGTGTTGAGTGCGACGCCCCGCGCACCAAGGATCAGCTCATGTAGGTTCTGGCGGTGCGAGCTTTCGATCTCGATGCCGGAACAGACATTTGCGGACACAAAAGCGTCGTCGAACACCGCGACACGCGGCAACGGCGCAACCCATGCACCATTCTGATAAATGACCTGATTGCCGCCAACGGTAAGGACGACATGCGGTGGATGGGCAGCACCAAGCCTATGCCGGTCCTCGATTAGCGCGGCGTCGCCAATGCTGAGCGACCGGAGGATGGCGGCAAGCGTGGTTTTGCCGCGCCCGTTCTCGGCATAAACCAGTGTCAACGGCGTCAGCGCAATTTGCGCGCCGGCGTTGACGGAATCAAACTGGCCGACATTGCGAAGCAACTGAAAACGTTCAACCGTCACGGCATCCCCCCAACGCGCCGACCTACAGCCAGTTTTGTGAGCGTTAATCGGATGGAAAACTCGACCGCTCTCATTTAGGCTAGCATATGTTCTCAGTATGTTCTATATGGATATTACTAAGCCAGTCACAATCGAACTTCCGCTCGATTTTATAGGGCTATAGCGTAGACGTAGTTGTTATCTTCGCCCGGTGCGCCGGCCGGAGGCGAACGCGCTACCACATTGCGCTGTAGAGAGCCGCAGGGCCGCCAGTGACAAAGCCCCGGTGCTCTGGCGCCGGGACAGCTTTTGTAAAGAGCCACAGCCATGCGTTAGGGTTTGAAGCCGAACTGCGAAACGCGCCAAAGGCGTGGTTCTGGGCGAAGCCGAGCGCCCCGCTCGAAGGACAAAACCCACCTTTCTTACAATCGTTCGTATTGACAGTGTGGATACAACCTCCCATATTCCGATCATGGCAAAAACACGTCTCGCCCCTTCCGAATCTTCCCGCTCTGCGACCGCTGCCGTCGCCGTGCGCGCCTCTGCGACCGACACCAAGGGTAGCATCAATCTGCGTATCGAAACCGGCACGCGCCAGCTCATTGACGATGCTGCGGCAGTCCTCGGCAAGACGCGCACCGAGTTCATGGTGGAAAGCGCACGGCGGCAAGCGGTGGATGTGCTGCTCGACCAGCGTTTGTTCACGCTAGACTCCGAACGCTACGACGCCTTCATGCAGGCGCTCGACAACCCGCCTGCGCCGGGACCGAAGCTCAAGGCGTTGCTGCGTCGGACCCCGGCATGGCAGAAATAGACGACACGCCGGACCATCCTGAATTGCGACTGTCTGCCCCCATACCTCTGACGACAGAGCATGATCTTTCGGCGTTCGACTGCGGCGAGCCTGTCCTGAACGACTGGCTGCGCCATCGCGCCTTGAAGAACGAAAGCCGGTTCTCGCGCACCTATGTCGTGTGCGCAGGCAATCGGGTCGTCGGCTACTTCTGTATCTCGGCCGGATCGGTTGAACGCAGCGCGGCTCCCGGCAAGATGCGGCGTAACGCGCCCGACCTGATTCCGGTTTCGATTATCGGGCGGCTCGCCGTTAGCCTCGACCATGCGGGCAAGGGCCTCGGTATGGACCTTTTGTCGGACGCGCTGCGGCGGATTGCAGTCGCCTCGCAAAGCATCGGCATAGGGGCCGTGCTTGTCCAAGCGAAGGATGAAGCGGCCAAACGCTTCTATCTGCGCTGTGCGGAGTTCATAGAGTATCCCGAGGACAGCCGAACGCTGTTCCTGCCCATCGAAACCGTTGTCGCGGGTTTTGGTTAGGTGCGGCAGCTCTTGAGGATAGCTAACGAAGCACCGTGACGGTATAATCCTGTTTCATCGAGCACATTCTCCGAGTCGATGCCAAACTGCTGGCAGTTCCCGTCTCCAGCGATAGATGACGAAATGTCGAACTTCATCGCCAGCCCAAAAAGCTCAATAATTTCAAGATCGAACTTTTCTGACGGTAGGCTTGACGGTATCTCGACATGCGAAAAAATATTTTCGCATTATTTTTCAACTCAGTAGGTTATCTCAAAATAATCGAGTGGGAGTGAGGTAGTCCTCGAGTGCGAACGGAGTGTGCGGGCTCCGCCAGCAGAGGTTATCCGCTCTGCTAGCGGTGATGTTGCGAGCTATTGGATTGCCTCTGTCGTACCACGATGGCTTTCGACGTGCTGTTGATAGGACGCAAGCAGCACCTCATGTAGGGCGCGAGCCCTCGCAGCGCCGCCGTGTAGCCCTTGGGCCCGTTTCCCCCATTCGTCGGCCGTGCGGGACTGGAGCGTATCGAGGAGGATGTCGGGATCGAAATCTGGCCCGGCACCTGACATCAGTTTGATCAAAGCTCCGAAAATCGCGCCTCCATGGGTTAGCTTCTGCCCTGAAAAGGCTTCGGCCATATTAGTCAAAACCGCGGATGTGATTGGGATTCCGTGCCGTCGAATTGCCTGTGCGATGGAGGATGTGAAGGCAATCTCTCCAGCTTTCCATGCTGTCGATGATGTATTTCTTGCAATCTGCAGGCCGGCGTCAGTAACGAGTTGTCGAATCTCCAGGGCATCTTCATCAGCGGCAGCAAGCGCCGCGTAGTAGTCGTCAAGCCTATTCATCGGCTTTCTTGCCCGGTTTGCTAGGATGAACATCCTCGCCTCCTCCTCTCTGCTTCCATATCTGAAAATGCAGCATGGGAGTTGAAGGATGTCACCTCGTCTCTGGGCCGCCATCCAGCGGTGTTGCCCATCAATGATCGCCAAGACGTCGTCGGATCGGCGCGAAACGACTAGAGGTGCGCAGAGGCGCCAATCAAATTTCGCAGCAATGCTGGCGATAAGGCGTTCCGATGCCACATTGTCAGTTGACCTCTGATAGATGCTATCAACCGAAAGGCGCTCCAGATGTATCCATTCAATCGAGGGTTGTGAGCCGATCGGTGGGTGAAATCGTATCTGATGGCGACCGGCAGCACTTCGCCTTGACGAGGGCTTCGTTCGCCTTTCTCCAAATTGATGGATTTTTCCCGGCCCGACGTTGGTAATTTCCCTGACAGCGCTTAGCTTCAGGCTCTCAATAAAATGACCGGCCTCATCGGCTGGTTGTACCCAAATATCCGCACCTAGTCGAATGATGACATTCCCTGGGTGGACACGCATCTGACCGGGCGTTGCCTCAATGATGAATGTTCCGTTCGGTTCGAACTCGCCGGGCATCCGTTCGGCTACCCAGTCGGGAGCAGGGCCTTCACCGCATATCCACGTGGCGATGCCGTTGGCGGAACCGGTGGAAGCAATAGCTGGCAGGCTGAAACTCATCGTGTACTCCACTGGTGGCAGTCTCAAAACGAGACCGGGCTCACTATGACACCTGCGAGAAACGGTGTTGTAACACTCCGATGCTCGGATCACTTGCCACTTTCGGTTAGGCGTCATATCGAGCAGGCATGAAAACACAGCCGCTTCCGCAATTGCCGCCCGCCAATCCGCGCAAGGAAATCCTTGAGCTTTCTACGCTCCGCGACGTGCTCCGCTACGCGATCAGCGTCTTCGAGCGCGCCGAGCTTTCCTTCGGGCATGGTGCGGGCGGCGCGCTCGATGAAGCGGCGTTTCTAATCCTCGAAAGCCTGTCGCTGCCGATCGACGACTTCAATCCCTTCGCTGATGCCCGGCTGACCGAGCGCGAAAAGCACCTGCTTGGCGAGCGCATTGCGCTGCGGGTCGAACAGCGGGTGCCGACCGCGTACCTGACGGGCAAGGCCTATCTCCACGGCGTGCCGTTCAGGAGCGACGCCCGCGCACTGGTGCCGCGCTCCTTCATCGCCGAATTGCTGCAATCGCCGTTCTTCAATGGCGAGGGCGATCAGATGGCGCTCGTGGCAGATCCGGAAGCGGTCGAAAGCGTGCTTGATCTCTGCACCGGCGGCGGCTCGCTGGCGATCATGGCGGCCTATGCTTTCCCCAATGCGCGCGTGGATGCGGTCGATCTCTCGCCCGAAGCGCTCTCGCTGGCAGCCGAGAATGTGGCCGATCACGGACTGGGCAACCGGGTGACGCTGCTCGAGGGCAATCTCTACGCGCCCGTGGCAGGACGAACCTATGACCTCATCATCACCAACCCACCCTATGTCGGGCGGGAGGTGATGGATGCGCTGCCGCCCGAATACCGGCATGAGCCGGCAATGGCTCTCGATGGCGGCGAGGATGGGTTCGATCTCGTCCACCACATCCTCTCTGGCGCAGCGGCACACCTCAATCCCGGCGCCGGCATGCTCTGCGAAATCGGCGAGGATCGCGATGTCCTCGACGCCGCTTACCCCGAAACGCCGTTCCTCTGGCTCGACACGGCCAACAGTGACGGCGAGGTGTTCTGGCTCAGCCGCAACGATCTGGCGGCGCTGGCCAGGTAAGGCCTACGCCTCGGTGTAAAGCTGCGCGAACTCGGGCGAGGGCGGGATTGGCTTGATCACGTCGATCAGCACGCCATTGGGGTCCTGCGTGATGAAGTGGCGTTGGCCGAACGGCTCGTCGCGCAGCGGCGTCAGCACCGGCAGCCCCGCAGCCTGCACCTCCGCGTAAAGCGTGTCGGGATCCTCCACCTCGAAATTGAGGATGAGGCCGCTTGCGCCTGCTCGTGCCGGGGCGGGCACGGTTTCATGGCTGAAATCGAGAACCGCCAGGTTAACCGCTGGATCGACTGTCGATTGCAGGTGCACGTACCAATCGGCCGTGAAGACCGGCTGGAAGGCGAAGTGCCGCGTATAGAAGGCCGCCGTGCCGACGACATCGCCGGTCATGATGACCGGGTAAAAACTCGTGATCTTCATGCTGGTTCATTCCTCCAAATTGACATACAGTCTGCATGTTTGTGCTTATTAACATACAGGCTGTATGTATGCAACGGATGTCCAACAGCGACCGTACTGACCGCACGCGGCGAGCGCTGCTTGAGGTGGCGCGCGAACTGTTTGTGACGAAGGGCTATGCCGAAACCTCGACGCCCGAGATCGTCTCGGCCGCGCAGATGACGCGCGGCGCGCTCTACCATCACTTCGAGGACAAGCGGGCGCTGTTTCGGGCGGTTGTCGAGGCCGAGGCGATGGCGGTGGCCGCCGAGATAGAGGCGGCAGCGCCACCCAATCTCACGCCACGCGAAGCCCTGCGGCAGGGGAGTATGGCTTACCTGCGGGCGATGACGACGCCGGGCAGGACGCGGCTGCTGCTGGTCGAGGGGCCGGCGGTGCTCGGCGATGAACTCACTCAGCTCGACGAGGAAAATGCGGCACGGACGTTGCGCGAAGGGATAGAGGCGGCGCGCTCCGAAGGTGAGGCGAGGTCGGCAGTTCCGGTCGGTATCTTGGCGATGCTGTTGTCGGCGGCGTTCGATAGGGCGGCGCTGGCCGTGAGTGCAGGGGCCGATGAAGGGGCAATGGGCGAAGCCATGGCCGAGATGATCGAGAGGCTGGTGTAGCGGTCCGGAGAGCAGCCAACTCTAATCGGTGTTGGAATTTGCCGACGCACCCTCAACATCGCCGTCCGGCCCCGCTACAACACCAATATGTGCAATCTCTACTCGGTCACCACCAACCAGGCGGCACTGCGGGCGTTGGTCAATGCGTTCCGCGACGACCTGGGCAACCTGCCGCCGCTGCCGGGAATCTACCCGGATTACTTCGCGCCGATCGTGCGCGGCATGGTAACCGAACGAACCCTGTCACTGGCGCGGTGGGGATTGCCTTCGCTGGTCGGGATCGACGATGGCAAGCCCAATCGGGGCAACACCAATATCCGCCGGCCATGGCTCGACGATTGGAAGGGCTACCTCGCGCCGGAAAACCGGTGCCTCGTGCCGTTCAACCGCTTCTCCGAGCCGACCAAGCTCGAGAGCGGGGAAAGCGGCAATGCCTGGTTCGCGCTCGATGAAAGCGAGCCGCTGCTGTTCTTCGCGGGCCTGCGCACGTCCTGGCGCGGCATGAGGCGCAAGGATGAGGGGGTGATGGATCACGAGGTCTTCGGATTTCTCACCACCCAGCCCAACGATGTCGTCGGCGCCATCCACGAGAAGGCGATGCCGGTGGTGCTGACGACGCCTGAGGAATGGGAGGCCTGGCTTGGCGCGCCGTGGTCGGAGGCGCGCGACCTGCAGCGGCCCTTGCCCAATGGAGTGCTGCAGATCGCGCATCGCACGGCGCTCAAATACCTGCCGGGCGTCGAGGGAATACCCTCGGGTGACCCGCTGCGGCCAACCCCAAAGCCCAAGCCGGAAGAACCAGAGCAACCGTCGCTCTTTTAACGCTTCCCCCTTCACTTCATCTGGCCGAAGGCCCCCGACTCGATGCTAACTCCCGCAAAGGGGAGATTTGCAGCATGTGGATATTGATTGCGGGCCTTGTGGTCTTTTTCGGCATACATTGCGTTCGGCTGGTCGCGCCGCAATTTCGCGCGCAACAACTGGCCAACAATGCCGGTGCCTGGAAGGGCATCTATTCGTTGGTGTCATTCGTCGGCCTGGCGTTGATCGTATGGGGCTGGTGGGTCTTCAGGGGCGAGGCACCCCAGGTTTATGACCCGCCGAGCTGGGGGCGCCACGCGGCCATGCTGCTGGTGCTGCTGGCCTTCATTCTCGTGGCCTCTGCCAACATGCCCGCCGGCCGCATCAAGGCCTGGGTGCAGCATCCGTTCCTGACCGGCATTTTCTTGTGGTCGCTCGGCCATCTCCTGGCCAATGGCGACCTGGCCTCGGTGCTGCTGTTCGGCACGTTCCTCGTCTATTGCGTGGTGGACCGTATCGCGGTGGCATTGCGACCCGAACCGGGGCCGGTTTTCGTGAGCGGCCGGTCCGACCTCATCGCCATTGTCTCGGGCGTCGTGCTCTATGCCATCTTCGTCTTCTGGCTGCACGGCCTGCTGTTCGGCGTTTCGCCGCTGAGCTAACGCGAAGCGGCCTGCACACCGTCGCGCAGGTCGCTCTCGCCATCGTCGCCGAATGTCGTGACGTCTTCGAGCCGCACGAAGGTGAAGCCGCGTGCCTTGAGCGCCATGATGCCCTCGGCCACGCCCTTGCCGGACGAACGCTTGGGCTGGTTGATGTGGGCGATGATGACGTCGCCATCGCGCGCGCCGGCAATGCGCTGCGCGACCGTCGCGGCCGGCAGCGAAGCGCCTTGGTCGCCATTGAGCGAATAGCCCGCAACGCGGAAGCCGAGATGGCGGATCAGCGCCAGCGCCTCGGGACTATAGACGGCGGTGGCATCGCGATACCATTGCGACCTGACGCCGGCATTGTGGAGGATGGCCAATTGCCCGCCTTCCACCTCGGCTTTGATCGCGTCCGCCGTGCCTGCCGGCTTGATGCCGTAGACCGACTTGTCGCCGAGAACGGCGGGAATGTGCTGGGCGCCGTGATCCTCGATCTCGAAGAGCTCGGGATGGGCGCGCAGGATCGCGACGGCGTCGGCATTGCGCGAGAGCCAGCGGGCGGTCACGAAGATCGTGGCCGGGATACGGTTCTCGACGAGAGTATCGAGGATGCGCATGTCCGTGTGGCCCATGCAGGCATCGAGCGTGAGCGCGACCTGCGGCCGCTCGGGCCCGCCCTGGGCGATGGTGAGGCGCGGCTCGCGCAGCGTGTCGGCTAGCGCCGAGCCGCTCCAGAGGAGCAGGGGAAGGACCAGAAGGAATCGCATGGCGGAGAACGGGAAATGGGTGACGCTGCACGCAGGCTACTCCACCCGGATTGCGGCGTGAACAAGTTCACGGATTTTCGCTCCTTGCTTCAATTGCAATCCTCAGGCTCCATCACTATTGTGCCGCAACTTTCAAGACCGGGTAGCCAAGGCCTTCCATGTCCCAAGACAACATTTTCCGCGAAGTCGATGAAGAGCTGCAGCGCGAGCGCATGCGTACGCTCTGGCGCCGTTTCGGGCCCTATGTCATCGGCGCCGCAGTTGCCGTGGTGCTGATCGTCGCCATCAATGAAGGCTGGGCCTGGTGGCGCAATTCGACCGCCGCCAGCGCGTCCGACGAATACTACGCGGCCCTCAAACTTGCCGACAGCGGGGACCTTGCCGGTGCGCAGGCCGAGCTGACCAAGATCGAAGGCCAGGGCGGCGGCTACGCGACCCTCGCCAAGTTCAAGCAGGCTGCGCTGCTCGCCAAGGAAGGCAAGCAGGCCGAGGCTGTTGCCGCCTACGACGCGCTGGCTGCCGCCGAAAGCAATGTGCGCCTACGCGAGCTGGCCCTGGTGCTGGCCGGCAATATCCTGGTGGATAGTGGCACGCTGGCCGATGTCGAGCAGCGCGTTGGCTCGCTCAACACGCCGGACAGCCCGATGCGCAATTCGGCGCGCGAGGCGATTGGCCTGGCCCAGTACAAGGCCGGCGATCTCGCTGCCGCCAAGGCAACCTTCGAAAGCATCATGGCTGACCCGATCGCCCCGCGCGATCTCCAGAGCCGCGCCGACGTCTATATCGGCCAGATCATCGCCGAGGGCGGTGCGCCGGCCGACAACGTGGCGACCGATACGCCTGCGCCCGCAGCCGAGACGCCGGCTCCCGCCGCCGACGCTGCTCCGGCCGCCCAGGCCCCGGCTCCGGCCGCCGAGTCGCCTGCCGCAGCGCCAGCGGCTGAAACGCCGGCTCCGGCTGCCGAAGCTCCGGCGACGGATGCTGCCAACCCGCTGGCCAACAGCTCCTCGATGATGCAGATGATGGCTCCGGCGCCGACCCAGGCTCCGGCCGAGCAGCCGGCTGCCCCGGCTGCCACCGAGCCCGCAACGCCCGCAGAGGCACCTGCGGCGGTCAACTAAGACCGCTGCCTGTCTCTGCCTGAACCGGAGGACCGATGAGCGTCACCGTTGCCATTGTCGGTCGTCCCAATGTGGGCAAGTCGACGCTTTTCAATCGCCTGGTCGGCCGCAAGATTGCGCTGGTGGATGACACGCCCGGCGTGACGCGCGATCGTCGCGAGGCAGAAGGCCGCATCGCCGACCTGCGCTTCCGCATCCTCGATACTGCCGGCTACGAAGACAAGACTGACGGCAGCCTCGAAGATCGCATGCGCCAGCAGACCGAGCTGGCCATCAAGGAAGCCGACGTCATCCTCTTCATGTACGACGCCCGTGCGGGCGTAACCCCGCTCGACCAGCGCTTCGCGCAGGTGCTGCGTCGCGCCGGCAAGGATGTGCATCTGGTCGGCAACAAGGCCGAGGGCAGGGCTTCCGAAGCGGGGCTGACCGAAGGCTACAACCTCGGCTTCGGCGAGCCCGTGCCGCTTTCGGCAGAGCACGGCCTGGGCATGGCTGACCTCCACGCCATCATCTCGCAAGCGGTGGATCGCATCGCCGAAAAGAAGAAGCAGGAAGAGGAGGCCATCCAGAGCCTTGACCTGCTGCCTGAGGTGAACGTCGACCTTCCCGAGGACGACGGCACCGACGAGAACGCTCCAACCCGTCGCTGGGACCCGACGCGACATCTCAACGTCGCCATCATCGGCCGGCCGAACGCGGGCAAGTCCACCCTCATCAATCGCATGGTCGGTGAAGAGCGCCTGCTGACCGGTCCCGAAGCCGGCATTACCCGCGACAGCATCCTGGTGCCGTGGGAATGGGAAGGCCGCCAGATCAACCTGGTGGACACCGCCGGCATGCGCAAGCGCGCCCGGGTGCAGGAAAAGCTCGAGAAGCTGGCGGTCGGGGACTCGCTGCGCTCGATCCAGTACGCCGAAGTCGTGGTGCTGCTGCTCGATGCCACCATCCCCTTCGAGAAGCAGGATCTCCAGCTCGCCGACCTCGTCGAGCGCGAGGGCAGGGCGCTGGTGATCGCGGTCAACAAGTGGGACCTGATCGAAGACAAGAACGCCAAGCTCCTGGAGCTGCGCGAGATGTGCGAGCGGCTGCTGCCGCAGCTGCGCGGCCTGCCGCTGGTGACGCTCTCAGGCCTGCAGGGCCGGAACATCGACAAGCTGATGGCCGCGATCTTCAAGATCGAAGAGGCGTGGAACACCCATATCTCGACCGCGCGGCTCAACCGCTGGCTGGCGCTCATGATCGAGGGGCATCCGCCTCCGGCCGTTTCCGGCCGTCGCCTCAAGCTGCGCTACATGACGCAGGCCAAGACCCGGCCGCCGAGCTTCATCCTCTTCGCCTCCCGGCCCGATGCGTTGCCTGCGGCGTATCAGCGCTACCTGGTCAACGGGTTGCGCGAGAGCTTCAACATGCCCGGAACGCCCATTCGCTTCTGGGTGCGCGGTGGGAAGAACCCGTTCGTCGACAAGGATTGAGAGCGGGGAGGAGCGGCCGCGAGGCTGCGCCAAAGGCGGGATTTTTCCACAGCCCATAGCGCAAGTCGCGGAAATGCCGCATAACTCTCCCCGCCTAAGCGACCCGATGCTGAGTGCGGGGCCGCATTCCTTGTTAAGAGCTTGTTCCTCGAAATACTGATCATTGCCGTTCTGACGCTTGTGAACGGCCTGCTCGCAATGTCCGAGCTTGCGGTCGTGTCTTCACGCCCGGCGCGCCTCAAAGTCCTGGCCGCCGATGGACGGAAGGGGGCCGAGACCGCCATTCGCCTTACGGAGAACCCGGGGCGATTTCTCTCGAGCGTGCAGATCGGCATCACGCTGGTCGGCGTGCTCTCGGGCGCCTTCTCGGGCGCCACCCTCGGTTCGCGTCTTGCCAGCTACCTGGCAACGGTCGGCGTACCGCTGGGCGCCGCTGACGCCCTTGGCGTCGGCATCGTCGTCGTCATCATCACCTACCTCTCGCTGATCATCGGCGAGCTCGTGCCCAAGCAGATCGCCCTGCGCGATCCGGAAGGCATCGCGACGCGCGTGGCTCCGGCCATGGCCATGATCGCGACTATCGCTGCTCCCCTCGTCTGGCTGCTCGATGTCTCGGGCAAGGCCGTGCTGGCCGCTATCGGCCAGGGCGGCGAGCAGGAAGAGAAGGTGACCGAGGAAGAGGTCAAGACCATCATCGCCGAGGCGGAGAGTGCCGGCGTGCTCGAGAGCGACGAACGCTCGATGATCACGGGCGTGATGCGCCTGGCCGACCGCTCGGCCCGCGGCCTCATGACGCCGCGCCGCGATGTGGAACTGATCGACCTCTCGGACGACCCCGACGAGATCCGCAAGACCATCCGCCAGACCCATCGCTCACGTCTGCCGGTGCAGGACGGCGATGCCGATACGATCATCGGCGTGCTGGCGGTCAAGGACCTGGTGGAAGTCTTCGCCGAGGACAAACCGCTCGATATCCGCAAGCTGGTGCAGCCGGCGCCGGTGGTGATGGACCGTACGGACGCACTAGGCGTGGTCAGGGCGCTGCGCGCCTCGGTGGTGCACATGGCGCTGGTCTTTGACGAGTACGGGCACTTCGAGGGCATCGTGACCTCGGGCGACCTGCTCGAAGCCATTACCGGCGTCTTCCAGGAAGAAGAGGGCTCCGAGCCTGCCGTGGTGCAGCGCGACGATGGCTCGTTCCTGGTCTCGGGTTGGATGCCGGTCGACGAGTTCAGCGACCGCATGGGCATCGCCGTGCCGCGCGACGCCAAGTACGAGACGGTGGCGGGCTATGTGCTGTCGCAGATCAACCATCTGCCGGCCGTCGGCGAAACCTTCGAGCGCGGCGAATGGAAGTTCGAGGTGGTGGACCTGGACGGGCGCCGGATCGACAAGATCCTGATGTCGCGAATGGGTGAGTAGTACACAACCTCGACGAATGAACGAACTCGCTTAACGCCTTTGCAAGCTCGCAGGATCACCCTGCGAGCATAGCGTTAGGGGGCTCGGAAATGACTATTGCGGTCGACACTCATGCCAGGCGTCAGCCTGGGCAGTTGGCGTTGCCTGCTCTAGTTCTCGCTTTCGCCGTGGCCGCAGCAATAGCGGCCCCTTGGAGGTATCTTGCCTACCTCGAGAGCTATCTGTCCCAAGCCATAATACTCCCGCCCATTCTGGCGGCCGGCGTGGCTGTTGCATCCCTGTTGCTACGCCCAGCGGCGCCGTTCTCGTTCATCCTGGACACCACACGGGAAAGCCTGCTGCGCGTGGTTCTCGTAGTGCTTCTTTGCATGCTCGGGGTTTCGGCCTTCACGACGTTCAAGGTGCTGATACCTGAATTCGTGCCATTCTATGCCGATCCAATCCTGGCTCAGCTCGATCGCATGGTGCACGGAGGGGATCCAGGATTGCTGGCCAGGGCAATCGTTCCGGCATGGGCGCACTACCCCCTGGCATTTCTCTATGGCCCGGTTTGGTTCATCCAATGGTTCGGCCTCATGGGATTCGTTGCTCTGCTGCCGAACCAGGCTTTTCGCATGCGCTATTTTTGGGCGATGGCGCTTACGTTCTGTCTGCTGGGAACCGCAGCCGCCACAATCTTCTCGTCAGTGGGGCCGGTTTTCTATGAGCGCATCTATATGGACGACCGCTTTGCCGCGCTAACGCGCCTTGTTTTTGACGGCAGCGCGGTCGGCAGCTACATGGCCGAAGCCACGAGCTATCTTTATGACAGCTACATGAGCAGTGCCGTACGAATGGGGTCGGGGATATCGGCAATGCCTAGCATGCACATCGCCGTGGCAACGCTGAACGCGCATATGCTCTTCAGCTTTGACCGTCGAGCGGGTGTCATCGGCTGGGCTTACCTAGGAGCCATCTTCATCGGCTCCATATTCCTGGGCTGGCACTACGCGCTTGACGGATACTTCTCGTTCATAGCGGTCAGCCTCATCTGGTGGGGCGCCAGCCGACTCCCGGGCGCTCGCGGCGCCCAGGTGCACTCGGATGGCAAGCTAATGCAGCCCGCCTAGAGAGCCGTCAGCTCGCCGGACTTCACGTTGAAGAGCTTGCCGTTCTCGGCGTAGTTGGGGCTCACCATGTCGACCAGGGCCGGGGCGATGGTCTTGGGAGAGGGCAGGGTGTCGGGGTCTTCGCCGGGCATGGCCTTGGCGCGCATCGCGGTGCGGACCTGGCCGGGGTAGAAGACGTTGGCCTTGACCGGAGTATTGCCCATCTCTTCGGCGTAGACCTTGACCAGCGCATTGAGCGCCGCCTTGCTGGCGGCATAGCTGCCCCAATAGGCGCGCGGATTGGTGGCGGCACCGCTGCTGACGAAGACGGCGCGGCCGGCCACGGACTGGCGCAGCAGCAGGTCCATCGAGCGGATCAGCCGGAAATTGGCAGTGACGTTGGTGGCGAAAACCTTGTCGAACTCCTCGGGCGCAATGTGCGGCAGGGGACTGAGCGTGCCCAGCATGCCGGCATTGGCGATGAGGCCGTCAAGGCTACCCCAGCGCTCGAAGATCGCGGCGCCCAGGCGATCGATGGCTTCGCCGTCCTTGAGGTCGAGCGGGACGAGCGTGGTCGAGCCGCCCAGGTCCTGGATTTCGTCGTCGAGCTCCTCGAGGCCGCCGACAGTGCGGGCGACGGCGACCACATGCGCCCCGCGCCGCGCCGCTTCCAGCGCTGCCGCATAACCGATACCGCGCGATGCGCCGGTGACCAGCACGACCTTGTCGTGGAGGTCCTGCCCCTTTGCGGGTGCCTTAGCCATTAACCTGCTTCCCTCATGAGCGAAATCTGCTTGGGTTCGTTCTTCTGCCGCCCATTCAGGTCAGTCAGCGGGGTCGGATATTCCCCGGTGAAGTAGTGGTCGGTGAATTGCGGCGCGAGCGGATTGCGTGGCTCCCCGCCAACGGCCTTATAGAGGCCGTCGATCGAGAGGAACTGCAGCGAATCCGCCCCGATATAGCGGCACATCGCCTCGATATCGGCATACTGGTTGGCCAGCAGCTTTTCCGGATCGGGCGTGTCGATGCCGTAATAGTCCGAGTGATAGATCATCGGGCTGGCGACGCGGATATGCACTTCCTTGGCGCCGGCCTCGCGGATCATCTGCACGATCTTGACCGAGGTGGTGCCGCGCACGATGGAATCGTCAACCAGCACGACGCGCTTGCCCGCGATCTCGGCGCGATTGGCCGAATGCTTGAGCTTGACGCCGAAAGCACGGATGGACTGGGTCGGCTCGATGAAGGTGCGGCCGACATAGTGGTTGCGGATGATGCCGAGTTCGAACGGAATGCCGCTCGCCTGCGCATAACCGATGGCCGCCGGCGTGCCGCCATCGGGCACGGGCACGACGACATCCGCCTCGACCGGCGCTTCCTGGGCTAGGTTGATGCCCATGCGCTTGCGGGCACCATAGACGGAGCGGCCGGCCACGACCGAATCCGGGCGGGCGAAATAGACATATTCGAAGAGGCATACCCGCTCGCGCACCGGCACGCGCGGCTTGATGGATTCGATGGTGATCTCGCCATTGGCCTGCATCTCGCAGATAACGACCTCGCCGTTCTCGACATCGCGCACGAACTTGGCGCCGATGATGTCGAGCGCGCAGGTTTCCGACGCGAAGATGGGCTTGCCGTCGAGCTCGCCCAGCACCAGCGGACGAATGCCGTTGGGATCGCGGGCGCCGATGAGCTTGGTGCGGGTGAGGGCCACGAGCGCATAGGCGCCTTCGAGGTGCCCGATCGCATCAAGGAATCGGTCGCTGGACGACTGGCGTCGCGAACGGGCGATGAGGTGGAGCACCACTTCGGTATCGGAGGTGGACTGGCAGATGGCGCCGCTGGCGATGAGCTGGCGGCGCAGGGTCAGGCCGTTGGTGAAGTTGCCGTTATGGGCAATGGCGATGCCGCCCACTTCGAGCTCGGCGAAAAGCGGCTGCACGTTGCGCAGGATGGTTTCGCCGGTGGTGGAGTAGCGCACGTGTCCCATGGCCATGTGGCCGGGGAGGCGGGCGAGGGTGGCCGGATTGGTGTAGTGGTCGCCCACGAGCCCGAGCTGGCGCTCGGAGTGGAACTGGCGACCATCGAAGGTGACGATGCCGGCCGCTTCCTGCCCGCGGTGCTGGAGGGCATGCAGACCCAGGGCCGTGAGGGTTGCTGCCTCGGGGTGCCCCAAAATGCCAAACACGCCGCATTCCTCATGCAGCGTGTCGCCGTCGATATCGAAATGATCGTCTTGCATGGGCAGCACCATCGGCTCCTTGCGGTCCAAAAACGGCTCGGACCGCCAGCGCGGTCCGAGTTGGGCGAGCTATGCTCTCACCCCGATTTCCATCATGCCGGCGTATTTGCCGGCTGGTTCCCCACGGACGCGGGTGGCGTCGGCTGATCGGGGAACGGGCTGTCGTTCTCGCCGGCATCGGTGCCTTCGTCGACCGGAGCCGTGTCGTCCGGCGACACCGCGCCCTTGCCGCGCTTGAGAATGGCGTTGACCTGTTCTTCCAGGTTCGGCGGCAGCGCCGCGATCATGGAATCCCCGAAACCCTGGAGAATGGGAAGCGATTTGGAATTGGCGGCCCAGGACGGCAGGTTCGAGCCCATGAGCCAGACGCCGAAGATGACCGCCACCACGCCGATCACGACGCCGCGCAGCACGCCGAACACGAAGCCGAGCGTGCGATCGAGCGGCCCGATGCGGCTATCGACCACGAAATCGGCGATGCGCATGGTGATGAGGTGGAGGACGATCAACGCGATGATGAACGTGACCACGACCGTAGCGACGTCGGCGACGATCTGCTCCTGGATATATCCGCGGGCGATTTCGGGGTGATATTGCCACATATAGATGGCAATGGCTGCCGAACCGGCCCAGGTGGCAAGCGATAGCACTTCGCGCGTGAGGCCGCGCGCCGTGGCGAGGATCGCCGAGATCAAGACCAGGATGCCGATCCCCACATCGAATGCTGTCAGCATGGTATGCCCGTTTGCCCCGAGTTCATTGCTCGGCCTTCGTTTAACCGCTTCCTGCGCCGATGCCAAGGCAGACTTGGCCGACGAGAGGCCTTGTTCCCAGAAAGCACGGCAGGAATGGGGCGCCTGCTGGGTATTGTCGGGGCGGGTTGCGCTTAATGGCGACCGAGGAGAAGGTCGAGCCGGGCGAAATCGAGCGCGTCGAGCGAGGCCAGCGTCGGAGTATCGTCGCGCGCCATGCCCGAGCGATCGAGGAAGGCGACGGGCAGGCCGGCGCCGCGGGCGCCTTCGATGTCGTTCTCCCAGGAATCGCCGACCATGAGGCAGCGCGAGGGCCGCACGCCCAGACCATCGCAGGCGGCGTGAAAGGCGGCCGCGTGCGGCTTGGCGGCGGGCAGGTCGGACGAGGCGAAGATGCGCAGGTCGAGTGGGGCGAGGGCGGTAGTGGAGACCTTGAGGCCCTGGTTGGTGGCATCGCCATTGGTGAGGATGCCGACGGCAAGGCCCGCCCGGCGGGCGCGCTCGACGGCGCTGACGGCATCGTCGAACGCGCGCCAGGAGGCGACATAGGCCTTCCAATAACCCTCGAAGGCCTGGTCGGCCTCGATGTCGTCGGCGAAAAGACGCGGGGCGAGGAATTCGCGGATACGGGCGCGGCGGTGCTCGGCATTGGTGAGCTCGCGCGCCTGGTACTTGCGATAATAGATGGTCTCGAAATGCAGCCAGCGGGCCTCGAACTCTTCCAGCGCGCCGATGAGGCCGAGCTGGGCCGTCCAGGTAGCGAGGGCCGCGCGGGCGGCGCCGCGGTGATCGAGAAGGGTGTCGTCGAGATCGAAAAGGACGCCGGTGATCGGTTCTGCGGCCATGGTCTAGTCTTCGTCGTCCTGCAATTCGATGGTCATCTGGTCATTGGCGAGGAGCTTCTGCGCCACGAACATGGCGCGATCGCGGTCGCCGGCCTGCTTGAGCACTTCGGTCTCGATGCGCAGCAGGTAATTGGCCAGACGCTCCTCGCTGGCGCCGGCAGACACGTCGCGCAGGATCTGGCCGATATAGGCATCGTACTCGCCCTTGGCCTTGGGCACGTTGCGGACGGAATTGGGGTCCCAATAGTCGAGGAGGATATTGCGGACGTGGGCGGTTATGAGCATGGCATCAGTCTATGCATATTTGGCGATGAGATCAGCCCGGCCATTTGTCACTCCACCTCGGCCGGCTGCTGTGCGCGCTTGCGGCCCGATGCGGCGATGCGGCCGACGAGTTCGGCGAGGTTGGTGAATTCCGAGACAGTGAGGCCCGAATTCTTGTCGCCATTGGTGAGGCGGCCGGTCGAGACGGCGGCGAAGCCGAGCTTCTGGGCTTCGCGCAGGCGCAGGCCGGAATGGACGACCGGCCGGATGCCGCCGGCCAGGGAGACTTCGCCGAAATAGACCGAGTCCGAGGGGAGCGGGGAATCGGTGAGCGAGGAAATAAGCGCGGCGGCGATGGCGAGATCGGCGGCCGGCTCGTTGATTTTGAGGCCACCGGCGACGTTGAGGTAGATGTCGTTGGCGCCGATGCGGACGCCGCACCGGGTTTCGAGTACTGCAAGGATCATCGATAGGCGCGAGGAATCCCAGCCGACCACGGCGCGGCGCGGCGTGCCGAGCGGAGAGGGCGCCACGAGCGCCTGAACCTCGATGAGAATGGGGCGCGTGCCCTCCATGCCGGCGAAGACCGCCGAGCCGGCGGCGCCCTCGTCGCGCTGGTCGAGGAACAGCGCGGAGGGGTTGGCGACCTGGGAAAGGCCGAGCGTCGTCATCTCGAAGACGCCGATTTCGTCGGTGGCGCCGTAGCGGTTCTTGACGCCGCGCAGGATGCGGAAGGTGTGGCTGGCGTCGCCCTCGAAATAAAGCACCGCGTCGACCATGTGCTCGACAACGCGGGGGCCAGCGATCTGGCCGTCCTTGGTGACGTGCCCGACCAGCACCACGGCGGCGCCGGATTTCTTGGAGAAGCGCGTCAGGGCCTGGGCGGAGGTGCGCACCTGCGTGACGGTGCCGGGCGCACTCTCGACGCGGTCGGTCCAGAGGGTCTGGATGGAATCGATGATGACGAGATCGGGCGCCGGACCCTGTTCGAGGGTGGCGAGGATGGTTTCCACGTTGGTTTCGGCGGCTAGGTGGACCTGCTTGTCGCCGAGCCCGAGACGCTGGGCGCGCAGGCGTACCTGGGCCACGGCCTCTTCGCCCGAGACGTAGATGACGCGCTTGCCGCGATCGCCGAGCGCGGCGGCCGCCTGGAGGAGGAGGGTGGACTTGCCGATGCCGGGATCGCCGCCGACTAGGATGGTCGAGCCCATGACGAAGCCGCCGCCAGTGACGCGATCGAGCTCGGCAATGCCGGTAACGACGCGGGCGGCGGATTCGGTTTCCCCGGCCAGCGGCACGAGCGTTGTCGGGCGGCCATTGCCCCTGGTCGATTTGGGGCCGGCGCCGACGCCGCTATCGACCAGTTCCTCCACGATCGTGTTCCACTCGCCGCAGCTCTCGCAGCGGCCGAGCCAGCGCGGATAGACCGAACCGCAGGCCTGACAGACGAAACTCGACTTGGCTTTGGCCAATCACGTGTCCTTTTCTTCGCGGGCCGTGGCGCGTTCGACGAGGCCCTTGAGCGTATTCCAGTTGCGGCCGGTGCCGGGGCCGCAGCGTTTTTCGATGAGATTGCCGAGCCGCGAGCTTTCCGAGATTCGCCCGGAATAATCGACGACCAGATGTCCATCCACCACAGCAAAGAGCTCCGGCCCGCCGTGATCGGCCGTCCAGCTGAAATCCGGTTGGCGGTCGGCGAAGAAGAAGACCTGCATCTGGCTGGGGCGGTCGGCGGCAGCCTCGGGAAACGGGTTGGCATCGAGTACGGCGCGCAACTCGGCTGGGCGGCGGACGACGGCGACGTTGGATTCGGCAAGGCCGAGATCGCGCACCACGCGATTCATGTGGTCGGTGACGGTCTCGATGGTGCCGGGGCCGGTGGCGATCATGTTGCCAGTGGCGAGGTAGGTCGCAGGGTCCGGGAAGCCGGCCGCGGCGACGGCGTCACGCCATTGCGTCATCGACATCACCTTGTGGGTGATCGGCCCGATCGCCCGCAGCAGGATGACGTATGTGTTCATGACCGGCTCTCCGTATCAGGGAGCGATAGCGGAGAATAAGCGGGAGGGCAAGAACGAAATGGGAACATTGGGTGACCGGGCCTCTTAATCACTTCGCTCCGCTGGATCAAAACCCCTCCCTTTTTGGGGCCAGGGGGCCAGGGCCAACGGCGCCAAGGTTGTTTCTTACGCACGGAACTTCCCCGGGCGAAGACCCGGGGCCTATTGCACCCCTCCATCCGAGTGGAGATATCCGTGGGCCCCGGCTCTCCGGCCGGGGAAGTGCGGTGGTGGGGGAAGATGTGGAAGTAGGGGAGATGTGTTGGTGGGGGAGGTGCTGGGTGGAACACTGCTCCTCCAAAAACAGCACTTCGATGGAACAGAAGCGCCGTCGTTGAAGCTCTGTCACCGAAGCTCCGCTGCCGGCGGCGTGGCTCTGGATCAGAGGGGAGGCTCGCACCCCACGCCTATTCCTCTTCCGGCATCCCCACATAGTGGCGGGTGAAGCGGCCCAACCTGAGCGAGGTCAGGATTTCGTAGCCGATGGTGCCGGCGATGTCGGCCTGGTCGTCGACGGTGATGTGGGGGCCGAGGACTTCCATCAGTTCGCCGGGGAGGGGGATGTCGTGGCCGAGGTCCGTGATGTCGACCACGGTCAGGTCCATCGAGATGCGGCCGATGACCGGCAGGACGCGGCCGCGATAGGCGACCTTGCCGCCGGGGCGAGTGTTGGTGCCCGAGAGATTGCGGAAGAAGCCGTCGGCATAGCCCATGCCGAGGACGGCGATGCGGCTGTCGCGGTTGAGGCTGTAGGAAGCACCGTAGCCGATGGTCTCGCCGGTCCTGGCTTCCTTGACCTGGAGGATCGGCACTTCGAGCGTCACCGCCTGCGACATCGGATTGCGCCGGCCGCTGACGGCGCGGCCGCCATAGAGGGCGATGCCGGGCCGGACCATCTGGAAGTGATAGTCGCGCCCGGTCATGAGGCCGGCGGAATTGGCGAGTGAGGCCGGGATGCCGGGGAACTGCGCCATGACCGACTGGAAGAGCGCGAGCTGGGTGCGGTTCTTCTCGTGCGCGGGCGTATCGGCGCAGGCCAGGTGGCTCATGATCATCTGCGGCGCGAAGCCGAGGGAATCGATCTGGCGACGGACGATGCTGGCTTCGTTGAGGCGGAAGCCGGTGCGGCCCATGCCGGTGTCGAAATGCAGAGCGGCCGGCAGCGCTTCGTTGCGCGCGACGCAGGCGGCCAGCCATTCCTCGAGCATGGGTAGCGAGCAGAGGGCCGGCATCAGCCGGTTTTCGATGTAGAGATTGGCCGCGCCCGGAAAAAGCCCGCCGAGCACGAAGATATGGGCCTTGGGCAGGGTCTCGCGCAGCGTAACGGCTTCATCGACCGTGGCGGTGAAGAAGAAGCGCGCGCCCGCTTCGTAGAAGGCGGTCGCGGACGGAATGAGGCCGGTGCCATAGGCATCGGCCTTGACGACGGCACCGGTCAGGGCCCCGGCGCTCACCTTGTCGAGGGCGCGCCAGTTGCGGGCCAGCGCCGCCAGATCGATCGTCAGACGCCCGCTGGTGACGGGGGAAGGTGGCATAGCCATGTGGTGGTCCGAACCTATTCCATGCGTTCGGGCAGATAGTCAGAGCGCGCCAGATTTCCGAAGCGCGTGAGATTGGCCTCGAACGACAGCTGGACCGTGCCCGTAGGTCCATGGCGCTGCTTACCAATAATCACTTCCGCGCGTCCATGCACCTGTTCCATTTCGGCCTGCCATTGCAGGTGCTCGGGAGTCCCTTCCTTGGGCTCCTTGTTCTTGAGGTAGTATTCCTCGCGGTACACGAACAGCACCACGTCGGCGTCCTGCTCGATGGAGCCGGATTCGCGAAGGTCGGCGAGCTGCGGATGCTTGTCGTCGCGGTTTTCCACCTGACGGGAGAGCTGGGAGAGCGCGATGATCGGCGCCTCCAGTTCCTTGGCCAGAGCCTTGAGGCCGGTGGTGATTTCCGTCAGTTCCTGCACGCGGTTGTCCGAGGACTTCTTGGAGCCAGAAAGGAGCTGGAGATAGTCGACGATCAGAAGGTCGAGACCTTTCTGGCGCTTGAGGCGACGGGCGCGGGCGGCGAGCTGGCCGATCGAGATGCCGCCGGTGTCGTCGATGAAGAGCGGCACCTGTGCCATGAGATTGGAGGTATCCACGAGCTTGGAGAACTGGCTCTCGTGAATGTTGCCGCGACGGATGTCGGAGGACGAAATCTCGGCCTGCTCGGCGAGAATACGCGTCGCCAATTGTTCCGAGCTCATTTCGAGACTGAAGAAGCCGACGACGCCGCCGTCAACCGGCTTCATGTGGCCATCCGCCTGCACGGCAGTCTTGTAGGCCTTGGCGACGTTGAAGGCGATGTTGGTGGCGAGGGAGGTCTTGCCCATGGCGGGTCGCGCCGCGAGGATGATCAAGTCCGAACGCTGCAGGCCGCCCATGAGGCGGTCGAGGTCGGTGAGGCCGGTGGCTAGGCCCGAGAGCGAGCCGTCGCGGCCATAGGCTTCGCCCGCCATCGAGATGGCGTCCTTGAGGGCCGAATTGAACGGCTGGAATCCGCCGTCATAGCGGCCCTTTTCGGCGAGGTCGTAGAGGGCGCGCTCGGCCTCCTCGATCTGCTTTTCCGGCGTCATTTCCACGTCGGCCTCATAGGCCGTCGCGGTCATTTCCTCGCCGATGATGATGAGGTTGCGGCGCAGGGCGAGATCATAAACGGACTGGCCGTAGTCCTGCGCGTTGATGACGGTGGTCGCCTCGGCCGCCAGCTTTGCCAGGTATTGCGGCATGGTGACATCGGGCAGGAGGTTTTCGGGCAGGAACGTCTTGACCGTCAGCGGCGTCGCGATCTTGCCGGCGCGCACGATCTTGGAGCAGATCTCGTAGATCTGCCGGTGGATCGGCTCGTAGAAATGGTCCGGCTCGAGGAAGTCGGAGACGCGATAGAAGGCTTCGTTGTTGACGAGAATGGCGCCGAGGAGCGCCTGTTCGGCTTCCACGTTGTGAGGCGCCAGCCGATAAGCCTTTTCATCGCCGGGTTGCACAATACGAAGTGGTTCTGCAGCTGCCATTGGTCAGTTCCCGATCCTTAAGGATTTCTTAGCGTGTGGGGCGGAGTCGGCAAGGGCCAGTCGCCCGGCGCGAAGCACCGAATCAATCCGCTGTGGTCTTTAAGGATAGCGGGGAAAACCCAACGATAGGTTGTTGATCTCCCCGAATTGAGCGGAAGGCGACTCGCGGGGCCTCACGTGCCGGCGAGCAGCATCCGCGCAAAGGCCTGTGCTGCCTGGCTTTGTTGGCGCTCGCGATGGGTGACGAGCGAGAAGGAACGAGTCGAAAGTTCTATCGGCAGGCGCACGAGAGTGCCGGTGGCGAGGGCGGCGGCAACGGTGACTTCGGAGAGTACCGTAAGGAGACCGCCGGTGCGAACGGCGGAGATGACGGCTTCGTTGGAGGGAAGTTCGAGCGCGATGCGGATTTCGCCGGGGGCGAAGCCGAGGCGCTTGAGGGATTCCTCGGCGACCTGCCGCGTGCCCGAACCCATCTCGCGCATCACCCAGCGCTCGCCGCGTAGGTCGTCGAGGCCGACATCGCGGCCGGCCAGCGGATGGCTGGCGGCGGCGACGAGGGCGAGGCTGTCGGTGGCGATGGGTGTGACTTCGAGCTCCGGGCTGCGGACGGGGCCTTCAACCAGGCCAAGGTCGGCTTCTCCGCTGAGGACGGCGGCGGCGACCTGCGAAGTGTTCTGGACTTCCAGCGTCAGGTCGATGAGCGGGTGCATCTCGGAAAAGCGGACCATGCGTTGGGGCAGCCAATAGCTGGCGACGGTCTGGCTGGCGCCGATGCGCAGCGTGCCGCGGCGCAGGCCGGCCAGGTCGCTCAGGGCTTCTTCGGCGCGGTTGGCTGCGAGGAGGACTTCGCGGGCATAGGGCAGGAGCGTGCGGCCGGCATCGTTGAGCGCGAGGCCGCGGCCGACGCGATCGAAGAGCCTGGTGCCGTGCCGGCTTTCGAGCGCCGCCAGCGCAGCGCTGGCGGTCGACTGCGTCATGTTGAGGGCGGCGGCGGCCCTGGTCACGTGCTGGCGCTCGGCGACGGCGACGAAGACACGCAATTGTTCGAGGGTCATGGCGGGAACTGATCGAGAAAAGCGATTGAACCCACGATAACTATGCGTTGGACCCGATGGAAGAGGGCGAGCAGGTTGCGCGGCGAAAGGAATACTCGCCGTGCCTACCTATCCTGGAAATTTGTTGCCCAGAAATGTCGCCTGGGGGATCGTTCTTAGCGCAATCGTCGCTCTCGTAGCATTCGGTCTCGACCGAGCCCAGGCGGCGCTGGTCGGGCGGAGCTGGCTCGATACGCTGGTGCTGGCCATCCTGCTGGGCAGCATCGTGCGGACGCTGTGGACGCCCTCGGCGAAGTTCATGCCGGGGCTGGGCTTCTCGGCCAAGACGCTGCTCGAAATCGGCATCGTGTTGCTGGGAGCGACGACGAGCGCGACGGCGCTCTACGCGGCGGGGCTGCCGATGCTGATGGCGATCGTGGCCGTGGTGGCGGTGAGCATTCCCGCCAGCTACGGGCTGGGGCGCCTGCTGGGGCTGGAGCCGAAGCTGGCAACGTTGATCGCCTGCGGCAATTCCATCTGCGGCAATTCGGCGATCGCGGCGGTGGCGCCGGTGATCGGGGCGAAGGGCGAGGACGTGGCGGCTTCCATCGGGTTCACGGCGGTGCTGGGTATCCTGACCGTGCTGCTGTTGCCGGTGCTGGCGGGCATGATCGGGTTTTCGGATGAACGGTTCGGCGTGCTGGCGGGGCTCACGGTCTATGCCGTGCCGCAGGTGGTTGCGGCGACGTCGGCGGCGAGCCTGGTGGCGCTGCATACGGGCACCATCGTCAAGCTGACGCGGGTTCTCATGCTCGGGCCGGTCTGCGTGCTGGTGGCGCTGCTGAGCCGCGGCGAGGCAGGGAAGGGACCCAAGGCGCATGAAATGCTGCCGTGGTTCATCCTCGGCTTTGTCGGGCTGATGCTGGCGCGGACGGCAGGGCTGGTGCCGGACGGCGTTTCGGAGGCGAGCGCGGTGGGCTCTCACGCGCTGACGGCGCTTTCGATGGCGGCCTTGGGCCTGGGCGTCGACCTGCGGGCGCTCGGCAAGGCCGGCGGGCCGGTGAGCCTGGCGGCAGGCGGCTCGCTGGTGCTGCTGGCCGGGCTTGCGATCGTCGCCATTCTGGTCGTCGGGTAGGGGCCGACCAGCGGCCCCCGCCGGCTACTTGGTCTGGGCGGCGAGGACGCGGTTGCCGAACCAGGCGCCGATGACGACGAGCGCGATGGCGAGCCCCAGCCCGATGAAGACGATGGGGCTGCTGAAATCGCCGCGGAAGACGGCGCGCAGCGCATCGACGATGTGCTTGAAGGGGTTGAAGTCCGAGAGAATCTGGAGCCAGCGCGGCGCCAGCGTCATCGGCAGCAGGATGCCTGAAAGCAGCAGGATCGGCAGCGCCAGTGCGTTGACCAGCGGCGCCAGCGCATCCTCACTCTTGGTGGCGATGCCGATGGCGTTGGAGATGAAGCTGAAGGCGGCGCCGAGCAGCGCAATCAGCACGAGGCCGATGAACAAGGCGCCCGGCGGTACGCGCAGGCCGAAGAAATAGGCGGCGACGACGAGCACGATGGCCTGCACGACGATGACGACCACGTCGCGCAGTGTGCGCCCGGCAATGAGGGCGGTGCGGGGCGCCGGGGTAACCATCTGGCGATCGATGACGCCCGAGCGCCATTCGGCGATGATGCCGAAGCCGACGAAGAGCCCGCCGAAAATGCCGAGCTGGACGAGCAGGCCCGGCACGAAGACCTGCCAGGCATCGCCCTCGAAGCCGGAATTGGCGGCCACGGTCTGCAGCAGCGGGCCGAAAAGGGTGAGATAGAGGATGGGCTGCATCAGCCCGATCAGCACCCAGAGCGGCTGGCGCAGGGACAGCAGCATGGCGCGCGCGAAGATGATCCAGGTATCGCGAAGGAAGGTCATTGCTCTTGCTCCGGTTGCATCAGGTCCTCGTCCGTGAGCGGCTCGAGTTCCGGGTGCTGTTGGAAGATCGGCACGAGGACATCGCAGGACAGGTTGTCGAGCGCGGCGGCGACCTTGCTGCCGTATTCGGCAAAATCGGCGTCCGAGCACTTGCCCTTGAGGTCGAGCCAGGAGCGATCGAGCTCATCCATCACCTGCGCGACGGTACGAACGATCGATTGGCTTTGTTGTCGAGAGAGGGTCATTTCCTTGTCCTAGTCGCGGAGCGACCTGCCGGTGAGGGTGAGAAAGACATCGTCGAGCGTGGGCCGGTTGACTTCCACGCCAATGGCTTCGATGCCGGCCTTGACCAGGTCGCTCAGCACATGGGGCAGGGCGGAAGCGCCGTCGGGCACGTGGAAGCGGACAACGTTAGCATCGACGATCGGCGTATCGGCGCCCGCCGCCTGCGCGGCGATCTCTCCAGTGCGCGTAGCGTCGGCTTCCGTACGGAGCGTGAGGGTCAGCGTGTCGCCAGAGACGCGCTTCTTGAGCTCGGCCGGCGTGCCCTCGGCGACGATCTGGCCCTGGTCGATGATGAGGATGCGGTCGGCAAGGGAATCCGCCTCGTCCATGTAATGGGTGGTGAGGAAGACCGTGGTGCCCAGGTCGTCGCGCAGCTTGCGGATATGCGTCCAGAGATTGGCCCGGCTCTGCGGATCGAGGCCGGTGGAGGGCTCGTCGAGGAAAACGAGCACGGGCTGATGAATGAGCCCCATGACGATATCGAGCCGCCGGCGCTGGCCGCCCGAAAGCGAACCGCAGGAGCGCTCCCAGATATCGGGGAGGTCGAGGGCCGCGAGCAGGTCTTGCGCGCGCTGCCTGGAGACGGACGGCTCGATACCATAGAGGCAGGCATGCGAGACGATCTCCTCGCCGACTCGCGCTTCGGGGGAGGTCGAGCCGGCCTGGCTGACATAGCCGATCTTGCGACGCACGCCGACCGGATCCTGGCGCAGGTCGCTGCCGGCCACCACGGCGCTGCCGCCGGTGGGTTCGAGCAGGGTCGTCAGCATCTTGAGAGTGGTGGTCTTGCCGGCGCCGTTCGGTCCGAGAAAACCCACGATCTCGCCCTTGCGCACGGTGAGGTCGACCCCGCGCACAGCCTCGACCAGCGTCTTGCGCGCCTTGTAGGTGCGCTTGAGGCCCCGGGCCTCGATGATGGTCTCGCCTTCGTCAACGCCGGTCATCTGGACCTCTCGGAAATCTTAATGTATAATTATCTTATGAATAAAGATATTAAATTGTCAAGGCAAGCGCGACCGGTTCCACAGGATCGGCTGACCATCGCGGTGCGGGAAAATCAGGCGGCCTCCGATATCTTCGACGAGGCCTTGAGTCAGTTCCTGGGAATCAACCGTACCGACGGACGTTGCGTGGACATTATCGACCGCTTCGGCCGCATCACCGCCGGGCAACTGGCAGCAGAGAGCGGTTTGACTACTGGGGCGGTGACCGTGGTGATCGATCGCTTGGAGGCGGCCGGCTACGTACAGCGCCTGCGCGACAAGGACGATCGGCGCAAGGTGTGGATCGAAACGACCGAAGCGACCCGGGCCATCATCGAACGGATTTTCGGACATTACGCGGCGCTGGGGCCGAACGTGCTGGCAACCTTCGCGCCCGACCAGGTCGCGGCCATCGTGCGATTCCTCGAAGGCGGCTCGATCATTCAGCGGCACATGGCCGACATCCTCAAGCAGCACACGGATCCGCGCAGCAAGGACCTGACGGAACGGCTGATCCAGGCGCGAGCCTTCGAGCGCGCCGCCATCAGCAGCGCACCCGACCTTGTGGCGACGATCAGGAACCTGCCGCCGCTGGAAAGCGAATAGCTACTCGGCCGCCTCGGCGGGCTGCTCGTGGCCCTCGAGATTGCCCATGCTGGCCACGATATGGGTGGCCAGCGCATCATAGATGCCGCCATAGGCGTGGCTCGCCCGCATGATGGCAATCTGCGCGTCCTGCAGGCGGGGCAGGCCCTTGTCCTCTGAAATCACCCGCATACCGGGCTGTAGCGCACTCTCCGGCAGGAAGCCGACGGCGAGGTCGGCCAGCACGGCGCTGGCGATGGCAGTGGCGTTGGACGAGGTATAGGCGACGCGATAGTCCCGGTTGGCGCGGTTGAGGACGTCAGTGGCGTTGCCGCGCCAGCAGCAGGACGGGCCGCCGCAGGCAAGGGGCAGGGGATCGGTCGCGAGGGCCCGGCCGCCATGGGACGCGACCCAGAACATACGTTCCGTGCGGAAGAGCTCGCCGAATTCCTGGTGCGTACCCTGAGTGAAGACGATGAGATCATAGCGCCCGCGCGTCATGCCATCGAGCAGTTCCTCGGATGGCTGGCAGCTCACCTCCACCATGATGCGCGGATGGGTGCGCTGGAAGCTGGAGAGAATCACCGGCAGCAGGCGCACGGCATAATCGTCCGGCACACCGAAGCGAATCGAGCCGGCGAGGTCTTCATCTGAGAAGAGATCGACGATCTCCGCATTGAGGCGCAGCATGCGGCGGGCGCGGGAATAGAGCGCCTCGCCTTCATTGGTGAGAACGATCGAGCGACCGTCGCGCAGGAACAGTTCCTGGCCGAGCCGCTCCTCGAGCCGCTTGATCTGCATGGAGACGGCCGATTGGGTCTTGTGCACGCGACGCGCCGCCTCGGTGAACGAGCCGCAATCGGCAATGGCGCAGAAGGTCTGGAGCTGGTCGAGATCGAGAGGAGCGGTCACTCGGACCTCCATCACTGAAATTGATGCGTGGGATGAAATGTATTTGTTGGACGAATGGAAGTCCAGCGCGTAATCCTCCTGTCACTGGTGGCGGATAGACCGTTGCCGTGTCTTCCCGCTCCTCCCCCGCGGGACCTTGAACAAATCGGAGAAGTCCAATGGCCTACTTGCTGTCAGGCGAGCGGTCGTCTGCGACCGCAATTTCCAGAAGCCCGTTCGCGGCCTTCGCGCGCTGGCTCGAAAAAAGCCGCAAAGCGCGCTCACAGAGATTGGCGCTCGCGACTCTCCTCGAGCTCGAAGATTTCCGTCTGGATGACCTCGGCATCTCCCGCCAGGACATTCTGGACGCTGTCGAAAACCCCGATCGCAACGCCGGCGCGCAGCTTTCAGCGCGACGGTCTGTACGGGCACGTTCTTGGTTCCGGTACTAACCCTGCCGTAACCAATCTCCCGGGCCGATTTTGCCGTCGGCCCAGTTTCCTGACCCTGCCGGGCTCTTCTCTCTCTCCGAGACAAGATGCCCGGCTTTTTTTTCGCGGTTGACTCCGTCTGATATATCGATAATTCTCGATATATGGATAATAATAGCGCTATCGAAGCACTTGCCGCTCTCGGCCAGCCAACCCGGCTCGAGGTCTTTCGTCTCCTCGCCAGCAAGGGGGAGGAGGGGATGGCGGCCGGACACCTGGCCGAACGGCTCGGCATCCCCCAGAACACCATGTCTTCGCATCTGGCGACCCTGGCGCGGGCCGGGTTGGTGAGAGGCGAACGGCAGAGCCGCTCGATCATCTACCGCGCGGACCTGCCGGCGTTTCGCGAGCTGATGCTGTTCATGCTCAGCGATTGCTGCAATGGACACCCGGAAGTCTGCGCCCCGGTCCTGACCCAATTGACCAATGGCTGCCGTCCCGGCGGCGATTGCTGCTAGCCGAGGGCATGATGAGCCGCTTCGAACGCTATCTTTCACTCTGGGTCGCACTATGCATCGTGGTCGGCGTCGGGCTGGGGTATTTCGTCCCCGGACTCTTCGCTGGCCTGTCCCGCTTTGAATTCGCCAGCGTCAACCTGCCGGTGGCGGTCCTGATCTGGTTGATGATCATTCCGATGCTCATGCGCATCGACTTTGCCGCGCTCGGCAAGGTGGGCGCACACTGGCGCGGGATCGGTGTGACGTTGTTCATAAACTGGGCGGTGAAGCCGTTCTCGATGGCCTTGCTCGGCTGGCTGTTCCTGTCGGTGTTTTTCCGGCCTTTCCTGCCGGCCGACCAGATTGATTCCTACATTGCCGGGCTGATTATCCTGGCCGCGGCGCCGTGTACGGCGATGGTCTTCGTCTGGTCGAATCTTGTCGGAGGCGAGCCGCATTTCACCCTGTCACAGGTGGCGCTCAATGACGTGGTCATGGTGGTGGCCTTCGCGCCCATCGTCGGATTGTTGTTGGGGCTTTCCGCGATCATCGTGCCCTGGGATACGCTGGTTCTGTCCGTGGTGCTTTATATCGTCGTGCCAGTGATTGTTGCGCAGGTTGCGCGGCGGGTCGTGCTGGCTCGTGGAGGCGAGGGGGCGTTTGATCGGACACTCGCAGCCATCCAGCCGATCAGCCTCGTGGCGCTGCTGGCGACGCTGGTCATGCTGTTCGGATTCCAGGGGCAGGGCATAATCGAGCAACCGCTGGTGATCGCGCTCATCGCGGTGCCGATACTGGTGCAGGTGTATTTCAACGCGGGGCTGGCCTACCTACTCAATCGAATCTCCGGAGAGCAGCATTGCGTAGCCGGCCCGTCGGCACTTATCGGCGCGAGCAATTTCTTCGAATTGGCGGTAGCGGCGGCGATCAGTCTCTTCGGCATCGGCTCCGGCGCGGCGCTGGCCACGGTGGTCGGCGTGCTCATTGAGGTGCCGGTGATGCTCTCGGTCGTCTGGATCGTCGGGCGCAGCAAGGGCTGGTACGAGGCCGGACAGCACAAGACAATCAGCAGCGAGGCGTCGTCGTGACCATTACCATCTACCACAACCCCGATTGCGGCACCTCGCGCAATACGCTGGCGATGATCCGGCAGAGCGGGGTGGAGCCCGAGGTCGTCGAATATCTCAGGACGCCGCCCAGCCGGGAGCGGCTGGTCGAGCTGATTGCCGCCATGGGCATAAAGGTGCGCGATCTCCTGCGGCGCAAGGATACGCCCTATGCGGAGCTGAGGCTGGATGATGCCCGGTGGAGCGACGGCGAGCTTATCGACTTCATGATGGCCCACCCGATCCTCATCAATCGGCCCATCGTGGTGACGGAGCGAGGAGTGCGGCTGTGCCGTCCGTCCGAAGCGGTGCTGGAGATCCTGCCCAATCCGCATATCGGCCGCTTCGTCAAGGAAGACGGCGAGATGATCGAGGCGCCGTAAAAGAAAAAAGCCGGAGCGAGCTCCGGCCTTTTCGTATGGCTTTGAGGAAGCGGATCAGGCCTGGTTGGCCTCGGCCTCTTCTTCGGCAGCTTCGTCTTCGGCAGCGATTTCACGCTCTTCCTGGAAGGCGGCAGCGGCTTCGTCGTCGCCGTAGTCGACCACGGTGAGGTCTTCACCCTGGGCCTGGCGAGCGGCTTCGTCTTCCGAGCGGGCCACGTTCACCTTGATCGAGACTTCGACTTCGGCGTGGAGGTGCAGAGCCACCGAGTGGAGACCAACGGTCTTGATCGGGTTGGCCAGATCGATCTGCGAACGGGCGACGGAGAAACCATCGGCGATCAGGGCGTCGGCAACGTCACGCGAGGAGACCGAACCGTAGAGCTGGCCGGTTTCGCCGGCCTGGCGGATCATCGTCACGATGTGGCCGTTGAGGCCCGAAGCGATGCCAGCAGCGGCTTCACGACGCTCGGCATTGCGCTTTTCGATATTGGCGCGTTCCGAGGCAAACTTGGCGCGGTTGGCTTCCGTGGCGCGGAGCGCCTTGCCCTGCGGCAGCAGGAAGTTACGGGCGTAGCCGTCCTTGACGGTGACTTCGTCGCCGATATGGCCGGTGCGGCCAACGCGCTCGAGCAGAATGACTTTCATCTGAATATTCCTTGTGGCTGTCCCGCCTCGAAGGCGGTTAGGAGCCGCAGACCATCCGCGACCCCAACGAGTGCCCTAAAATCCAGGCTTACTGGACGGCGTAGGGCATGATGCCGATGAAGCGGGCGCGCTTGATGGCACGGGCCAGTTCGCGCTGCTTCTTGGCGGAAACCGCAGTGATGCGGCTCGGGACGATCTTGCCGCGCTCGGACACATAGCGCGAGAGCAGGCGGACGTCCTTGTAGTCGATCTTCGGGGCGTTCGGGCCCGAGAAGGGGCAGGTCTTGCGCCGGCGCTGGAACGGACGGCGGGCCTGGGTGGTGGTCAGATCACGAATTGCCATGGCTCAATTATCCTTTGCGATTAGGCGCGACGCGGGGGACGACGGTCGCCCGAGGGGCCGCCGAAACGGTCGTTGCGGTCGCCACGATCGGAGCGCTCGTCGCGCTTCTGCATCATCGCCGACGGGCCTTCTTCGAGTTCATCGACGCGCACGGTCATGTAGCGCAGGATGTCTTCGTTGATGCTCATCTGGCGTTCCATCTCGGCAACGGCCGAGCTGGGAGCGTCGATGTTGAGCAGGGTGTAGTGAGCCTTGCGGTTCTTCTTGATGCGGTACGAGAGCGACTTGAGGCCCCAGTACTCGTTCTTGGTGACCTTGCCGCCGCCCGAAGCGAGAACTTCGGCCAGGTTGTTGACGAGGTCTTCGACCTGCTGGGCAGAAACGTCCTGCCGAGCAAGGAAAATGTGTTCATAGAGGGCCATGAGGCGCCTTTCTAAACTAGAGTTTCAACTCGCATCGCTGGCGCGGAGCCCCTTTGAAGCCATAGAAAGGCGTCAAAGCTGTCTTCTAAAGAGCGGGAACACGGGAGGCCGGAGCACCTGGCTCCTATCGGCATAGACCGACCCTCCGTTCAGCCCCCGGCCGAACGAATGCGTGCGCTAGATAGAGCGGAAGGACCGGAAAGGCAAGGACTTTGTGTGGTTTATGCGCGCTGCCATCACGCGGCTGTGAACAATCGCATTCCCGCCGCAGGTCCACCACAAAGTCGCCCAGATGCTCTTGTTATCGCAAAACCCTTCTTCATTGAAAATTATGAGAGATTTTGTCGTGAACACGAAGCTCCTCCTCCCTGTTGCATTGCTTTCGGCTTTTGCCCTCGCTGCTTGTGACAACAAGCCGGCCGCTCCCGCCGCTGAAACCTCGACCCCGGCTGCGACCACTCCGGCTCCGGCCGCTCCTGCTGCCGAAACGCCGGCTCCGGCTGCTCCGGCCGCCGAGACCCCCGCTGCCGCTCCGGCCGCCAATGGCGCTGCCATGACCCCGGAAGCCGCGATGCAGGCCATCCAGCAGCAGGCCGCCAGCATGACGCCCGAGCAGAAGCAGCAGGCCGTCGACGCCGCCCGCAAGGCCGCCGAGGACGCCGCCAAGGCCCAGAACCTGACCGCCGAGCAGATCAAGCAGGCCGGCGACCTCGCCGAGCAGGCCATCAAGCAGACGCTTGGCATCCAGTAAGATCTGGAAACAGACCTAAAGCTTTCGGCGGGAACCTAGCGCTTCCCGCCGATGGCTTTTTTGAGGGTTTCGTCGATCCGGGTCTGCCAGCCGGGACCGCTGCTCTTGAAAAAGTCGATGACGTCCTGGCTGAGCCGGATGGAAATCGCGACCTTTTTCGGTGCCTGCTGGGCACCGCGGGTCTTGGGGAAGGCCGCTAGGACTTCAGGCGGGAAGATTTCGTGCGGTGGGCGAGCGCGCGCAAAGTCTTCTTTCGTCCATTCGGGATTGTCGTCATCGAAGACGACATCGGGATCGCCCTTGTCAGTAATCTTGTTTCGGGACATGAAGCCTCATCTCCTTCAAATGCGCTCGCCGCAGGCTGATGGCTCGAATTCCACCGCTCCGCGTGGTCAGGGCAAGGCAGTAGAACGCACCGTCGATCCTGCCCCAGACACGAAACCGTTGTTCGCCATAGTCAAAGCGCGTGTCCGGCTCGGCGGCCAGCATTTCCATCTCAGCCGCGCGCGCCAGCGAAATGCCGTGCTTGGCGATGTTGGCGGCGTCTTTGCGCGGGTCGAACTCGATCTGCATATCAATGTATATACGATTAGGTGGCCGGACAAGTGTATCGGCACTAATCACGCCTTGACTTAGCCACGCGCGGCGGGCAAACGCCGCGCCAACTTTACAGTATCGACGCCCGCGGCCTAATTTCTGGCGGGGTACACCCGACCGGGAGGGCAGATTGACCAAGCGCGCATTTACATTTCCAGGGCAGGGCAGCCAGGCTGTCGGCATGGGCAAGGAACTGGCCGATGCCTATCCCGAGGCTCGCGCCGTTTTCCAGGAAGTGGACGACGCGCTCGGCCAGAAGCTTTCGACCCTCATGTTCGAAGGTCCTGATGAGACGCTGCGCCTGACGGAGAACGCCCAGCCGGCGCTGATGGCCGTGAGCATGGCCGTGGTGCGCGTGCTCGAGAGCAGGGGCGTGCGGATCGCCGAAGTGGCGGACTATGTCGCGGGGCACTCGCTGGGCGAGTATTCGGCGCTCTGTGCAGCCGGCACCTTCACGCTGGGTGACGCAGCGCAATTGTTGCGGACGCGCGGGCTGGCCATGCAGCAGGCGGTGCCGGTTGGGCACGGCGCCATGGCGGCGCTGCTGGGCCTCGACCTGGCAACGGCGCAGGAAGTGGCCGATGCCGCTGCGCAAGGCGAGGTCTGTGACGTGGCCAACGACAATGCCCCCGGACAGGTCGTGATCTCCGGCGCCGTGGGCGCCATCGAGCGCGCCGTCGAGATCGCCAAGGAAAAGGGCGCCAAGCGCGCCATGCTGCTGCCGGTGAGCGCGCCTTTCCATTGCAAGCTCATGGCGCCTGCAGCCTCCGTGATGGCCGAGGCGCTGGCTTCGGTGACGATGAAGGCCCCGGTCGTGCCGGTAGTCTCCAACGTCATTGCCCGCCCGATCATCGATCCGGCCGAGATCGCCGAACGCCTTGTCGAGCAGGTGACCGGCCGCGTGCGCTGGACTGAAAGCGTCACCTGGCTCACCGGCGAGGGCGGCGTCACGCAGCTTTACGAACTGGGCACGGGCAAGGTGCTGACCGGCCTCGCCAAGCGCATCAATGGCGATGTCTCGGCGAGCGCGCTCAATACGCCTGCCGATATCGACGCCTTCGTCGCCTCGCTCAACGCCTAACCAGAGGACCACCACGATGTTCGACCTTACCGGCAAGCGCGCCCTCGTCACCGGAGCCAGCGGCGGTATCGGCCGCGAAATCGCCAAGGCCCTGGCGGCTGCCGGCGCCACGGTGGCCCTGAGCGGCACGCGCACCGAGGCGCTGGAAGCCGTGGCCGGCGAGATCGGCGCCAATTCGCCGATCCTGCCCTGCAACCTTTCCGATCTCGCCTCGGTCGACCAGCTCGTGCCGCAGGCCGAAGCTGCGCTGGGTGGCATCGATATCCTGGTCAACAATGCCGGCATCACCCGCGACAACCTCTTCATGCGCATGAAGGACGAGGAGTGGGATTCGGTGCTCGCGGTGAACCTCACCGCCGCCTTCCACCTGACGCGCTCCGTACTGCGGGGCATGATGAAGCAGCGCTTCGGCCGCATCATCAACATCTCCTCGGTCGTCGGCGTCGTCGGCAATCCGGGGCAGGGCAATTACGCGGCCTCCAAGGCCGGGCTCATCGGCATGGGCAAGGCGCTGGCTTATGAAGTTGCCTCGCGCAACATCACCGTCAACGCCATCGCGCCCGGCTTCATCGCCTCGGCCATGACCGACGAGCTCAATGAAAAGCAGCGCGAATCCATTCTCGCCACCATTCCGGCCGCGCGGCTGGGCACTGGCGACGAGATTGCGGCCTGTGCCGTGTTCCTGGCCAGCGACGCCGCAGGCTACATCACTGGGCACACGCTCAACGTAAACGGCGGCATGGTTATGCTTTAAGGCCGGGAAACCGGCGTTTCCAGTATTGGCCAAAGGTCGTAAAGTGTGTTAGGTCGCCGCTTGATTGCTCATTGGAAGCGCCTTTTCGTGCTTCCGTTTGACCGCAGTCCGCTTAAACTGCGCCTTGCCCAGTCGTGCCGGGTATAGCGCTGGCAGAATGAACGAAAACCATTTTGGTAACTAAGGAAGTCAAGCATGAGCGATATCGCTGATCGCGTCCGTAAAATCGTCGTCGAGCACCTCAACGTCGATCCGGAGAAGGTCGTGGAAAAGGCCAGCTTTATCGACGATCTGGGCGCCGATTCGCTCGATCAGGTCGAGCTGGTGATGGCCTTCGAGGAAGAGTTCTCGGTCGAGATCCCGGACGACGCCGCTGAATCCATCCAGACCTTCGGCGATGCCGTTTCCTTCCTGACCAAGGCTGTCGGTTAATCACAGCCGAGCGGTCATAGTCTGATGGAATTGCGCCGCGTCGTTGTCACCGGAATGGGTATCGTCTCTCCACTTGGCGTGGGGGTCGAGACGGTCTGGTCCAACATTCTTGCCTCAAAGAGCGGCGCAAAGCGCGTCGACGATTTCGATGTCGAGGATCTGCCTTGTCAGGTCGCCGGCCGCATTCCATTGGGAAGCTATTCCGAGGGCAAGTACAACCCTGATGACTGGCTGGAGGTGAAGGAGCAACGCAAGGTTGACCCCTTCATCGTCTACGGCATGGCCGCTTCGGACCAGGCCATCAAGGACTCGGGAATCGACCTCACCACCACCGACAAGCAGGAACGCGCAGGCGTCCTGATCGGGTCGGGCATCGGTGGCATCGGAGGCATCTACGAAGCCTCCATTACGCTGGCCGAAAAGGGCCCGCGTCGTATCAGCCCCTTCTTCATCCCTGGCCGTCTCATCAATCTGGTCTCCGGCCAGGTGTCGATCCGCCACGGGCTCAAGGGGCCGAACCACTCGGTGGTCACCGCCTGCTCGACGGGTTCGCACGCCATCGGCGATGCCGCGCGCCTCATTGCGCTGGGCGATGCCGACGTGATGGTCGCCGGCGGCGCGGAATCGCCGGTCAACCGGCTGTCCTTCGCCGGCTTCTGCGCGGTGCGTGCCCTCACAACCGGCTTCAACGACACGCCCGAAAGGGCCTCGCGCCCTTATGACAAGGATCGCGACGGCTTCCTGATGGGCGAGGGCGCCGGCGTGGTCGTGCTCGAGGAATACGAGCAGGCCAAGGCCCGCGGCGCCAAGATCTACGGCGAAGTCGTCGGCTACGGCCTGTCGGGCGACGCCCATCACATCACGGCTCCGGCCGAAGATGGCAATGGCGGCTACCGCTCGATGCAGGCCGCCATGAAGCGCGCCGGTCTCCAGCCTGCCGACATCGACTATATCAATGCCCATGGCACCTCGACCCCGCTCGGGGACGAGATCGAGCTCGGTGCGGTGACGCGCCTGCTCGGTGAGCATGCATCCAAGGTGCTCATGTCCTCGACCAAGTCGGCCGTCGGGCATCTCCTGGGTGCCGCAGGGGCAGTGGAAGCCATCTTCTCGCTGCTCGCGATCCGCGACGGCATGGCTCCGCCCACCCTCAACCTCGACAATCCTTCGGTCGAGACCGCGATCAACCTCGTGCCGCACAAGGCGGTGAAGAAAGAGATCAACGTGGCGCTTTCGAACTCGTTCGGGTTCGGCGGCACCAATGCGACGCTGATTTTCAGCCGCGTCGCCTGAGGCCTCTTCAAGCCCGCCGGGACTTTCGGCGGGCTCCTGCACACAAGCTGTTCGCGGGATCGTGGGGAGAGTTGAGCTTTCCCCTCCGTCGCCCTCTTGCTTTTGCCCGAATCCTGCAAACAATGGCCGCCACCTTAGGCAGGGGGCGCAACGGCACGATTGTCGCTGCGATAGGAATGGTTCGACCGCGTCCAGGAAGAGGCGCGGCCAGCAAAGGAATTCGTTGACCGATGGCCGACCGCAAGAACAAGAGGGCCAAGCCCCGCCGCCGCAACGGCCTGATCGACATCCTCAACGGCGTGCTGTCGCTGTTCGTGATCGCCATGCTGCTGGTGGGTGGGTTGTTCTTCTTCGGGCTCAACCGCTTCTATTCGGCCGGCGACATTCCGCAGGACACGACATTCCTCGTCGAGCCCGGTTCGAGCCTGGGCCTGACCGCCGAACGGCTCGAAACCCAGGGCCTCATCGACAATCGCATGATCTTCCAGGCCGCTGGCATGGCGCTCAAGAAGCAGGGCAAGCTCAAGGCGGGTGAGTTCAAGATCGCCGCGCATTCGAGCATGGCCGATATCCTCACCGAACTCACCGAGGGCGTCCCCGTGCTTTACGGGGTGACAGTGCCGGAAGGCTTTACCTCCTGGCAGGTCATCGAACGCATCAATGGGGATTCGCACCTTATCGGCGAAATTTCCAACATGCCGCCGGAAGGCTCGATCCTGCCCAATACCTATAGCTACATTCCGGGCGACACCCGCCAGTCCGTGCTCGACAAGATGCAGGCGGCGCAGAAGAAGGCGCTCGACGAAATCTGGGCGGGGCGCGACCCCGACCTGCCGATCAAGACGCCCGAGGAACTGGTGACCCTGGCCTCGGTCGTCGAGAAGGAAACCGGCGTTGCCACCGAGCGTCCGCAGGTGGCGGCGGTCTTCGTCAACCGGCTCAAGAAGGGCATGCGCCTGCAGTCGGACCCGACGATCATCTACGGCATCACCAAGGGTCAGTCGACGCTGGGCCGCGGGCTCAAGAAGTCCGAGATCGAGGCCAAAACGCCTTACAATACCTACCAGATCGACGGCCTTCCCGCCGGCCCGATCGCCAATCCGGGCATCGAGTCCCTGCGCGCGGCCGCCAATCCGGCCAAGACCAAGGACCTCTACTTCGTGGCCGCGGGCGCTACCCCGTCGGACGGGCACCTCTTTGCCGAAAACTACGCCGACCACCGCAAGAACGTGGCCAAGTGGCGTGCCATCGAAAAGCAGATGGCGATCGACGCACAGGCGGACACAGAAGCTGCCAAGGATGCCATCGAGGCCGAGCAGGCCCAGGAAACCGGCGACACCACGACTACCGCCCAATAAGGGGACGACGATGAGCCAGCCGCTCGCCAGTATGACGGGCTACGCCCGCGCCACCGGGGCGGTGGGCACTGTCGCCTTCTCGTGCGAGATGAAGTCGGTCAACGGGCGTGGGCTGGATATGCGCATGCGCCTGGCGCCGGGGCTCGACCCCATCGAAGGCGAGATCCGCAGGCGCATCGGCGCAGCCGTGACACGCGGCTCGCTGACCGTGACCATCAATATCGACCGCGACGGCGCGACGGGCGAGGTCGTGGTCAACCAGCAGGCCCTCAAGGCGGTACTGACCGCCATTGACGACCTGTCGCGACGCCTCGACGCGCGGCGGCCCAGCCTTGACGGTATCCTTGGCCTCAAGGGCGTGCTGGACCAGAAGGAAAAACCGCTTCCGCCGGAAGAGGAGGAGGCCTTGCAGGCCGCCATCCTTGATTGCGTCGAGCAATGCCTCGTCGGCCTGGTCGACGCTCGGCGGCGGGAAGGCGTGCAACTGAGCGCCGTTCTGGGGCGCCATATCGATGAGATCGAGCGGCTGACGCGCAAGGCAGAAGCCCATCCCTCGCGCGATCGCGCCGTGGTGCTGGAGCGCCTGCGGTCGCAGGTAGCGGAGCTGGTGGCCAATGGGGCAGGTGTCTCCGAGGAGCGCATGGCACAGGAGGCGTTGCTGCTGGCGACGCGGGCCGATATCCGTGAGGAGTTGGACCGGCTGGTGGCCCATATCGCCAATGCCCGGCAATTGCTGTCCGCTGGCGGGCCGGTGGGCCGCAAGCTCGATTTCCTGTCGCAGGAGTTCAACCGCGAGGCCAATACGCTCTGCTCCAAGAGCAATGCGGTGGACCTCACTTCCATCGGACTTGACCTCAAAGCGGCGATCGATCAACTACGCGAGCAGGTTCAGAACATCGAATAGACCGGAGAGCAGGATGGATTTTCCACGGCGGGGCGTGATGCTGGTTCTTGCGTCCCCATCAGGCGCCGGCAAATCCTCGATCACGCGCACGCTCTTCGGACAGGACCCCAATATCGGTCTCTCCGTATCCGTGACGACCCGCGCACGCCGCACCGACGAGGTCGAGGGCAAGCACTATTACTTCGTCGACCAGACGACCTTCCACCGCATGAAGGACAACGACGAGCTGCTCGAATGGGCGCAGGTGCATGACAATTTCTACGGCACCCCACGCGCCAAGGTGGAAGAGCAGCTTACTAACGGCAGCGACATCCTCTTCGACATCGACTACCAGGGCACGCTCCAGCTCTACGAGAAGTGCCGCAAGGACATGGTGACGGTGTTCATCCTGCCGCCCTCGATCCAGGAGCTGCGCGCCCGGCTGGAGCGCCGTGCGCAGGATAGCGCCGGCACTATCGAGAAGCGCCTGCGCAATGCACGCATCGAGATGGATCACTATGCCGAATATGACTATGTGATCGTCAACGAGGACCTGGAAGACTCCACGCAGAAGGTGCGCTCCATCCTCGCCGCGGCACGCCTCAAGCGCGACCGGATTTCCGGAATGGATAGCTTCGTCAAGGACTTGCAGAAGCAGATCGATTCACTTTGAGAGCGAGTTGAATCACGTCCTGAAGAACGAAGCCTAGTTCTTGCCGCGGGCGAATTCGGTATCGAGCTCATTAATCGTCGCGCCGGCCGTCGGATCGACCTTGCGCAGGATCGCATCGATCTTGGCCTCCATCCGCTCGTTGCCCTCCTTGGATTGGGAGGAACCGACATGGAGGAGGAAAGCGAGGCCGGCCACGTTCCAGATGAGCTGCAGGAAATCGGACTGCCAGTTTTCGAGCGTGTCGCGCATCATCGTGACGAAATAACCATTGAAGGTGGGCTGCTGCCCCACCGCCTCGGCTTCCTGCGCGAAGGCGAGCCAGCCGAATATCCAGTGGCCGGTTGCCGAGAACAGGAACAGGGCCAGCGTGACCCAGGCGAAGCTGTAACGGGTCCAGATCGATCGGCCGGGCATCTGATCCTCCTTGGCTCGGACGCCCTAATCTGTCACTGCGCCTGGCCTTCGGGAACTGCCACTATCGGACGACCGTTGTACCCGCAGCGAGGACAGTGCCATGCGCTACACGGTTTTGCTCCGCTATCGGCCGGAGGAGGGGCGTCGTCCCCTCGATCACCCCACCAAGTCCGACCATCAGGTCGAGGGCGATATCAGCCTGTTGCCCAATCTGGGCGACCATATTCACCTCGAAAGCATGGGTGGGGAGGACGAGCCGAGTTTTGACGGCATCGTGGCCGAACGCCACTTCCGCTATCGCGGTGGCGATAGCTGCGAGGTCGAGATCGTAGTCGGACCATTCCATGCAAAAGCAGAGGAAGCCCAAAGACTTGGACTTCGCGCCTGAATCAGGATGAGAGCCCGTATCTAGCGGGCGGCATAGATCCTGGCCATGGCCAGGAAGGCTTCGACGGGCAACTCCTCGGCGCGCTCGTCGCCCTTGAGCCCAGCCGCTTCCAGCAGCTTTTCGACCGGAACACCTGTAGCCTTGAGGCTCTGGCGGACCATCTTGCGACGCTGGCCGAAGGCGGCCTTGGTGACGGCTTCGAGATCGCGGACTCTTACGCTCTCGTCGATCGGCTTGGGCACGAGGTGCACGATGGCCGACGTCACATTGGGTGGCGGAGTGAAGGCCTGCCGACCGACATTGAAGGCGATACGCGCATTAGTGCGCCAGCCGGCAAGCACGGCCAGCCGCCCATAGGCATCGTCACCCGGTTTGGCGCAGATGCGCTCGGCAACCTCGCGCTGGAACATCAGCGTCAGGCTCTCGTAATAGGGCGGCCAGGGATCGGCGGAGAGCCAGCCGGTGAGGAGGGGTGTGGCGATGTTGTAGGGCAGGTTGGAGACCAGACGGATGGGGCCGCTGGCCAGTGTCCGGTAATCGATCTCCAGTGCATCGCCGGAAATGATGATGAGCCGGCCGGGATAGGCCGCTTCGATTTCCTGCAGGGCCGGGAGCGCGCGGGCATCGCGCTCGATGGCGATGACCTGCCTGGCGCCTTCCGCAAGCAGGGCGCGGGTGAGGCCCCCGGGGCCGGGGCCGACTTCGATGACGGTGGCGTCATGGAGATCGCCGGCCACGCGGGCAATGCGGGCGGTGAGGTTGAGATCGAGCAGGAAGTTCTGCCCAAGCTCCTTCTTGGCGCGCAGGCCATGAGCGGCGATGACTTCGCGCAGCGGCGGCAGGTCGTCGATCTGGCTCATGCGCCGCCCGTCATCTTGTCTGCAAGGCGGATGGCCGCCAGGAAGCTCGCATGCGAGCCCTTGCCGCTGCCGGCAAGATCGAAGGCGGTGCCGTGGTCGGGCGAGGTGCGCACGATGGGCAGGCCGAGCGTTACGTTGACGGCTTCATCGAACGCCACGGTCTTGATCGGGATCAGCGCCTGGTCGTGATACATGGCGATAACGGCGTCGTATTGCCGCCAATGCGCGGGGAAGAACAGCGTATCGGCCGGGAAGGGACCTTCGGCGGCGATGCCCTCATGGACGAGGGCAGCGACAGCCGGGCCGATGATGTCGACCTCCTGCCGCCCGATCGTGCCGCCTTCGCCCGCATGCGGGTTGAGGCCGGCAATACCGATGCGCGGGTCGGCAATGCCGAAGCGGTTGCGCAGGTCGTGGGCGACGATGCGCGTGGTCTTGAGGATGAGGTCGGTGGTGACGAGGCCTGGCACCTCGTGCAGGGGCACGTGGATGGTCAGCGGGATGGTGCGCAGCTCTTCATGCGCAAGCATCATCACCGGCAGCCGCGGGGCACTGCCCGGCGTGGCGCAGAGAGCCGCCAGATACTCGGTGTGCCCCGGATACTTGAAGCCGGCGGAATAGAGCACACCCTTGTGGATGGGTGCGGTGACGAGGCCGCGGGTGGCGCCTCGAAGGGTATCGGCGACGGCGCGGGCAATGGCCTCCATCACTACCTTGCCCGAAAGGGCCGTCGGTGCGCCGGGATTGTCGGGCACCATGCCGTCGATATCGAGCACGGGGAGGGTGGTGGCGAAATCGGCGTCGGGAGGGCCGAACGTGACGTCGATGCCGAGACGCGCAGCGCGGGCCCGCAGGAAAGGCACGTTGCCATAGACCACAAAGGGCGGAAGCCTGAGCTCCGCCCTTTGCGAGAAAAGCCTGAGGATCAGGTCTGGCCCGATCCCCGAAGGTTCACCCATGCTCAGCGCAAGGGGCGCCAGTGCAGCGGCCAATGCAGCCTCGCTTAGTTGTACGAAATGCGGGCCTTGGCCCGGAGGTCCTTGAGGTACTTGTCGGCAGCGTTCTTGAGCTGGTCGTTGCCGGCTTCCTGGCGGATCGTGTCCTTGATGAAGGTCAGGTCGCGGGCTTCGGACTTCGAGCAGACGGCGAGCATCGAGACGCCATTGGAGACCACGCGCGGCTTGGTGATGCCGCCCACATTGATGCCGGCCAGTTCCTTGGCCAGGGCATCGGGAAGCTGGGTGGCGTGACGACGGCCGACGTCGGTCACGGCGACGTCGGTGTACTTGGTCGAAAGCTGCACCGCGCTGTCACAACCCTTGAAGGCGGCGCGATAGGAATTGGCCTGGCCCGAACGACCGCCGCCGCCGATGAACAGCACTTCCTTGAGGATGTAGTCAAAGCTGTTGGCCGCGTTGACCTTGCCGGCCGCCTTGGCATCAAGCTCGCTGTCGGAAACCTGGACGTTCTGGTTGACGACCTGGCCGACGACGGCCTGCCAGGCGAGCGAGGCCTTGAGGCGATCGCGCAGCGTCTGCATGTTGACGCCCTGCTGGGTCAGCACCTTCTTGAGGTTCGCTTCGCTCATCTTGAGGTTGCGGGCAACCGTGAGGAAGGCGCCATCGATCTGGCTTTCCGAGATAACGATGCCAACGCGCTTGGCTTCATCGACCTGGATGACTTCGTTGATGAGCTGCTCGGTGGCACCCTTGGTGCCGCCGCCGCCTTCGAGTGCCAGCAGCTTCACGCGCTGGGCAATCTGAACGTCGGTGATCGGGGTCCCGTTCACGGTGACCTTTACTGCCGCCAGGGCAGGGGCGGCCAGGCTGACCGCCATCACAAGCCCAAGGAACAGGGCGCCAAAATTACGAACCATCGTCATCATCCGTTCTATCGCCTCGCCGCGCATCGAACTGCGCGGATCGTGGCTGTTTGGTGGAAGAATACGGCCAAAATCCGTTGCCGGACTAGAGCATTTTGGCTGCCAAGGGAAGCCGTGACCAGAGGGGCTAGAGCGCGAAATCGGCTCCATCCGGTCCGCGCAGGCGGAAACTGAACAGGAATCTGGTGTCGTTGGCCGTCGAGGCGGTCGGTCCGGTCCTGATCACGTTTGCGCCATACGATAGATAACCATCGTCGTAATAGAGCCCGCCCTGGAGTTCGAGCCACTGGCTGGTGGCCAGATCCCAGTAGACGCCGGCCTTGACGCGCCAGTAATCCATCCACGGCAGCGGCACGGGTGCGCCGACCACGGCACCCACCTCATGCTGGTCGGCATCGACGCCGAGGGCAGGGTTGGCGCGCAGGTACGCGTATTCGATATCGGCCGTGTAGCCGTAGTTCGAGAAGCCGAGAGCGGCAGCCGTGCGGGTGACCTGGCCGGCCTGCGGATCGAACTGCACCTTGGCGCCGGCGCGATAGATGTTCCAGAGCGAACCGCGCACGCCGGCAACGAGGTAGGAGGCGTCAGTGCCGAGACCGGAACTGGCCGGGTTGCCGACCTGCGCCGGATCGGCCGACGCGAAGGCGTTGTCGCCCGCAAGGTGGAACGACTGACCGCCGATGAGCTCGATCCAGCTATTGTCGCCGAAATCGGCCTGGTAGCGGGCGCCGATATTGGCGCGCAGGCCGGTCTCCTGGCGATCGTAGCCCGAGAAACGGTTGAAGCTGAAGAGGTTGCCGTCATCGAAGACGAAGCTCTGGGCATCGTCATTGGTGATGCCGGCCAGCGTCGTGTTGGTGCCGCGATAGACGAGCTGCACGATGGGTTCGATGATGTGCGTGGAGGAGCCGGCAGTGGCCAGCAGCGGCCAGCGGATATCGAGCGCGGCGATCGGGGTGATGCTGAAAAGCGTCTGGCTGGGCGGCGCCGCCGGATTGACGCTGGTGCCGTCATACATGGCGGCGTCGCCACGCAGGCCGAGATAGGGCGTGAAGACGACGCCGGCCGGGCCGATGATCTGCTTCTGCCAGGAACCCTGGATCGCGCCATGCACCTTGCGGCCGCCGAAGCCATAGACATAGGGCACGCCGTTGGCGGTGGCGGTATCGTCGGCATTGCGCTGCAGGCCGATGAGGCGGCTCGAAAGCGCCACCTGGCCGAGACCGTTGTCGAGATTGAGCACGCCTTCATAGCGCGCATTGGGCAGGAGGAGAGCCTGCTGGTCCTGCGTGGTGGATTCGAGCAGGGTAAACTGCTGCACGCGCACATCCGCATACTGATTTTTGCTCAGATGCGTGGCGTAGACCTCGTTGATGCTGTTCTTGGATTCGGCCAGCGAATAATCGGTGAGGAAATAGGGGTCCGTGAAGGCGGTGTAGTTCCAGCCCCAGGTCCACTCGCTGGCCGGCACGAAGCGGCCGGAGGTCTGGATCGAGCCACGCCATTCGCGATTGCCCGGCAGCGTGCCGAAGACTTCGGGAGCCGCCTGGCGGATGACCTGTCCCTTGAGCGAGATTTCGCCATTCGGGAAGCGACGAATCCATTCGGCGCCAGCCATCAGGCCCTGACGCGAGGTGATGGTGGGCAGCAGGAAGAGGTCGGTATTCTCGTCGAGGGCGATCGAATAGGGCACGGTGAGCGCCATGCCGTACTTCTCGCCATAGGCGAGGCGCGGCGTGCGGAAGGCCTGCTTGGCCGGCTCGGTCGGATCGTTGAGGGCCAGCCACGGAATCCAGGCCATCGGAATGCCCAGGAGCTCAAGGCGCGACTGCTCGAGATAGACCTTCTTGTCGGCCTTGACGTAGGTGACCTTCTTGGAAAACACCTGCCAGCCGATGCGGCGGCCCTTGGAGTCGATGCAATCGCCGCAAGGCGAGTATTTCGTATCCATGAGGATGGTCTGGAGAGCCTGGCCGTAATCGACGCTCTCGGCGGTCACGAGCGTGCCGGCAGGCGTACGCAGCGTCAGGCCGTCGAGGATCGCCTTCTTGAAGCCGCCGGTCATCTCGATGTGGTTGGTCGTGTAGACCACGCCCTGGGGATCGCGCATGTGCACGTTCCCGTCGAAGGTCATCTCGCCCGAGCCCTGGTTGAAGGTCAGGCGGTCGCCGGTTCCCTCATAGCCCTCGTAGCGGATGATGACGCCACCCGACGCGGTGATCGTGCCGGTGTCGCCATCGAACGACAGGCTGTCCGCCTCGACGACGGCAGTCTTGTTCGGGCCGCTGGGCGGGACGTTGTCGAAAAAGCCGGAAGGGAGGAGGGCGCTTTGGGCAAAGGCAGGCGAAGCGAGAATCGCTATCGCGCCGGCAGCAGCCAGGCGCAAGATCGACGCGATACTCTTCCGGCGCAAAACCATTACGCGCGCCCGTCCTCTTTGTACAACAACACCGTGAGCCCGATGGTTATGGCGACGAAGGCGGGCCCGAGGGCGGCCACAACCGGTGTCAGCACGCCCGACGAGCCGGCACGATCCGCCATCTCGGTCAAAACGAAAACCACCAAGCCCAACACGATACCATAGAGGATCGTCGCCCCATACTTATTGGTCCTTCGATAACCGGCGGTAAACGCAAAAGCAATCAATAGGGAGCCGACGAGCAAAGCGGGCAGTGCAAAGAGCTTGTAGAGCCGCGTCGCGGCTGCCGCGCGGACCGACGGATCGCCGATCTGGGAGGCAAGTGCCTGGGCCAGCTCATAAAGCGTGTAGTCCTCGGGCGAGGTGAGCTTGAGGCTGACCTCGGCGGGGGTGCTGGTGGTTGGGATTTCGAGGCTATCGAGATACTCGATCGGCGCATCACTGCGCAGCTCGCGGACACCCGTCAGGTACCAGGCGCCGGGACGCAGTTCACCGCTTTCGGCCAGCACGCGGCCGCGGGTCGGGTCCTCGCGATAGAAGACGGTGACATCGGTGAGCGAACTGCCCTGACGGGTGACGCCACGGGCGGTGATGACATACGGGCTGCCGCCATCGGTCTGTTCGAGCCAGAGGCCATTGCCGCCAACGACGCTGGTGTCGCCGACCGGAACCGTCGGGTTCCAGACGCGGTTGGTCTCGACGACGAGCCCTTCGACCACGAAGCTGATGGCCAGGCCCGCCAGGATCATGCCGAGAACCGGGCCGCGCAGGACGCGCCAGATCGAGACGCCCGACGCCTTGATGATCAGGAGTTCGCGCGTGCGTTGCATCTCGACCAGGCCGATGATGGCGCCGAGAAGCACCGTGACGGGCAGGGTCTTGATGGTCCAGCGGATGGCGCTGACCGCGTTGACGAAGATGGCCAGCGGCAGGCCGCCGGCTTCCATCAGGTGTGAGAAGCGCCAGGCATCGAGAGATTCGACCAGCGCGATGAGGCCGAAAAATACGAGCACCGTGATGCCGATGCGCCCGGCAAGCCTGAACAGCAGGAGGCGGTCGATCCGGTTCATGCCCGCATCTCCGCCCGTTTCGGCACGCCGCCGAACCATTGGTTGATGCGCAGCTTGTACGCCAGGATGACAAGCCCCACCACGATCATGACGACGGCGCCGGCATAGGGCGCGAACATGCCGGGGACGTAGGTGGTGACGAGGCGCTCGCCGAATGCGGCGGCCAGCACCGAGGCCTCGAGCGGCAGGACGAAGCGCAGGCGCTTGCCGGTGGGGAAGGCGGCAAGGCTCGCGACCAGCAGGCAGATGCCGACGATGCGCAGGCCCTCGGCCGAGCGGTTGATAAGCATCTGGATGGCGTTCTGGCTCCACACGCCTGTGGATAGACCGTCGCGGATAATGTCGAAGCTCGAGCTTTCGGCGAGCGGATCGCGATCGACCACCGGATCGGTGAGGCGATCGAGGGAGACATCGTAGGAGCCGAAGGTGATCTGCGAGAAGGCCAGCTTGTCGGTGGTGTATTGCAGGTAGCCCTCACGCAGGTTGAGGACGTAGCCGTTCTCATCCTGCGAGACATTGGCCGACTTGGCGATATAGGTGCGCCGCATGGCCGGGTCGCGGGAATCATCGACGAAGAAGTCGGTGATCTCCCCGACGCCCTGTCGGCCGCCGATGACGATGACCACGCCCGGCGTCACTTCGGAGAAGCGATGCGGGCGCAGGGTGCGACCGACGAGATCGGCGGCAATGCTCGCCTGCCACTCGCTGAGCCGGCGCTGCGCCATGGGCTCGACGACATTGGTGAGGAGCAGCAGCAGCATAGCGCCAAGGCCGATGAAGACGCCGACAGCGCCGAACAACGCGCCGAGCCGGCGGCTGGAATGGATCGCGTGCAGTTCCTGGGAAAGCTGCAGGTCACGCAGCGCCCGCCCCATGCCGATGCCCAGGCAGACATAGAGAAAGACGATCAGCAGTGGCGGCATGCTGAGGACGGCCTGGCCCACAAGCGTGAAGATGCTCTGGCCCTTGACCGAAACCACGTCGAAGACGCGCAGGCATTGGATCAGCCAAATCAACACGGTCGCGACGCCCGCGAACAAAAGCGCGTTCGACCAGAAAAGTCCCACGAGATAACGGGTTAGTCGAGACATCTCGCTTTTTGATGAAAAGTTGAATCCGGCGGGCGGAACTGTGCTTGCCGCGAGTTGCATTTGCAAGGCGAGGGAGCGCGTTTTTTACCCGCAGGCGCTCTTGCCACCTCTTTGTTGCAGGATTGACGCGCCATGAGACTCCTTGATTGATAGTCCCCTCCGTCCTGCCAGCGTTCTGGCGACTTACCGAAAGCCTTCCCAATGACCCAGCAACTCACGATCAAGACCGCCGCCCTGCCGCCGAAAGCCACCGGGACGCTCGTTATCTATGCGAACGAGGAAGCGGCGCCCGAAGGTGCCGGCGCGCAGATCTGGGCGGCGACCGGACTCGATTGGCAGGCCACGGCTAGCGCCGCGAGCTTCAAGGGCAAGCAGGGTCAGCAACTCGAGATCATCGCGCCCAAGGGCGTCCAGGCTCAGCGCCTGCTGGTGCTGGGAGCAGGCAAGCCCGACGCGGCTGCCAGCGCTACCGTGTGGACGGATCGCGGCGGTTCGCTTGCGGCCAAGATCGCGGCAACCCGCGCGACGGAAGCGGCCGTGGTGCTCGATGGCGCCGACGCGACGCCGCAGGCGATCGCCGAGGTTGCGGCGGGGCTCAAGCTGCGCCACTACAAGTTCGACAAGTACAAGTCGCCCAAGAAGGATGACGAGAACGGCGAGGCGAAAACGCTGCCCGTGACCTTCCACGTTGCCGACGAAGCCGCGGCCAAGGCGGCGATCGCCAATCGCGGCGCGGTGGCTGACGGCACGATCGTTGCGCGCGACCTCATCAACGAGCCGGCCAACGTGCTCGGCACGCTCGAATTTGCCGAGCGCGCCGGCAAGCTTGCCGAGCTGGGCGTCGAGATCGAAATGCTCGACGAGCCGGCCATGCGCAAGCTGGGCATGAATTCGCTGCTCGCGGTGTCGCAGGGCTCGGCCCGTCCGCCGCGCCTCGTCATCATGCGCTGGAACGGCGGCAAGGCGGGCGAAGCCCCGGTAGCCTTCATCGGGAAGGGCGTGGTGTTCGACACCGGCGGCATCTCGATCAAGCCGGCCGCGAGCATGGAAGACATGAAGGGCGACATGGGCGGCGCCGCCGCCGTGACCGGCCTGATGCACGCGCTCGCCGCGCGCAAGGCCAAGGTGAATGCGGTGGGCGTCATCGGCCTCGTCGAGAACATGCCTTCCGGCACGGCGACGCGTCCGGGCGATATCGTCAAGGCCATGTCGGGCACGACCATCGAGATCATCAATACCGATGCCGAAGGCCGCCTCGTACTGGCCGACGCGCTCTGGTACACGCAGGACCGCTTCAAGCCGAAGTTCATGATCAACCTGGCGACGCTGACCGGCGCCATTGTCGTGGCGCTTGGCCAGGAATATGCCGGCCTCTTCTCGAACAATGACGATTTGGCGAGCCGCCTCTACGCCGCCGGCCTCGCCACCAACGAGAAGGTGTGGCGCATGCCGCTTGGGCCGGCCTACGACAAGATCATCGAAAGCCGCTTCGCCGACATCAAGAATACCGGCGGCCGTCCGGCTGGCTCGATCACTGCTGCGGCGTTCCTGCAGCGCTTCGTCAACGACGTGCCGTGGGCGCATCTCGATATCGCGGGTGCCGGTATGGGCGTGTCGCCCAGCGAGACCAACACGAGCTGGGGCCCGGGCTTCGGCGTGGCGCTGCTCGACCGGCTGGTGCGCGACCATTACGAGGGCTGAGGCCTTTCCGGCGGGGCAGGGACACTCTGCCTCGCCATCGCTCTTGCCTGGCATCGTCACTTGGGTGACAAACGCGCATGCCTGACGTCCTTTTTTACCACCTCGAAAACCAGCCGCTCGAAAAGGTGCTGCCGCTTCTGCTCGAGAAGACGGTTGAGCGCGGCTGGCGGGCGGTGGTCGAAACCAGCAGCCGCGAGCGCGCGGAGGCGCTGGACGGCACGCTCTGGACCTATCGGGATGACAGCTTCCTGCCGCATGGCGTGGCCGGTGACGACATGGCGCCCGAGCAGCCCGTGCTGATCGCCACCGGGCCGGAAAATCCCAACGGCGCCAATGTACGATTCTTCGTCGACCGCGCTGTACCGCAGAACTCGGCCGGTTATGATCGCATCGTCTTCATCTTCTCGGGGCATGATCCGGATGCCGTCGTCGAGGCGCGCGGCGCCTGGCGGGCGCTATCGGCCGATGCCGGCAACGCGGTGACGTACTGGCAGCAGGACCCTGCCGGACGCTGGGTCAAGAAAGCCTGATCGTGATCGACACGCCGAACGCACCATCACGCCATCGAATCTACGAAGACGTGATTGCGATCCTCTTCGGCACGATGCTGGTCTCGCTGGGGCTGACGCTCTACACCAAGGCGACGCTGATTTCCGGCAGTACGGCCGGTCTGGCGCTCATCATCCAATATGCGACGGGCATGGGCTTCGGGCCGCTGTTCTTCGTGATCAACCTGCCGTTCTTCGCGCTGGCCTGGCTGCGCATGGGCTGGCAGTTCACGCTGAAATCCTTCATCTCGGTGGCGCTGGTCTCGGTGCTCACCACCTATACCGCGCAATGGCTCGACCTCGGGACGGTCAACCCCTACTACGCGGCGATCGCGGGCGGAGCGATGCTGGGCATGGGCGTGCTGGCGCTTTTCCGGCACAGGGCGAGTGTTGGCGGCATCAATATCCTGGCGCTCTATCTCCAGGACAATTTCGGCATCCGCGCCGGCTACTTCCAGCTCGCAGTCGACCTCTGCATCCTGGCAACAGCCTTCTTCGTCGTGCCGTTCGACCGCGTACTGATCTCGATGCTGGGCGCGGCCTGCCTCAACCTTTTCGTGGCGATCAACCACCGGCCGGGGCGCTATGTCGGCTTCAGCTAGGAGGCCGCCGTAGGCGAACGGCCGAAGCCGGTCGAGGGCGGCGGGGCAGTGCGCTCGGATTCCTCGGGCATGTCGGCCTTGATGAGCTGGACGAAGTCATCCATCAGCTCGTAGCAGAAGGTCACTTCCACCGTATCGGGATCGTAGAAGGCATTGGCCTCGCCGCAGCGCTTGGCACGCAGCGTCACCTTGTTGCGCAGGCCGTACTGCGCCTTGATCTGGTCGGCGACCTGCTCGAAGACGCCGCTCTTCTTGAAGGCATCGGCGGCCGTCTTCAGCTTGCCGGAAGCGGCGTGGTAGGTGATCGTCACCTCGGTGGCGCGGGCGTTCTTGCTGGAATAGGGGCGCAGCACGCCCTCCATGCTCGCCTTGAGCCGCTTCCAGTCGTATTCGCACTCTTCCTGCCGATCGCTGTCGATCCGATACTCGTCGGCGATCTTGCCGAAGGCGGACGGATTGCTGCCCACCATCAGGCAGACGATCTGGAAGGCGCGCTGACGGTCGAGGCTGTGCGAGGCGTAGTAGTCGCTGTCGTCGGGACGCGGCGTATAGGCCTGTCCGGTGAGGAGCCAGCCATAGGCGGCGTCGGTGATCGCCTTGTCGGCGGCGCGCGTATGCTTCTGCAGCAGGGTGTAGCTGGCCATGTTGTCGGCCGCGTCTTCTTCCTTGCCGAGAACCGGCAGGCCGAGCTGGTCGACAAGCAGGTGCCCGACTTCGTGGTAGAGGACGAAGAGGCTGTTATTGGCGGCCCATTCGAGGGCGTCTTTCTGCTGCTTGGCTGAGAGGCGCTCGGCACCCGTGGCCAACGTGATACCCGCCAGCACGAAGGTGAACGCCAAAGCCAGTCGGCGGGTCAGGGCCATTAATCGTTCCGCGGTCCCGGTAGTCGAGGTGCGAGGAAACGATCAATCGCCCGGCCTGTCAACCGGCCGGGGCGGGCTATCAACGGTGTATGTAACCAAGTCCCTTCCGCACTGTGGCGGGTTTTCCTCACCTGCCACGCCGGAGGTCAGGGCCTGTAGTGTTGCGTCTGCCCGCCGGAGGCGAAGTGCGCCATCTGTCCGTCATAGGCCTGCTTGAAGGCCGGGCGGGCGCAGGCGCGCTCGATATAGGACTGGGTCGCGGGAAAGTCGGCGGCAGCGCGGACCTTGGGAACGCGCAGCACGTCGGACATGAGGATATCGGCCACGGTGAAGCGTCCGGCAGCCAGCCATTCGCGTTGGGCCAGCACGTCATCCAGCAGCTTGAGGCGATGGAGCGCCCAGTCTTCGAGCGGATTGATCTCGGGTCGGGAGAGGCCGATGAACCACCAGGGCACGGTGATCATCTCGATGGAGCTGAGCGCGGCGATGGTCCATTGCAGCGTGTCGGCCTCGCCCTTGGGATCGCGCGGCATGAGTGCTTCGCTCTTGCGGGCGAGATGCAGGAGGCCGGCGCCGCTTTCGAAGATGATGAGGCCATCGTCCTCGAGATACGGCACCTGGCCGAAGGGCTGGCGCGCGAAGTGCTCCGCGCCGCGATCGCTGAATGGGACGGATTTGACGTCGTAGTCGAAGCCGGCCTCTTCGCAGGCCCAGCGCAGCCTGATGTCGCGGACATGGCCACGGGGACCGGATTTGCCTTCCGGCACCCAATCGTATGTCCAGATCGTCAGTGCCTCGGCCATCCAGCCTCTCCCTTTGTGCTTGTGGTGGTCACCCGCCGGCAGGCGCGTGCGGCATGGTCGCCGGATCGGCGATCTCGAACTTGGAAACGAGGAAACCCGGGGCGACCGTGCAACCAACGAGCGACCAATCCCCAAGGCTCCGTGCCGTTTGCCAATGCTGCTGCGGAACGATGGCTTGCGGGCGCTCGCCCGCGAGGAAATCGGTGCCCAGCACATGGCTCTGGGCGGCGAGCCCATCGGGAGAGACGGTGAGCCGGAGCGGGGCGCCCGCATACCAGTGCCAGACCTCGGCCGCGTCGACCCGGTGCCATTTGGAAACGTCGCCGCCTTCGATCAGGTAGTAGATCAGCGTCGAATGGGCACGCCCGCCATTGGCGGGCTGATCCAGGAAGGTCTGCCGGAACCAGCCGCCTTCCATGTGCGGCTCAAGCTTCAGGTTCTCGATCAGCCATTGTGCCGTGACGCGCGACATGTCCATCTCCGAACGGGCCCTGGCGAAGAACCGCTAGCCCTGCGCCTGAGCTTGTTCGAGTTCGGCGCTGATCTCAAGCCAGTGCTCCTCGGCCGCATCGATTTCCGCCTGGAAACGCGCCTTGTCCTTGGAAAGGGCGATGACCCTGTCCTTGTCGCCCGTCGCGATCTTGGGGTCGGCAAGGAGCTGATCGGTCTTTTCCAGTTCGGTGCGCAGGCGACCGAGCCTGGTCTCGGTATCCTGCACGGCCTTGCGCAGCGGAGCGATGGCGGCGCGCCGGGCGGCGGCCTCCTGCTTCTCCTTCTTGCGGTCGTCCCGCGAAAGCGGCTGCGCGGCGCCGTTGCCCGAACTGCTCTTGCTGGCGCCGCCGGTCAGCATGCGCTGGTAGCCGTCGAGGTCGTCGGCGAATTCGTGGATCGTGCCGCCCTCGGCGATCCAGAGCTTGTCCACCGTTGCCTCGACCAGATGGCGGTCGTGGCTGATGATGAGCACGGCGCCTTCATAATCGTTGAGCGCCTGCACCAGCGCGTCGCGGCTGTCGATGTCGAGGTGGTTGGTCGGCTCGTCGAGGATGAGCATGCCCGGGCCGCCGAATGTGATGAGGCCCATGAGCAGGCGAGCACGCTCGCCACCCGAGAGGTTCTTCACCAGCGTATCCATGCGGCTGGTCGAGAGGCCCATCTGCGCCACGCGGCTGCGGCGCTTGGCTTCGCTGTCATAGGGCATGAGCGAGGTGACGTGCTCGAGCGGCGTCTCGTTGGGGCGCAGCTTGTCCATCTGGTGCTGGGCGAAATAGGCGATTTCCAGCCCCTTGCTCTTGCGCATCTCGCCGCCCATCGGCTTGAGATCGCCGGCCAGGAGCTTGGCGAAGGTCGACTTGCCGTTGCCGTTGACGCCGATGAGCGCGATGCGATCCTCGGGGTCGATACGGTTGGTGATGCGTTTGAGCACGACCCTGTCGCCGTAGCCCACCGAGACGTCATCGAACGTGATCATCGGCGAGGCCGGGATCTTTTTCGGGTTCTCGAAGCTGAAGGGCGAGGAGTGCTCGTCGAACATCGCCGCAGGCGGCTTGAGCTTGGCGATCATCTTGACGCGCGCCTGGGCCTGCTTGGCCTTGGTAGCCTTGGCCTTGAAGCGATCCACGAAGCTCTGCAGGTGCGCGATCTGGGCGAGGGTCTTCTCGCGCGACTTGTTGTGGAGCTCCATCTGCATGCGGCGGGTGGTCTCGAACGTGTCGTAATTGCCTTTGTAGAAGGTCAGCTTGCCGTGTTCGAGATGGATGATCGAGTTTACCGCCTTGTTGAGCAGGTCACGGTCGTGGCTGATCATGAAGACGGTATAGGGATAGGTCGCCAGGTACTTTTCCAGCCAGAGCGTACCTTCGATATCGAGATAGTTGGTCGGCTCGTCGAGGAGCAGCAGGTCGGGCTGGCTGAAGAGCACGCCGGCCAGTGCCACGCGCATGCGCCAGCCGCCCGAGAGCTCTGACGTAGGGGCATGCTGGCGGTCATATTCGAAGCCCAGGCCCTTGAGGATCGTCGAAGCGCGGCCTTCGGCGGTGTGCGCGTCGATGTCGGCGAGCCGCGTGTGGATCTCGGCGATGCGATGGGCATCGTGTGCCGTCTCGGCTTCCTTGAGGAGCGACGCGCGCTCGACATCGGCGGCCATGACGGTTTCAAGCACGGAAAGGCTCGTCGCCGGCGCTTCCTGCGCGACGCCGCCGATGCGTGCCTTCTTCAGGACTTCGACGATACCGGCATCCGGGCTGATCTGCCCCTGGATGAGCTGGAACAACGTCGTCTTGCCCGACCCGTTCTTACCCACGAAACCGGTCTTGGACCCCGTGGGCAGGACAACGGAGGCGTCGTCGAACAGCACGCGGCCTTGGATGCGGTAGGTGAGATTTGAGATCGTAAGCATAGGGTAATCCTTCGGACGCCGTGAGATAAGGGCTCAGGGCTGGATTGGCAACCGCAGCGACCGCAGGACGGCCCGCACGGATTGACATGGCTGGCCATGCCTTGTCGTATCGGGGCAGGGGGGAGCGCTCATGGGATCGATCAGCGAGACGGGCAGGCAATACGCCAACAGCGAGAAGCTGGCGGCGCGGGCGCGGCTGAACGGCAAGTACACGATCGCCGAGATGGGCTGGTTTCAGTGGGTGGCAAAGCATTTGCCGCTGAAACCGGGCGACCACGTGCTCGATATCGGGTGCGGGCCGGGTTGGTTCTGGCAGGACGTCGTGCCGGATATGCCGGCCGGCCTGCATCTGACGCTGGCCGACGCCTCGGACGGGATGGTTCGCGAGGCAGAGGAGCGGTGCAAGGATTTGCCGCTCGCCAGCTTCACCGCGCGGCAGGCCGATGCCTCGGCGATGCCGTTTGCCGATGGCAGCTTCGATGTCGTCCTGGCGATGCACATGCTCTACCACGTCCCCGACCCGAGCCGCGCGATCGCCGAGATGTTTCGTGTGCTTCGCCCGGGCGGGACGCTTGCCGTGACCACGAATGGCAAGTTGAACATGCGGGAGCTCTATGCGCTGACGACCGTATTCGGCAGCTCGGAATTTGATCCGGCGGGTCTGGCGTTCGGTTTTGAGGAGGCGCAGGACCTGCTCGGAGCGCAGTTCGGCAATGTTCGGCTGGAGCGCTATCCGTCGCGCCTGCGGATAACCGAACCCGAGGACGTGTTTCTGGCCCTGACGTCATATCCGCCGGGCGATGGGGCGGACGACGCTGCGCTGCAGGCGTTTCGGGGGCGGATCGACGCGGCCTTCGCGGCTGGCGGCGGGATTTTGGAGTCCGAGAAGGAAACGGGCGTCTTCCTCAGCACCAAGGCCGGTTGATTTTCGTCGGTAACGATGTGCGCGCAAGCATGGCTGCACTGCGTTGCGCGTCTTGCGCCCGTCACGACGTGACGCTAAAAGGCGCCACCTTTTCCAAAAAATCTCGTCAAGGACCAAGCAATGGCTCTCGAGCGCACCCTTTCGATCATCAAGCCCGACGCGACCCGCCGTAACCTCACTGGCAAGATCGTCGCCAAGTTCGAGGACGCCGGCCTGCGCGTCGTCGCTTCCAAGCGCATCCACCTCTCTCCCGCTCAGGCCGGCGCTTTCTACGCCGTCCACAAGGAGCGCCCGTTCTACGGTGAACTCGTCGCCCAGATGAGCGCCGAGCCGGTGGTCGTGCAGGTCCTGGAAGGCGAAGGCGCCATCCTCAAGAACCGCGAAGTCATGGGCGCTACCAACCCGGCCAACGCTGCCGAGGGCACCATCCGCAAGGAATTCGCTCTCTCGATCGGCGAAAACTCGGTTCACGGTTCGGATGCTCCCGAGACCGCTGCCCAGGAAATCAAGTTCTTCTTCTCCGATCTCGAGATCGTCGGCTAATATCCAGCCGGTGCACGAATTTGCGGAAGGCCGCCTTCGGGCGGCCTTTTAGTTTGCCTATATGCGCATAGTGGGCGCAATCCGGCGTCCTCATTTGAAAGACCTCTCGTGACCCTTCCTTCTTCCATTGCTCCGGCGCTGGCCGGCGCCTTGACCGCCCGCGGCTATGAAACGCTGACGCCTGTGCAGCTCGCCGTGCTGGCGCCCGAGACGGAAGGCGCGGACCTTCTGGTTTCCGCACAAACCGGCTCCGGCAAGACCGTGGCCTTCGGCATGGCCATCGCCCCCACGCTGCTCGAAGGCGGCGACCATCTGGGGCAGGCGGGCAAGCCGATGGCGCTGGTCATCGCGCCGACGCGCGAACTCGCCTTGCAGGTGCAGCGCGAACTGGCCTGGCTCTATGCCGATGCGGGCGCGCGCATCGTCTCCAATGTCGGCGGCATGGACATCCGCACCGAGCGCCGCGCACTGGCGCACGGCGCCCATATCGTCGTCGGCACGCCGGGTCGCCTACGCGACCACATCACCAAGGGGGCGCTGGATATTTCCGAGCTGCGCGCCGTGGTGCTCGATGAAGCCGACGAAATGCTCGACCTCGGTTTCCGTGAGGATCTGGAATTCATCCTTGCCGCTGCGCCCGAAGAGCGGCGTACCTTGATGTTCTCGGCCACCGTACCCAAGGCCATCGCCCAGCTCGCCGCAACCTATCAGCGCGATGCGCTGCGGCTGAGTGTGGCGGGCGCGGCGTCCCAGCACGTCGATATCGACTACAAGCTGCTCACCGTGCCGGCGCCGGACCGCGAAAACGCGATCATCAATACGCTGCTCTATTATGATGCGCCGAACGCCATCATCTTCTGCCACACCCGCGAAAGCGTAAAACACCTCGCGGCGCGGCTGCTCAATCGCGGCTTCGCCGTGGTGGCGCTATCGGGCGAACTGACCCAGGCCGAGCGCACCAACGCGCTGCAATCGATGCGCGACGGCCGTGCCCGAGTCTGCGTGGCCACCGACGTGGCGGCGCGCGGCATCGACATCCCCAATCTCGACCTCGTCATCCACGCCGACATTCCCGGCAATCCGGATACGCTGCTTCACCGCTCGGGCCGTACCGGCCGCGCCGGCCGCAAGGGCACCTGCGTGCTCGTCGTGCCGCAGCATCGTCGCGGTGCCGTGCAGCGCGTGCTCAAGCTGGCGCGCGTCGAGGCCTCCTATATGCCGGCCCCGACCAGCGCGCAGATCGAGGCGCGCTATCGCCAGGCCATTCTCGACGACACCTCGCTCACCGAGCCGTTGGATGAAGACCTCAACGGCTTCGCGACCGAGCTTCTGGCGCGCTACACGCCCGAGCAGGTGGCAGCCGCTTATCTCCGTATCCAGCTCGCGGCGCGTCCAGTGCCCGAAGAGATTGAAGACCTGCCGCCGCCGTCTGCGCCGGGCAAGCGCGCCGAACGGACTGAACGCCCCGAGCGTGCCGGCAAGCCGGGCGAGCGCGTTTCGGGCGGCACCTGGTTCTCGCTGTCGCTGGGCCGCAAGCAGAAGGCCGATCCGCGCTGGCTGCTGCCGATGATCTGCAAGGCCGGTGGCGTGCAGAAATCCGCCGTTGGCTCGATCCGTATCCTCGACCGCGAGACCCATTTCGAGATCGCCGCCGACATGGCCGATGACTTCATCGGTCACCTCGAGGCGCACGGCACCGGCGAACGCAATGTCGAGATCACGGTGCTCGATGGCGCCCCGCAGGCGCCGGCTCCGCGCAAGATGGGCCGCGGCGACAAGCCGTGGAAGGACCGCGCCAACAAGGCCCGCGGCGCCTCGTTCGATCCTATGACCGATACTGCCCCTTCAGTGGACGAATTGCCGCCGCCGGTCGATGCCAAGCGCAAGCCGAAGGCCAAGGCGAAGCCGTTCAACAAGGACAAGGGCAAGCCCGACTTCAAGGCGAAGAAAGCCCGCGCTGCCGCCGCTGCCAACCGCGACGTTGGCGAGCAGACGTTCAAGCCGCGCCGCAAGAAGGGTGGGGAGGAGTAGGGAGCTGGATGCGGGAAGCATCCTGCTGAACTCTCGTTTTCTCGACATCCCCACCACGCTTCCCCACCACGATGCCTCCCCCACCACGGAACTTCCCCGGCCGTAGAACCGGGGCCTATGGATTTCTCCACTCGTGCGGGACGGTGCAATGAGCCCGGCTTTCGCCGGGGAAGTTCCGTGGTGGGGGAAATGCGGTGGTCAGGAAAGTGCGAAGTGGGGTGTATCGTGCCGAACTAAGCATCGATAGCTCCCTCGGCCTAAGCCCTCTCCACACCCGCCTTAATTACCCTCATCCGGAATTTTGAGAATGTGCCCGCACGCCTTGCAATGCACGGCGTCGGGCTCATGGCGTTGCAGGCCGCATTGCGGGCAGGGGAAGGTGATCTTGAAGGGGCGGAACACCTGCTGGGCCAGCCGCACGAACAGCGAGATGCCGATGATCATGACGATGATCGAGGTGATGCGCCCGAGCGGGCCGGGAAGCGTGATGTCGCCGAACCCGGTGGTCGTGATCGTCGTCACGGTGAAATAAAGCGCATCGAGATAGCCATCTATGCCCGAGCCCGGCGCATAGAAGAAGGTGAAGATGAAGCCGGCGACCACGAAAAGGAAGGTGACGAGGTTGATCACCGCCTTGCCGGCATCCTCGTAGCGCATGAGCCCGTGCTTGCGCAGCGGCTTCCAGATCACCTGGCTCTGCGAGATCGTCCACAGGCGCAGCACGCGCAGGAAACCGAAATTGCCGAGCACCGGTACCAGCAGCGTCGCGAGGATAAAGATGTCGACCCAGTTCGCCGGCTGGCGCAGCCAGCGCGTGATATCGGTCGAAGCCAGCATCCGGGCCGCAAGATCGGCGAACATCAGCGCGGCGATCGAGTAATCGACGTAGAGATAGGTCGGCGAATCCCAGAGCAGCGGGGAGGCGATGAAGAAGGCGAGGATCGCCACGTCCACGATCAGGACCGAGAACTGGAAGCGCACGGCCGCCGGCGAACTGCCGTGATAGAGCAGGCGCAGCTTGTCGCGGAAGAGCTCGAAACCCGTCGCCTCCACTTCCTGCTCGGCTTCCTGTTTCGGCTTTTGCGTCATCCGCTTTTCTCCTCAGGGTGAACCCGATGTTAACGGCAGCCGGTTAATTTGCCGCTTCCCTCGTCTCCCAAGGGGAAGTCCGACATGTGGCCGAAACTCGTTTCGCTTACGGCAACCATGATCGCGGCATCGGCTCTGTCAGGCTGCAGCATGTTCTCCATGTTCGGCAGCTGGGGCTATACCGCCACCAATCCGCGCGAATGCCTGATGCGCGCAATGTATTTCGAATCCAACCGCTCCAGCGCCGAAGGCATGCTGGCAGTGGGCACCGTCGTCATGAACCGGCTCAATTCGCCGCAATACCCCAAGACCATATGCGGGGTAGTGGGGCAGAAGAACCAGTTCGCCGAGGGCGTGCTCAACCGGCCCATGAGCGATGCCTCGGTGACGCTCGTTGCCGAAATGGCCGATCGCGTCATGGCGGGCGAGCGGCACCCGGGCGTGCGCAACGCCCAGTTCTTCCATACGGCAGGGCTGAGTTTCCCTTACAACAACATGCACTACGTGCTCGTCGCGGGCGGCAACGCGTTCTACGAGAAGTACTGAGGGCAGCGCCGGACACAGGATTCCCAATTCTAAATATCCGGAAGGGTGATCACGAAAGCTGGCACGATCTCGCGGACCAATTTGCGAGGGGATTCACATGTCCGCAAAAACCATTGCCCTTTATACCTTTACCGCCGCCATCCTGACGCCGGCGGCCGCTTTTGCCGCCGACAAGGTGCAGATCGGCGACCAGAAAGTCTTCCCGGAAAGCATCACCTCGACCGCCGACGGCACGCTTTATGCAGGCAGCATGCCGCTCGGTCAGGTCTACAAGGCCGCGCCGGGCGCCGAAAAGACCGAACTCCTCATCGATAAGCCTGCCGAAGGCCCGGGCTCGGTGCTCGGTGTCTATGCCGATGAAGCCGCCAAGACTCTCTGGGTTTGCTATTCCGACCCGGCCGCCTTTGGCGGCAAGGCCGATGCGCTGCCGGCCAACGTCGTGGCCTATGACCTCGCCACGGCCGAGAAGAAGGGCAGCTATGCCCTCGACAAGGGCAGCTTCTGCAACGACATCGCCACCACCGCCGACGGCTCGGCCTATATCGCCGACACCAGCAATGGCAGCGTGATGCTGCTCAAGCCGGGCGCCAGCGCGCTCGAGGTCTGGGTCAAGGACGCCAAGCTTGCCGGTATCGACGGCCTCTCCTTCGGGCCGGATGGCGCGCTCTACGTGAATAGCGTCACCGCCAACAAGCTGCTCCGCATCGATGTCGGCGCCGATGGCGCCGCCGGGGCCATCACCGAACTCACCACCTCCGAGCCGCTCAAGGGGCCGGACGGCATGCGTTTCGGCGATGACGGCAAGCTCTACCTCGCCCAGAACGGAGCAGGGCGCGCCGATGTCGTGACCATCGAGGGCGACAACGCCACGATCACCAAGGTCCAGGATGGCTTCAAGACCCCGACCGCCGTCACCAAGGTCGGCGACACGCTCTGGATTCTCGATGCGCGCTTTGCCGACATGCAGGCCGCCGATCCTGGCCTGTTCTACGCCTACGCGGCCAAGCTGCAGTAGTCACGGGCGAGGCGCTCTCACCGAGGGCGCCTCCTCTTTTTGGCGATCTTGCATGTGACCGGGTTTTGCGAGTAGCTGGCGCGCCCGCACCACGAGGCGAAGCCATGAGCGCGCTCTACCCGGAAATCCAGCCCTACGACAGCGGCATGCTCGAGGTCGGCGACGGGAACCATGTCTATTGGGAAGTCGTCGGAAATCCGTTGGGTAAGCCCGCAGTGGTGTTTCATGGCGGACCGGGTTCGGGCGCCTCGCCGGGCTGGCGCCGCTATTTTAACCCCGAGCGTTACCGCGTGGTTCTCTTCGACCAGCGCAATTGCGGTCGCAGCACGCCGCATGCCAGCGACCCGTCGATCGATCTCTCCACCAATACGCTGCCGCACCTCATAGGCGACGCCGAGACGCTCCGGCGCTATCTCGGCATCGACCGCTGGCTCGTCCTCGGCGCCTCATGGGGGTCGACGCTGGGGCTGGCCTATGCCGAGCGGCACCCCGAGCGCGTCACTGAAATGGTGCTCTTCAGTATAGCGACGACGACCAGCCGGGAGATCGACTGGATCACCAACGGCGTAGGTGCGTTCTTCCCGGAAGCCTGGGAGCAGTTTCGTGACGCGGCGCTGGCCATCGACGACGAGCCGTTGGTCGATGCCTATGCCCGGTTGCTGATGAGCCCCGATCCCGTGATCCACGAACAGGCCGCGCGGGACTGGTGCGACTGGGAAATGGCGATCGTGGATATCCACCCGGACCACAAGCCCAGTACCCGCTACGACGACCCGCGCTTCCGCCTCGCCTTCGCGCGCCTCGTCACCCATTACTGGTCCCATCGCGGCTGGCTCGAGGAGAACGAGCTGCTGCACAATATCGGCAGGATCGCCGAAATCCCCGCGGTGCTGATTCACGGCCGGCTGGACGTGACCGGCCCCATCGTCACCGCATGGAATCTCCACCGCAACTGGCCGGCCAGCCGGCTGATCCCCGTTCGTGGGGCAGGGCACGATTCGCGCGATCCGGGCATGGCGGAGAGCGTCGTCATGGCGCTGGACGAGTTTTCAACCACCTGAGTCCCTGCCTCAGGCGCATATCGGATTTGCCGCCCGACCGGCTTCCGCTGGCGCCATTGGCTCGCTAGATAAATCCATCATCACAGGGACGACCCTGGGGCCTGACGGCCTTTCCCCGGCTGGGACGACCCAGCTTCGGTCAAATCCGGGTCGCCGACTTCTCGGCATCGGCAGGAAATGACTTCCAGAAGCCAAAGGAGTCGTTCATGGCCTGGATCTACCTCGTTATCGCTGGGTTTTTCGAAGTCGGTTGGGCCATCGGCCTCAAATACACCGAAGGCTTCACGCGCATCGTGCCTTCGACGCTGACCATCGTCTCGATGATAGTCAGCGTGTTGCTGCTCGGCCTGGCGCTGCGCGAACTGCCCGTCGGAACGGGCTATGCAGTCTGGACGGGCATCGGCACCGTCGGCACGGCCGTGCTCGGCATCTATCTCTTCGGAGAGCCTGCGACGGCCGCGCGCCTCGCCTGTATCGCGCTCATCGTTTCCGGCATCGCCGGGCTTAAATTCCTCTCCTGACGCCAACAGAAACAATGCGTTAGCGCGAGTATCGGAATCAATTTCCGAGCGACTTGAATCTGTGCACGAGGAGCCCGGGTGTTGCGCAAACTCCCGGGTTCCATGCTTTTGCGAAGAATCGCGAAAAAGTTAGCTGCGCGAATTTGCAGGTGCTGTAATCGTTGCTGTGTTCGCGGCCATTTGGGGGCATCGAACATCACAATATCGCCGGCTTGCGTCACCCGGTCTTTGAGGATCAGGAGATATTTCGTGCCTATCAAATGGCAGGAAGTGGCAGTTGCGCTGTCCGTCGTTTTTGCACTCGTCGTGGCCAAGTATATGCCGATCGTAAGCCAGCTTCCGCTGGCGCGGGTGGCCGGTATAGTGTGCTTTTCCTATGCAATTTTCCTAGCCCTGCGCCTGCTCCAGGCCGACGATCCCGTGCGGCTGGGCGAATGGACTGAGCTGCGGCCCTCGCTAATGGAAAAGTTCGGCGCGCTGGCGCTGGCGGTGTTCTCGGCGTTGATCGTCTACGCGATGCTGTTCATCGATCGCGGCCATACGGCGTCCCAGCAGATGATGTTCTACCTGACGCTGGCCGTGGTGTTCGGGGCAGGGGCGCTTGCCATCGCTGCTACCTCCATCTTCACCCGGGTGCGCTGGAACCACCAGCATATCGAGCACCGCTCGACCTTCGGGCGGCGCACGACCATTGCCTGGCACGACGTGGCCGGCGTCACCAGTGAGTGGCGCGGCGTCACCATCCATACCGCGCAGGGTAGCAAAGTGCGGTTCTCGCCCTACCAGGCCGGCGCGACGCAGCTCGCCCGGCGGGCCGAGCACACAGCGCGCCGCAACGCCGCCGCGGCATCGTCGCGCGAAGCCTCATAGGGGCTGGCATGCGAAAGGTGGGGGCTTTACTGTGTCGCCACCTCAACCGCATCGCGCCACCCCATGAACGAAATCGCCTCGCCCCGCATCGCGCGCTCCGTATGCCCGCATGACTGCCCCTCGACCTGTGCGCTCGATGTGGAGGTCATCGACGCCCACACGATAGGCCGGGTGCGCGGCGCCAAGGACGATCCCTATACAGCCGGTGTCATCTGCGAAAAGGTGGCTCGCTACGCCGAACGCATCCACCATCCGAACCGGCTGCTCCACCCCATGCGCCGTGCAGGTGCCAAGGGCGAGGGCAAGTGGCAGCGCATCACCTGGGACGAAGCCTTCGAGGAGATCGTGGCGCGGTTCCGCACGATCGAAGACGAGTTCGGGCCGGAGGCGATCTGGCCCTATTTCTACGCCGGCACGATGGGGCACGTGCACCGCGATGGTATCCACCGCCTGCGCCACGCGCGTGGCTATTCCCGCCAATACGAGACCATCTGCACCGGCACGGCCTGGCCAGGCTACCTCGCGGGCACCGGCTGGCTGACCGGCACGCACACAGAGCAGATTCTCGAAAGCGATTGCCTGGTGATCTGGGGCACCAACCCGGTGCACACGCAGGTCAACCTCATGACCCACGCCATGCGCGCCCGCAAGGAGCGCGGCACGCGCATCGTGGTGGTCGACATCTACCGCACGGCGACGATGGAGCAGGCCGATATGGGCCTCATGATCCGACCCGGTTCGGATGGCGCGCTGGCAGTTGCCGCGATGCACGTGTTGCTGCGCGAAAACCTTGCCGATCGCGAATACATGGCCAGGCTCACGGATTTCGGACCGGACTTCGAAGCCCACCTCGCCACCCGCACGCCGGAATGGGCCTCTGCCATCACCGGCCTTTCCGTCGCCGAGATCGAGGACTTTGCCCGGCTCGTCGGCACGACGCCGCGCACCTTCTTCCGCCTGGGCTATGGCTTCACGCGCCAGCGCAACGGCTCGACCAATATGCATGCGGCGCTTTCGATTCCCGCGATGACCGGCGCCTGGCAGCACCGCGGCGGCGGCGCGTTCCACACCCATGGCGGCGCCTGGGCGCTGGACAAGTCGCTCATCACCGCCGCCGAGCTTTCCGACCCCAATGTGCGCTGGCTCGACATGTCCGAGATCGGTCCGGTGCTCACCGGCGATGCGCGGGCGCTCAAGAATGGCGGCGCAGTCAAGGCCCTCTTCATCCAGAACACCAACCCGATGAACGTCGCGCCCAACCAGGAGCTCGTTCGCGCCGGCTTTGCCCGCGAGGACCTGTTTACGGTGGTCCACGAGCAATTCATGACCGAAACCGCCGACATGGCCGATATCGTGCTGCCGGCGACGATGTTCCTCGAACACAACGACTATTACACGCGCTCCGGCCATAGCCGCGTGCTGTTCGGGCCGAAGGTCATAGAGGCTCCCGGCGAGGCGCGCTCCAATTTCGCGGTGGTGGGTGAGCTGTCGCGCCGGCTTGGTGTCGAGCACCCGAGCCTCGAGATTTCAGATCGCGAAATGGTGGCCGAAACGCTGCGCCGGTCCGGCTATGGCGAGCTGGCCGAGATCGAAGTCACAGGCTTCGTCGACCGCGCGCTCCCCGACGAGACGGCCCGCTTCGCCGACGGCTTCGCCTGGCCCGACGGCAAGTACCGCTTCGCGCCGGACTGGCAGGGCGCCGCCGACAAAAAGGGCTACCAATGGGGCTGCGACCCGGCCATCCTGCCGCGCTTCGCCGACCATTGGGACGTGAACGAACCGACGGACGAAGACCATCCCTTCCGCCTTGCAACCAGTCCCGCGCGTGCTTTCCTCAATTCGACGTTCACGGAAACGCCGGGTTCGCGCAAGCGGCATCCCGAACCCGTGGTCTTCCTGAGGGCCGAAGATGCGGCCGAGCTTGGGATCGCCGACGGCGACGCCGTGACGCTGGGCAACCGGCGTGGCGAGGTCGAGCTTACCGCCCGCTTCTTCGAGGGCATCCAGCGCGGCGTGCTGATTGCGGAAGGCATTCATGCCAACCGCTCGCATCGTGGCGGCAAGGGCATCAATACCCTCATCGGCTCAGACCCGGCGCTGCCCTTCGGCGGCGCGGCATTCCACGATTGCTCGGTCTGGATTCGCCCCAGCTCTCAGCCGAAATAGGCGGCCCAGAAATAGTAGAGCGTCAGCCCGCTGCCATAGATGATCACGGTCCAGCGGATCAGCTTGGTCGGCACCTTGTGCGCAAAGCGCGCGGCGAGATAGGCACCCGTGGTCACGCCGATGAGCGCGATGGTGCCGTGATACCAATCGATCGAGCCGTTTATGGCAAAACGCACCACGGCAATGGCAGCCACGATCGATGAGATCCAGAGCTTGAGGGCATTCATCGCGTGAATGTCCTCGAGCCCCGCCAGCGCCAGGAAGGCGAGCAGCAGGATGCCGAGGCCCGCGTTGAAGAAGCCGCCGTAAAGGCAGATCAGCGCAAGCGCGCCCAACAGCGCCACCGCTCCAACCACGGCAAGCCGACCATGCCCGCGTGAATGCGCTGCGATCCAGCCGTTGATGCGCGCCCCGAAGGCGAAGAGCACGACCGCGAACAGCATCAGCCACGGCACGACGCCCTGGAACTGCTCGTTGGAGACATGCAGCAGGAGCTCGGCGCCGGCATAGCCGCCAACGATGGCGACGATGGAATAGGGGAGTAGCCGCGCCTTGTGGGCGCCCAGATGTTTCCAGAGCCCGGCCGCGCCGCTGACATAGCCGGGCAGGGCGGCATAGGTGTTGGACGCATTGGCCAGCACCGGCGGCACGCCGGCGACCATCAGCGCCGGAAAGACGATGAACGAGCCGCCCCCGGCGAGCGTGTTGACGCATCCGCCCAGGAGGCCGGCAACGAGAAGCAGAAATTCAGTCACGGCGGCAATCCCTTATCAACGCCCACACTAGCCGAAGCGCTCGGCAAAGCCAGTCATGTTTGCCGCGCATGGCAGGCAGGATGGTGCGAAGCTGTTGACATGCGACCCGGGCGGAGCCATATGGCGCTCAGGTTGCTGGCACCCGCCGCTCGCCGGGATAGACCCGAAGGTGAAGCCCAGCCACGCTCGATTAGCGTGACGTTCAGGATCGTACCCTCAATTCGAGGCGGTTCATGGCAAGGCGAGCCCCATGAGACTTTCCGCTTCGCATTTGTGAGGACGATATGTCTTTTTCTCTCGACCCCGTCAGCGCGGCCAGTCTCAAGGCCGAAGCTAAAATCCTGCGCGAAGAGCGCGCCGGTATCGGTGAAGCGATCACCCACGGCGCCGCCCTCGAGATCGTTGCCCGTTCGCATGGCTATCGCGACTGGAACACCGCTCGCGCGGCCTTGCCCGAACGCGTGCCGACGCCCGTCCAGGTGGGCGAGCGCGTAGAGGGCTTCTATCTCGGCCAGCCCTTCAAGGGCCTGGTGATCGGCGTCAACCTGCTTTCGGACATGCGGCACTACCAGGTGACCATCAAGTTCGACGAGCCCGTAGACGTGGTCAAATCCGAGCTCTTCTCGGCCTTCCGCCAGCGGGTGACCTCGACGGTCGACGTCTATGGCATCTCCCCGGCCCGAACCGGCGACGGCGAGCCGCAGATGCGCATCATCCGCTCTTAGACCAAGAGGCGGCGGGACACCCTCCCGCCGCCTCTTTCCGTTACGCCGCGGCAGCGAGCCCCCCGCCAGTCCACGGCAATTTCCTTTTCCCGCCACAAACCCCCTTGCGCTCGCGAGGATATCCCTTATACCCACCCGTGCCGGAGAGGTGGCCGAGTGGTCGAAGGCACGCCCCTGCTAAGGGCGCAGATGGTGATGAACTGTCTCGAGGGTTCGAATCCCTTCCTCTCCGCCACTGCCATTTGGCTGGCATCGATGCGGCGTTCTCAAGGCTTTCTTCGGAGAGCCTTTTTGCTTTCTGCTTCGGCCTGGCGCGACTTCACCAGGCATCCGACCATACTCTTCAGATAACCAGTCTTATCGCGAGCCAATCGCACAGGCATTATCGCGCCAACGTCTTCGGTAGCGGAGATTGGCGATGAGAGTGCTCGTCGGAGGATTGTTGCGTGCCATTACCGCAATGCACGAATTGCCTCAGAGGCTGGCGGCTTACGGTGCGGCCAACATCTCGCGCAACTGGTGTCGCCTCGACCCTCCAGTACGTTCAGGATGACTTCAACTGCCTGCATCAGGATCTTTACGGCGACCCGGCCGGTCGCCGGCGCCAGCGGGAATTATCGCGTCAACCTGCGCCACGGCGTGAGCCGCATCCGCTCCGGCATGCGGCATACCCTCGGCATCATCTTCCATGATGGAGGTAAGTGCCAGGCGCGGCTCACACGTCAGAGGCCGAGCAAGACTCCCGCGCCGATAATCGCCAAGACGAGGCCCGAAATCGCCACATAGGCATAGTCGCGCTCCCCCAGGAAGATAACCAGCAGCAGCGCCACGCGCGCCACAGGCAGGCAAATGAAAAGCGCGACGCCTATTTTGACGATGTCATGGCCACCGAGGATCATCCCCACGGCAATAACCGCCGAGGCGAGCCAGGTGCCGTAGCGAGGAGCCCGGCAATGAGCTGCTCGCGGCGTTCATAATTGTCTGCTGCAGGCTTCATGCCGGGCCTCCTGGGATGTCGATGCCAAAGGCACTGAGAAGCATCTGGACGGCGAGTAGCGCGAGAACGACGACGAAGAAGACTCTAAGCTTGTCGGCGGGAAGCCCGATCAATGCGCGCGCGCCGACAAGCGCTCCAATGACCGAGCCGAGCGCGACCGGCCCGGCGATGTCGATATCTATGTCCCCCCGCACGAAGTACGCCGCGGCGCTGGCGGAGGCCGTCACCCCGATCATGAAATTGGAGGTTGCCGACGAAACCTTGATGGGCAGCCGCAAAGCGGTGTCCATTGCCGGGATCTTGAGGACTCCCGAGCCGATGCCGAGCAGGGCCGAAATCAGTCCCGCCCCGTACATCAAGGCGAGACCGAGAGGCACGCGCCCGACCTGATAGGGCACGTCCTTCCCCAGAACCCGGTCGGGAACGCTAGAGTGCAGACGCAGCACCGTAGCCCAGCTCTTCACGTTCGGCGGGCTTGCGTCCACCACCTCGTGTCGACGGGCAAGCATCTGTTGCGCGGAGATCGCCAGAATGACGGCAAACAGCCCGTAGAGAAACGACGTCGAGGCGATGCCGACGAGAAAGACGCCAGTAAGCGCCCCGAGGGTTGTCGCCGTCTCGAGGACGACGGCCAGCCGGATATTGGTAAGGCGTCCCTTGAGGAACGGCGCAGCGCTTCCACACGAACATGCGATGACGGAAACAAGGCTGGCGCCGATCGCCACGCGGATGTCCACGCCGAAAAGAAGGGTGAGAATCGGTACGATGAATATGCCGCTGGCCATACCCAGAACGCCACCGAGGGCGCTGGCGCCAAAGGCGGCCGCGAACAGCCAGGAAATCGTCGATAGCTCCATGCAGGCTTCTCCGCTTCCTCCAGTCGAAGGTCATTTTTCCTTGATTTTTATAAAGGATTCGGCGGTTTCGATCGGCCCTGAGGGCGACTATCCCCATGTTATGGCCTGGCCGACCACAACCTCTGTCATTTGATCGCAGTTTCAGAATGCTTGGCTTTCGGACGCCTTTGTTCGCATGGCGTCAGCAGGTCTTTTGCCGATACCGATCTCGTTCCCATCCAGGCCGTAATGCATGACCTTGCGGACGCCTTCGCCGGGGACTTCCTCGGCGCCGTATTGCAGGCCGCGCCCGTTCCCTTGCGTCCTTACACCATATCGGCAGTCGCCTTCGGCCCCGCGTGAGGCAGGGCGGCGCCGAGCTGGCTTCCTTGCCTGAAACCCCTTCGGCTCCTACGATTGTGCTCATCGCGGGCGAGAACTGACCGTCGCTCGAAAGCGGCTACCCCGAGGAGATGAAATCATGGAAATCATTCGCGCTGGAACCAGCGCCTCCAACAAGGGGCCTGCAGATTGGTTCACCGGCGCGGTCCGGATCGATCCGCTGTTCAACCCCTTCGCTCCCGACCGCGTGCAGGGCGCCCATGTCACGTTCGAGCCCGGTGCACGGACGGTCTGGCACACCCATCCGCTCGGCCAGACGCTGATCGTCACCTCCGGCGTCGGTCGAGTTCAGCGCCTGGGCGGCCCGGTCGAGGAGATACGACCCGGCGACGTCGTCTGGTTCGACCCCGGCGAGAAGCACTGGCACGGCGCTGCCCCGAACACCGCCATGACCCATATCGCGCTCCAGGAAGTCCAGGACGGCAAGGTTGTGGACTGGATGGAGCACGTTACCGACGAACAATACAGCGGCTAGTCGCGCTCAAACTATTTTCTCACCCCCGATCAAAATCGCGCCGGTTCAATCGTCATTGCCATAGGAGCGGGAACACGCCCGCTCCGTGACCGTACCGGAACAAGGCGATTTCCCATGACCATCCCCGCCGCCATGCGCGGCCTCCAGCAAACATCCCTCCGCGGCCCGCAGGATCTGGTCCTGGTCGACAACCTGCGCGTGCCCACCCCAGGTCCCGGCGAGATCCTGATCCGCGTTACCGCGGCAGGTATCAATGTCGCCGATCTTTCCCAGGCGCACGGCACCTTCCTCGGCGGTCCGCAGCCGCCTTACATCGCTGGCTTCGAAGGCGCCGGCGAGATCGTGCAATTGGGGGAGGGCGTCGAAGGGTTCGAGCTCGGTGCGCACGTCATCGGCGTCGGCTACGGCGCCTTCGCCGAATACATGGTCCTCCCGGCAAGAGCCGCGCTGCCTCTGCCGCCGGGCTGGAGCGACGCCCAGGCGCTGGGGCTCGTCGTCAACCTGCCGACAGCCGTCGCGACCCTGAAGCTCGGCGGGATTGCACCCGGCCAAACCGTGCTCATCCACGCCGCTGCCGGCGCAACGGGCCAGGCAACGACCAGGATCGCCAAACACTACGGCGCCACCGTCATCGCCACCGCCTCGCCCTCCAAGCACGCTGTCGTAGAGGCGCTGGGCGCCGACTACGTCCTCGATTCCCACCACGCCGACATCGCCGCCGAAGTCTCGCGCATCACCGGCGGCACCGGCGTGGACCTCGTGCTCGAAACCGCCGGCGGCGCGACATTCGAGGCCAGCCTGGCATCGGCCAGGCGCATCACGGGCAGGGTGGTCGTGTCCGGCCTGCCCGGCGGAAACGCGAGCCTGAGCAATTGGGACCTGGTCTACCGGCACCAGGTGCACATCATCGGTTTCAACATGGGCATGCTCATCCGCGCCACACCCGCCTTGTTCGGCGAAGTCATGGGCGAGCTTTTTGCGCTGATCGCGGCCGGCGTCATCGCGCCCGGCAATCCCACCCTCTATCCGCTCGCCGATGGCCCGTCGGCTCTGGCGGCGCTGGAAAACCGAACCAGTGTGGGTAAGCTGGGCCTCACGCCCTGATGGGAACGAACCATGCAATACATGCTCCTGGTCCACTGGAACGAAGCCGAAAACACCGCCGCCTCAGATGAGCGGAAAGCCGAGAGCTTCGCCGCTTACGCAGCCTATGCCGAAGCGCTGCGGCAGGCGGGGGCGCTGGTTACCTCGGCCGGCCTCCAGCCCTCGACGACGTCGACCATCGTGCGCGCACCCGATGGTCGCCCGGCGCTCTGGGACGGTCCCTATGTGGAAAGCAAGGAGCAGCTCGGCGGCTATTTCGTCATCGACGTTCCAGACCTCGATGCCGCCATCGCCTGGGCCGTACGCTGCCCCGGCGCGGAGCGCTACGCTGTCGAGATCCGGCCGTTGATGGTTTATTGAGCCGCCGTATGCCGGAAACCTCCGATGCCGTCGCCGAAGCCGTAGCCCGCCGCAGCTACGGAAAACTCGTCGCCATTCTCGCGGCCCGCACCCGCGACGTGGTCGGCGCGGAGGATGCCCTTTCTGAGGCCTTCGCTGCGGCATTGGCGGATTGGCCCCGCCACGGCGTGCCGGACAATCCGGAAGCCTGGCTCCTGGCCATCGCCCGTCGAAAGCGCATCGACGCCAGCCGCCATGACAAGGTCACGACTGCTGCCAGTGACCATCTGCGGCTCATCGCCGAGGAGTTGCAGGATATGTCGAGCGAAACCCGACCCATTCCCGACCAGCGCCTCGCCCTCATGTTCGCCTGCGCCCATCCGGCCATCGAGCCCGGCATCCGGTCGCCCCTGATCCTGCAGACCATCCTCGGCTTCAACGCCCAGGCAATCGGCTCGGCCTTCCTCGTCGCACCGGCAACAATGGGTGCCCGCCTGTCCCGCGCCAAGGCCAAGATCAAGGCCGCCGGCATTCCCTTGCGTGTCCCCGACCGCTCCGAGCTGCCCGACCGCCTTTCGCCCGTGCTTGAAGCCGTCTACGGCGCCTATGCCGGCGGTTGGAACGACCCGGCCGGCGCCGATGCGAGCCTGCGCAATCTTGCCGGAGAGGCTATCTGGCTGGGCCGGTTGATCGCCGAACTTCTCCCGCAGGAACCCGAAGCCCTCGGCCTTCTCGCCCTCATGCTCTATTCCCACGCTCGCCAGGCCGCGCGGCGAGACCAGCATGGCGAATTCGTTCCTCTCGCCGACCAGGACATCGCGCTCTGGGGTCACCCTATGATCACCGAAGCCGAAACCCTGCTATTGCGCGCCAGCAAACTCGGTGGGTTCGGCCGCTACCAGCTCGAAGCCGCCATCCAATCGGCCCATATCGACGGCCGCCGCAGCGGCTTGACCGACTGGCCAGCGATCGTGCAGCTCTACGACGGCCTCTGCGCCATCACGAATTCACCCGTTGCCCTCATCAACCGCGCCATCGCCGTCGCCGAAACACAAGGACCTGCCGCAGGCCTGGCCGCGCTTCCGACAGCCGATAATCGCCTGGCCGAATACCAACCCTATTGGGCCGCCCGCGCCGAACTACTCGTTCGCCTTGGCGATATCAGCGCGGCGGATGCCGCATACACCAGAGCCATCGGTCTCGAAGCCGACCCGGCCGTACGTCGCTTCCTGCAGAAGCAGCGCAGCGGATTGAGACCTGCATTGCGCTAAACAGTAGTCACTTGCCGGCACGGCGCGTGGTGCTGCCTATGCCTTCAGCACGACGACCTTCGTGTTGACCGGCGTCCGCGAATAGAGGTCGAGCATGTCCTGGGTGAGCAGCCCGATGCAGCCGCTCGATACGCCCTTGCCGATGGTCTCGGGCATCCGCGTGCTGTAGAGCGTATAGAGTGTATAGGCGCCGTTCTGGTAGAGATAGAGCGTGCGCGCGCCGAGCGGATTGTCGAGGCCAGGAGCCATGCCGCCGGCATACTTGGCCGCTTCCGGCTGGCGGGCGATCATTTCCTTCGGCGGCGTCCAGACCGGCCATTCGGCCTTGCGCCCGACATAGGCATCGCCGCTCCAGCGGAAGCCGTCGCGGCCGACATTGGCGCCGTACCGCGTCGCGTTCCCGTCGCCTTCGATGCGATAGACGTAGTAATTGCGCGGATCGACGATGATCGTGCCGGCAACTTCCTTGGTGTCGTAACGCACCGTGCGGCGGAAATATTTCGGGTTGAGCTTGCTGACATTGACGGCCGGGATCGGGAAGCGCTCATGGGGCACCGGCCCATAGACCCTCTCCGCCTCGGCAACGGTCATGGAAGGGCCGCCGCCGAACGACGTGCAACCGGCAAGACCCAGCGCGCCGATGCTGGCCGCCGAACCGACCAGGAACGACCTGCGGCTCAAAAATCCCGGCTGCGCGTCCGTCTTGTCGCTATCGGCAATCCGCTCATTGATCATGATTTGACGTCCCCGTTTCCCTGGCCGAACCAATGCGTACATGGCGCGGTCTTTGACGGGAGATTGGTACCGCAAGATTCGGTTGGCAAGCTCGGCCTATTTGTCTTGCACGGAATCCAGGGCATCTCCGTTTCAAGTGTTACCGTGGAGCCTCAACTAGAGCTTCACCGCGTTACCCGTCCGCACGCTTTCATCGGCCGCCAGGCAGATGTGGAGCGACATCACGGCGTCGTTCATGTGGCGGCGCAGGTCGAAATCCTCGGTGATGGCGCGATAGACGAAATCCTGCTCGCGATCGCACAGGCCCTGGTGGTCGGGCTCGCCATGCATGTCGAGCCAGGTGTCCGGCTGGGCCGGCTTGTTGTCCGCTCCGAGCGCACCGTGATGGACGAGGATGCGCGAGGTCTGGGTATGGGCATTGATGTCGGCCGAGGCCGCGCCCTGTTCCATGACGATGGAGACCGCGCCATTGGGCGAGATGACGTCCTTCACGAAGAAGGCGGTTTCCGACATCATCGGGCCCCAGCCGGCCTCGTACCAGCCGACGCTGCCGTCATCGAACAGCACCTGGAAGTGGCCGTAATTGTACATGCCCGCCGGCAGGCCCTTGGCGAGCGTAACGCCCATGCCGCGCACCTCCACCGGCCTGGCGTCGGTGATCTGGCACATCACATCGACATAATGCACGCCGCAATCGACGATCGGCGAGGTCGTCTGCATGATCGAGCGATGAATGTCCCAGGCCGCGCCGCTCGATTGCTGGTTGAGGTTCATGCGGAAGACATAGGGGCCGCCAAGATTGCGGCTCTCTTCGATGAGCTTCATCCACGAGGGGTGGTGGCGCAGGATATAGCCGATCACCAGCTTGCGGTTATTGGCTTCCGCGGCGGCCACCACGCGACGGGCGTCTTCCACCGTAGCCGCCAGCGGCTTTTCGACGAAGACATGCGCGCCGGCTTCCATCGCCGCAACGGCGTAGTCGGCATGGGTGTTGGTGTGCGTCGCGATGGAAACCACGTCCGGCTTGAATTCGGCCAGCGCCGCCGCAAAGTCGTTGCGAACGGGGTAGGGGCTCAGGGCCTCGGGCAGGTTCGGCGTCGAGCGGTTGACCAGCCCAACGATTTCGAAGCCCGGATGCCCATGATAGGCCAGCGCATGGCTGCGGCCCATCTGGCCGAGGCCAACGACCAATACCCTCAGTTTTGTGGCGGTCATGTTCGTCTTTCGATCTGTCAGATTGTGCGGCGCGCCTGGGCGATCTGGCGTGCGCCCAGACTTGCCAGCGCGACCGAGTAGAGGGTCGGATTGGTGGCGGTTACCGTCGGGATCACGCCATTGCCGGCGACGTAGAGATTTTCGAAATCCCAGACACGGCTGTTGCGGTCGCAGACGCTTGTTCCGTCATTGCTCTCGCCCATGCGCACGGTCCCCTGGTAGTGCAGGGAACTGCCCACCGGCAGCACGATGGTGGCAAAGCCCGGGGCAGGGCGACCGATGATCTCGGCAATGCGGATCGCGGTGGCTTTTGCCCTTTCGAGCCGCGCCCTGTCGCCCTCCGACTGCTTCCACTTGATCGAGATCGAGGGCAGGCCGTGCCAGTCCAGATGCTCGTCATCGAACTCGAGCCGGTTATCGGCATCGATGTCAGAGGGGCAGAACACGCCCATGCCCACCGGCTGGCCGGTAAAGCCCGGCGTCCTGTCGATGGAACTCAGGGTCGTCGCGTGGATGGTCACCGAGAACGGGAAATCGTTGGTCGCCGGAATCCAGTTCATCGCCCGCATCGGCGGATCGCTCTGCATCTCGGCCATCTGCGAGACGATGTAGTGATCGTTGATGTATCGGCCGAGCGCCGCCGGCCGAATGCCGGACGCGTAGAGCAGTTGCGGCGTGTGAAGCGAGTCGCAGGCGACGACGACGGTACCCGCCGCCAGGAACCACGGCTCCTCTTCGCCCGCGCGAACGAGCTCCACTCCCGTGGCGCGACCATTTTCATGCACGACCCGACGGCAGATGGTTTCGGCAAGAATCTCGAAGGTCTCGGGCGCCTCATCGACAAGCGGCCCCAGCACGACGTCGGTGCCGTGATAGCGCAAGCAATCCGGCCCCGGCGTAGCCGCCAGGGGCATGGCCCGCACCGTCCGGTCGGGGCCCCGGCCGGGGTTGAATTCCTCGCCGAGCTTTTCGCGCAGGGCAATGGCCGTCACGTCGCCCGCATTCGGGTCCTTGTTGGTGCCGAGAAGCCCTTCGGCGACCTCGATTGCTGCCTGCAATTCATCCGCCGGGATGAATGGAACACGTTCCGCCTGCGACGGCGTCGGCGTGCCGGTCGACCACTTGGTGCCCATGCCACCGACATTGGCCGCCGCGAAGCCGGCAAAGAGGCTTTCGCTCGGATCCGACTCATTGGCGATGAAAAGGCCGGAGCGGCGCAGCATCGACGCATCGAATCCGCCGGCGCGGCGCGCCTCCCACTCTTCCTTGCTGATCGAGAGGCGTGGCGTGCGATCCCCGCCCTGCGCCTGCACCTCGAGCGCGGCGCGCTTCTTGAGGTCGGTGACATTATCGAGATGCCCCCCGACCTGCGGCAGAATCTGTGGTCCCGCCTCCACCATCACTATGCGGGCTTCTGGCCAATCGCGGCGGATGACCCGCGCATAGGCGCTACCGGTCGGGCCGCTGCCAATGATCACGACATCGGTGGATTTTGCGGACATGAGGCTATCCATGTGTGCTGGTATGTAATTGGTATCAGTGATTTAATTCGGCGTGTAAAGTCGCTCGTGCGATCCGTCACAAAATCATTTCCATCGGGCTATCTCGGCCCGCCCTTTCCCTCAATCGGAGCTGCTCCACCATGAAACTGGGTCTTTCCTCCTATAGCTTCCGCCCGATGCTGGTGGATGGCCAGCTGACCGTCGACGGCATGTTCGATTGGCTGCGCGAAAACGGGGCGGAGCATCTCGAAATCGCCACCTTCTCCTTTGCGAAGCGCGGCACCGAGGCGAACTACGACCTTGCCTCCGAAGAGGAGACCCTGCGGCAGCTCGAAGCGGCTTCCGCGCGTACCAATATTCCCATCTCGGGCTTTTGCATGGCGGCCAACTTTCTCGGCTCCGACAGCGAGCGGCGCGCCCAGATCGAGAACGTGAAGCGCTATGTCGACCTTTGCCAGCGCTTCGGCGCGGGCTTCCTGCGGCATGACGTGGTGCCCTGGCACCTGCGCCCCAGCACCGAAGAATTCGAGCGCGAATTCGCCGTCATCGCGGATGCCAGCCGGGAAGTGGCCGAATACGGCGCCGCCCACGGCGTCGTCACCAGCGTCGAGGACCACGGCTTCTTCATGAATTCGAGCGAGCGCGTCCTGCGCCTGATCCACGCCGTGAACAACCCGAACTTCCGCTTCACGCTCGATGTCGGCAATTTCCTCTGCGTCGATGAGGACCCGCACGTCGCCACCCGCCGTAGCCTGCCCTTTGCCAGCTTCGTACACCTTAAGGACTTCTATGTGCGTCGCACCGAGCCCGGCCCGGGCTGGCTCGAGACTGCCGGCGGCCAGTTCATCCGCGGCTCGGTGTTCGGCTTCGGCGACCTCGACACCAAGGGCCTGATCGAGAGCGTCGTTGCCTCCGGCTACGATGGATTCGTGTCGCTCGAATACGAGGGCAACGAGCCCACCCTTTATGGCTGCGAGGTTGGCCTCAATAATATCCGCCGCATGCTGGACGAGGTCAGAGGCTGACGATCCGGTCGAGGCGCGCCTTGATATCGGCGAGGTGCTGGCGATTGCCGCCCGGCACCTCGACCGAAACCCAGCCATTGTAGCCGATTGCGGCAAGGCTGCGATTGACCTGTGCCCAATCGATATCGCCTTCCCCGAGCGCGACATCGAAGCCCTTCCACGGGCCTTCGGCATTCATGCGCTTGAGGCTGTATTCCTTGATGTCGATGCGCATGATGCGCGAGCCCAGGGCCTCGATCCAGTCGCTCGGACGGCCATAGCGCATGACGTTGCCGACATCGAAATACCAACCCAGGCGCGGGCTGTCGAAACCGTCGACAAGGTGCGCAGCCTCCAGCGGGCTCAGCAGGAAGTCGTTCCACACGTTTTCCAGCGCAATCGAAACGCCGATCTCCTCGGCATGCGGCAACAGCCGATCGATGCCTTCGACCGCCCGATCATAGGCGGCGGCATAACTCGTCTTGTCGTTGACGACGCCCGGCACCAGCAGCATCGTCTCTGCCCCATAAGCCTTGGCCAGCCGCAACGCCTCGATGGTTGTCGCCACGCACGCCTCGCGAACGGCCGGGTCGGGATCGGTCAGCGGCGTCTTCCAGTGCGCCGCGTTGACGACACCCGGAATAGCCAGCCCGGTCGCATCCCGCGCCGCAAGAACTTCCGCAACCGGCAGATCGTTGGGAGCATCGAGCTCGATGCCGTCAAACCCGAGATCGGCAACGAGCCGGAACTTGTCGCCGATGGAAAGATCTTCCTCGATCATCGACCATTTAAGGCTTGTGTGAGCCATCGGACGGGGCATGGACTGGGGCAAGGGGCAGACTCTCTTTTCGAAGGTACGGCGATGATAGAGAGCACCGCAGCGCCGACAAGAGCCAATGCGTGCGGGCGACAAGGATCGCGCCCATCAGGCTCCCGCGGCTGACGACCTCAAGTCGGACTGGTACCCGCGTGACCACCAGTCTTCCAGCAATGCGTTGACCAGCTCGGGATATTCGAGTGGCGCGCAATGGCCGCAATTCTCGATGACGACGAAGCGCGAGCCCGCGATGGCTTCGTGAATCTCCCGGGCGCACTCCGGCGGAGTGACCGTGTCCTGGTCGCCCACCAACACCAGCGTCGGACAGTCGACCAGGCGCAGCATGCCCCGCGAGTCCGGGCGATTGATGATCGCCCTCTGCTGGCCACGAAACGCCTCGAGCCCGAGTTCCACCGAGGCATCGCGCAACCCGGCCCGGATATCCGGATCGATGGCATCGAAATCGAGACAGGCCTGCGTCATGCTGCGGCGGTTCGATGCGGCCATGCCTTCGCGTTCGGCCAGGTCGAGTATTTCCATGCGCCGCGCCGTGCTCGCCGGATCCTCGGGTCGGGCCGAGGTCGAGACCAGCGTGAGGCTGAGCAGCCGCCCCGCCAGCTTCGGCAGCAATTGCAGGGCGATGTAGCCCCCCATCGACCAGGCCGCGAGGTGAAAGCGCGGCGGCAATTGTTCGAGCACCCGCTCGCCCATCTCGGCAATGCTGTCGCAATGCTGGTGCCGCTGGGGCACGATCACCTGGCGGGACGGGCTGAAATGGCGGGTCTGGTTCACCCACGAACGATGGTCCGATTGCAGCCCGGGAAGGAGGACGAGCGGTTCAGGCATGAATGGCCTCCGATACGACGGGCGAAAGCAGGGCTTCGGCATGGTGGCAGGCGACCCGCTGGCCGTCCCCGATGTCCCGCAGCTGCGGCGCCACCTCCGCGCACTGCTCAGTGGCGTAAGCGCAGCGTGTTCGGAAATGGCAGCCTGAAGGCGGGTTGAGCGGGCTCGGCATCTCGCCGGCCGGCGCAGTGCGACGTCCCCGGGCAGCGGGCGTGGGCGTAGGAACGGCCGCGAGCAGCGTGCGCGTATAGGGATGCACCGGCCGCTCGAACACGGCCTCTGTGCTGCCCAGCTCGACAATGCGGCCGAGATACATCACCGCCACGCGGTCGGCGACATGCGCAACCACCGACATATCGTGTGAGACGAAGATGAGCGTCAGCCCCATCTCCTTCTGCAGCCGAATGATGAGGTTCAGGATCTGCGCCTGGATGGAGACGTCGAGCGCCGAGACGGCCTCGTCGGCCACGATCAGCCTGGGATTGAGCGCGATGGCACGGGCAATGCCGATGCGCTGGCATTGTCCTCCCGAGAGTTCGTGCGGAAAACGGTCGAGCAGGTGTGCGCCGAGGCCCACCTGCCGCGCGAGTTCCTCCACGCGCGCCTCGATCTGGGCAGGTGTACCGACACGATAGTTGCGCAGCGCCTCGCCGATGATGGCACGTGCCTTCATCCGCGGATTGAGCGACGCGTAGGGGTCCTGGAAGATCATCTGGAAGTCGCGCCGCGCACGCTTGAGGGCGCTTTTGCCGAGACTCGCCAGTTCCACACCGTCGAGCGATACGCTCCCCCGGGTCGGTGCCTCGAGCTGAACCACGAGGCGCGCCAGCGAAGATTTGCCGCAACCGCTTTCGCCGACAAGTCCGAGCGTCTCGCCCTCGTTCACGTCCAGCGAAATGTCGTCCACCGCGCGCAGGGTACGGCGGGGCTCGAAGGGACCGCGCTTGGCCAGGGGATAATCCTTACCGACCTGGCGCAGGGAGAGGAAGGCGCTCATGCCCAGCTCCTCACGATCTCATTGTTGGACATTTCCGCGAACACTGCCGCCTCGCGGATACACGCCGAGCGATGCCCAGCCTCGATCTGCCGTGCCGGGGGCAGGGGCGCGCCGCAACCCGCTTCGGCAAAGGCGCAGCGGGGCGCGTAGACGCAACCTTCCACCGGCCGGTCGAGGCGGGGTACCGTGCCCGCAATCTCGGTCAGAACGCCCCGCCGCTGCGATCCATGTCCGGGCAGCGAGCGCAGAAGCCCGGCCGTGTAGCCATGCGAGGGCCGCGCGAAGATGCGCTCCACCGGTCCCTCTTCGACGATGCGCCCGGCATACATGACCATCATCCGGTCGGCCGTGGCCGCAACGACACCGAGGTCGTGGGTGATGAGCAGCACGCTCATGCCCAGCTCGGTCTTGAGATCGGCAATCAGCTCGAGAATCTGCGCCTGCACGGTCACATCGAGCGCCGTCGTCGGCTCGTCGGCGATCAGCAATTCCGGGTCGCAGGCCAGCGCCATGGCGATCATGACCCGCTGCCGCTGCCCGCCGGAAAGCTCATGCGGATAGGCCGTCAGCCGGCTGCCTGCATCGGGAATACGCACCAGGTCCAGCATCTGCCGGGCTCGTGCCCAGGCATCGTGGCGGCTGACATGCTTGTGCCGCTGCACCGCCTCGGCGATCTGCATCCCGATGGTGTGGACCGGGTTGAGCGAACTCATCGGGTCCTGGAACACCATGCCGATCCGGTTGCCGCGGATGGCCTGCATCTGCCGCTCCGGCATGCCGACGAGGTCGATGCCGGCAAGCCGGATATTGCCCGAGGTGACCTGTGCATTGCCCCTAGGCAGCAGGCCCATCACCGCCATGGCGGTAACGCTCTTGCCGCAGCCGCTTTCGCCGACGAGGCTCAGCGTCTCGCCCCGGGCGAGGTTGAACGAGACCTTGTCGAGCGCATAGACGGTCCGGCCGTCGCTGTGGAACTCGAGGCTGAGATTGTCGACTTCGAGAATAGGCGAATGGCTCATCGTCATAGTCCCGACCGCCGCGACTTGCGCGGGTCCAAAGCGTCGCTGAGCCGGTCGCCGAGGATGTTGACCGCCAGCACCAGCAGCGACAGCAGCACGCCCGGATAGAGCATCAGGATGGGATGGATGCGGAATTGCTGGCGGGCATCGGCCATCATCCCACCCCAGCTCGGCACCTCCGGCGAAAGGCCGACGCCGAGGAAGCTGAGCACGGCCGAGGCGATGATCGCCGAGGCGCAGGCGTAGGTCGCCTGCACCAGCACTGGTCCCAGCGTATTGGGCAGGATGTGGCGCCACACAAGCGGCAGCCCCGACGTGCCGATCGAGATGGCGGCGGTAACGTGCAATTGCTGCCTCACCCCCAGCACCACCGACCGCACAAGCCTCACCATGCGGGGCACTTCCGGAATGGTGATGGCGATGATGACGGTGAGGAGCCCCGCATTCATCAGCGAGGCAAAGGCGATGGCGAGCAGCACGGCCGGAATGGCCATCATCGCGTCCGTCAGGCGCATGACCACCGCCCCGCCGATCGGGCTGAGCCCGGCATAGACGCCGATCGCGACGCCGAAGAGCGTCACCAGGATCGCCACCGAAAACCCCACCAGCATCGAGACTCGTGTGCCGTAAATCGCGCGGGCAAAGACGTCGCGCCCCAGATGGTCGCGGCCCCAGATGGCGTCATCACTCGGCGGCTTGAGGCGCAGCGCCGGATTGATCTTGAGCGAGTCGCCCGCCAGCAGCGGCGCGAAGATGGCGATCAGCAGGAAAGCCAGGAGCAGGGCGCAGCAGATCACCGTCGCCGGATTACGGCGCGCATAATTGAGCCAGCGCGAGACGGGCAAGGGGGCCGTGCGATGCGTTTCGATCACGCTCATGGCTCAGCCCTTCACGCGCGGGTCGAGCAGCGCATAGCTCATGTCGACCAGGACGTTGATGATGATGAGCACGGCGGCAAAGAAAAGGATCACGCCCTGCACGATCGGGTAGTCGCGGCGGGTGATTGCATCGACCGTCAGCCGCCCGATGCCCGGAATGTTGAACACGGACTCGGTCACCACCACTCCGCCCACCAGCGTGGCTAGGCCGATGCCGATGACGGTCACCACCGGCACGCCGGCATTCTTCAAGGCATGCACGATGAGGATGCGCGAGGTCGGCAGGCCCTTGGCCCGCGCCGTGCGGATATGGTTTTCGTTGAGCACTTCCAGCATCGCCGCCCGCGTGACGCGCGCAATGAGCGCGGCGAAAACCATCGCCAGCGCAACCGCCGGCAACGTCACGCTGCGCAGCGTATCCAGCGGCCCGTCCGCGAGCGGACTATAGCCCTGCACGGGAAACCACTTGAGATTGACCGAAAACACATAGGCGAGGAGGTAGCCGATCACGAAGACCGGCACGGAAAAGCCGAGCACGGCAAAGCCCATGATCGCCCGGTCGATCCAGCTATTCGCCTTCCAGGAGGCAACCACCCCGAGCGGAACCGCCATCAGCACCGTGATGATGATCGTCACCGTCGCCAGCACGAAGGTCGGCTCGATGCGCTGCGCGATGAGCCTTGTCACCGGCTGGCCCGAATAGATCGACACGCCCAGGTCCAGCCGCAACGCGTTGCCCGCCCAGATGGCGAAGCGTGTCGGCAGCGGTTCGTTGAGGTGCAGGCGCTCGCGGATCTGCTCGACCTGCGCCGGCGTGGCGTTATCGCCCGCGATCAGCAGGGCAGGGTCGCCGGGCGTAAGGTTCACCAGCGAAAAGATGAAGACCGCAACCAGCACAAGGATAGGGATGGCCGAGAGCACCCGGCCAGCTAGATAGGCAAACACGAACGACCTCCTCGAAACGGCCGCCCGGGCGAACCCGGACGGCCTTGCGGATCAAGCTTACTGCTTGCGGCTCACATTCCAGAAGAACGGAACCGGGCTGTCGATGAAGCCTTCGAGGTTGGAGGCGACGCCTTGGGCGAGGGAGGCCTGCCCAAGAGGCACGAACGGCACGAGGTCATAGGCCACGGACTGCATCTTCTCGGCCAGCGCCTTCTGCTCGCCCGCATCCGTGGTTGCAGCGAACTGCGTACGCAGGTCGCGGAGTTCCGCCGAATCCGCCCAGCCGAACCATCCGTCCTTGCCCGCGCCGGCGACGTAGACGTTGGTCATCGGGTTGGATTGGTCGACATAGCCCCAGCCGGTGAAGAAGACGTTCCAGCCACCATTGGCGACCGGCTCCTTGCTGGCCCGGCGCGTCGAAACCGAGGCCCAGTCGGTCATCTGCTCGTCGACGGCGAATCCGGCCTCCTCAAGCATCGGCTTGAGCACCGAATAGGCATGGTCATGGAACGGAATATCGGTCACATGCGGCAGGAAAACCGGCGTGCCGTCATATCCCGCCTCCGCCAGCAGCGCCTTTGCCTTGGCCGGATCGCGCGTCATGATCCGGTCGGTATTGATCGTGCTCTCATAGGGGGAGCCGCAGAAGAAGATCGCCACGCAGATCTGGTAGAGCTGCGTCTGCTCCCCGAAGATCGCCTGCATGAACGGCGTCGGCTCGAGCGCCCACTGCAACGCCTCGCGCACCTTGGGATTGTCGAACGGCGGGTTGAGGTGGTTGACCACGAGCTGCAGGCTGTTGCCGGCCTGCGGATTGGCGAAGATATGCGCCGTGTCCGAGCCGTCGAACAGCGGGATCAGGTCGGCCGCCACATCCTCGATCCAGTCGATTTCGCCATTGAGCAGCGCATCCACCGCCTGCGACGAGTCGGGAATGTAGCGGATTTCGATCCGGTCGAACTTCGCCACCTTGCCGCCTGCCGCCATGCTGGCCGGCTCGGGGCGCGGCACATAATCGGCGAACTTCTCGTAGACGGCCACGCTGCCCGGCACCCACTCGTCCACCTTCATCTTGAACGGCCCCGAGCCGATCGGCTCGGTCACGGGCACGGTCGGGTCGTTGGCGGCGAGGCGCGCGGGCATGATGAACGGCACGTTGGATGAGATCTTGCCCAGCGCCGGCAACACCTGCCCCCAGGGCTCCTTCATCTGCAGCACGAGTGTCTTGTCGTCGGTGGCAGTAAGCGAGGCGGCCTTCGAAAAGAGAATCTTGCCCAGCCCGTCGACCTTCCCCCAGCGCTCCAGCGACGCCACCGCGTCGGCAGCGGTAACGGGGCTGCCGTCATGAAACTTGAGGCCGTCGCGCAGCGTGATCGTATAGGTGAGCTGGTCGTCCGAAAGCGTATAGCCTTCAGCCATTTGCGGCTGCACCTTGAAGTCGGCATCGAGCGCAAACAGCGTGTCGTAGATCAGGTATGCGCTGTTGCGGATGGTGAAGTTGGTCGTGGCGATCGGATCGACCGAATTGATGTCGCCATTCATGCGCAGTCGCAGCACTTCCTCGGCAACGGCGCCGAACGTGCTGCCCAGCATCAGCGAGGCGGTCAAGGCCGCCACGGCCAGTGATTTCAGTTTCATTGAGCTCCCTCCCAATCGCCAGCTTGGCGACACAAAACGTTACGCGCTTTCTGCATCGTATTCGCTCTCGATAGCTATATCGTATCGATTTTTATAACGCGTAACGTTTTGTGTTTAGCGCGCATCCGGCTATGATGCAAGTCCCGCAGACGCGATGAGGGGACGGGATTCTCCCGGAAATCATCGGCTATTCAGCGCTGTTGACGTTGACGAAACGTTTTGCGTGCGATTGAAGAGGCTGGTTTCGGAGTACTGCATGTCGACCATTCGCGACGTCGCGCGCATAGCCAAGGTCTCGATCACCACCGTATCGGCCACGCTCAACGGCACCGCGCCGGTGAGCGAGGAATTGCGCGCGCGTGTCTGGGCCGCCGTCGAAGAGGCGGGCTACCACCCAGATCCGGTGGCGCGCAACCTGCGCAAGGGGGTCTCCAACACCATCGGCCTCATCGTGCCGGACATCGCCACGCCCTGGGCCGCGCATCTGGCCAAGGCAATGCAGTCGGCGCTGTCCGATCGCGGCTACAATATGCTGTTCGCCAGCAACGAGGACGACCCCGAGCGCGAGTTTCGCGAGATCGAGCTGTTTTCGGCTCATCGCGTGGCCGGCCTCATCGTCGCGCCGACCAGCCACGGCCCGGACTATCCCGAGCGCCTCTCCGCTGCGATCAGAACGCCTGCCGTCCTCGTCGACCGCCTGATCGCGGATAGCCGTTTCGATGCCGTGGTCGATGACAACCACCTCGGCGCCCAATTGGTCACGCGGCATCTGCTCACGCTCGGCCATCGCGACATCGCTTTCCTTGTCGGCCGCCCCGGCATTTCGCCTTCCGACGAGCGCTTCGAAGGCTTCTGCCAGACGATGGTCGCAGCCGGCGTCCCCATCCGCGAGGACCTGGTACGCTGGTCCTGCTACAAGTTCGACCATGCCTTCACCGCCGTGCAGCAATTGATGAACATGCCCAGCCCGCCGACCGCCATCGCCTGCATCAACATCGCCCAACTCCTGGGCACGATGGCCGGCCTCAAGAATATCGGGCTAAGTGTCCCGCATGATGTTTCGGTCATCAGCTTCGATGGTTTTCACCCGGCCGAAGGCTGGGCGCCGAGCATCACCTCGCTGCATCAGGATATCGCCACGATCAGCGCCCGGGCCTCGGAACTGTTGATGTCCCGTATTGCCGGCGAAGCCGGAGAGCCCCAGGTCATCCGCATCCCGCCACGCCTCCAGATCCGCGAATCCTGTCGCCAGATCTGACGCCTCCTCAGCTCCGCCAGGTGCCTGGCCGTTCGGAATTCTTCTAGATGAATAATGTAGTTCTCGGGATCGATACTCTTCTGGCGCAAAAGCCGGATTGGAGAACCAGCCGCATCGCGCTGGTCACAAACCACGCCGCCACCACCAGCCGGTTTGCTCCCTCCCGGGTGGCTCTGCTTCGGCAGGGCTTCAATGTCGTGAAGCTGTTTTCGCCCGAGCACGGCCTCGACACGACCGGCGCCGACGGCCATGCGATGAAGAACTCCGTGGACGTCCTGACGCGCCTGCCAGTCGTCAGCCTCTATGGCGACAAGCTGGCGCCGGCGCAGGCCGACCTGGAAGACGTGGACCTCGTCCTGTTCGACATCCCCGATATCGGCAGCCGGTTTTACACCTACCTCTGGACGATGTCGCACGTGCTCGAAGCCTGCGCCCGCTTCGGCGTGCCGCTGGTCATAGCCGACAGGCCCAATCCCTTGTCCGGCAATTTTGCCTTGGCCGCCGGCCCGCTCCTGGACGAGGCGCATTGCAGCAGCTTCATCGGCCGCTGGTCCATTCCCATAAGGCACAGCAGCACGCTCGGCGAACTCGCCCGCTACTTCAACGCCTCCCGGAATATCAACTGCCGGCTCGAAGTGGTGCCCTGCCTCAATTGGCGCCGTGAAATGGTCTTTACGGATTGGATGAACTCGTTCGTCCCCCTCTCGCCCGCGATTCCCACTTTCGAGTCCGCCTTGCTCTACCAGGGGCTCTGCCTCCTCGAAGCCACCAATTGCAGCGAGGGCAGGGGCACGGCTACCCCGTTCCGCGTGATCGGAGCCCCATGGCTGCTGGCAGAAGAGGCTGCCAGGCAGTTCAACGCGATGGTGCCGGAGATTGCCGAGGGCGTAGCCGCGCGCGAAATCACCTTCACTCCGACCGAGGGCAAGTTCGTCGGCCAAAAGTGCAACGGCCTGATGCTCCACGTCGCCGACCCGGCCAACTTCCGCCCTCTCGATATCGGCATGCTGCTCGTCAAGATCGTCAGGGATCTTCACCCGAACGAATTCCAGTGGGCGACCTATCCCACCCACGTGAACCCCTCGGGCACCAAGCATCTCGACCTGCTGCTCGGGATCGAAGGCGCCGAGGAAATCTTCGACGTGCCGCTTCCGGAATTCATCGCCGAAATGAAAAAACTGACCGGCCCTGTCGATTGGCCGGAGCGCATGCGGCCGTTCTTACTCTACCCATAGCGCTCGTGTTGCAGGGTTGCCGCCAGCAATGGGCAACCCCGCCATGATCTGTTATGCGAAGAGAATTGCCCGACCGCGATCGACCGTCTGCGCGCCTTCGAGCACACAATTCTCGGGGATAGCGGAGCAGTCGAATGAGGGTCGTTCTCACGCAGCCGAAGACGAAGGCGAACGATCAATCGAACATCCGGCAGATCGGCCGCCTGCTCCACAAGGCAGGCTTCGTCGGCGACGCTCATGACGCCATTGTCCTGCCCGAACTCGTAGGCGAAGGGGCGACCGCGGACGAATATCTGAGAGATGTTTCCGCAATGGCTCGGGAATTCGGTTGCCACGTCATCGGGGGCAGCCACTTCGTCACGGAGCGCGACGCGATCATCAACCGTGGCGTCATTGCCAACGCGGATGGCGAGATCATCGCCCAATATTCCAAGGCAAATCCCTATGGCGCGGAACGCGTCGTTTCCGATGCCAAGGGGCAGGGCGGCGTCAGTTTCCGCATCGGCGACGTCGAGTGCTTCGCCGCGATCTGCGCAGATTTCTTCCACCTCGAGACCTTCCAGGGTCTCCGCGCGCGGCCTGAGATTCTGTTCGTCCCGGCATTCACCGTGAGCCGAAAGAGCAGCCCCGTCATGGCCAGGGCGCGCTGGCGCCACGCCATGATAGCCCGCGCTTTCGAGCAGGCGGCTTTCGTCGCGGTCAGCGATTGGGCTCATCCAGTCACGGGGTACGGCCGCTACCCCAGTAGCGGCGTCGCCGGCCTAGCTCACCCCGATCCGTCCGAACCGTCGAACCTTCTAAAGCTCGTTGGGCGGCGGCAGGTCGGCATTTTCGACATCGATCTTGAGGCCTGCCGGCTCCTGCGTGCCGACCAGAGGGCGCGAGGTTTTGAAATCGCGCGGGTGAGGGAGATGCAATGATGACGCTTCAGGGCAAGCACATTCTGTTGGTCGTCGCAGGCGGCGTCGCCGCCTACAAGGCTCCCGACCTGGTTCGCCGCCTCCGCGAGCGCGGCGCTTCCGTGCGCTGCGTGATGACCGAGGCCGCCGGAAAGTTCATCGGCGCGACGACGCTCGCGGCAGTCAGCGGAACGCCGGTAGCAGCCGACCTTTTCGACGACATCACCGGCATGGATGTCGGGCACATTCGCCTCGCCCGCGAAGCCGACCTCATCATCGTCGCGCCGGCCACCGCGAACATATTGGCGCAAATGGCCCACGGCCTGGCCAGTGATCTGGCCACCGCCATCCTTCTGGCACGGAGCGGGCCCGCGCTGGTGGCGCCGGCCATGAACCCCAAGATGTGGGCCAACCCCGCCACCACGCGCAACATCGCCGCCCTGCGACAGGACGGCATCGGCTTCGTCGGTCCCGAAGTCGGCGAGATGGCGGAGGCCGGCGAGTCCGGCCTTGGCCGCATGGCCGAACCGCTCGCCATCGCCGAAGCGGCCAGCCAGCTTCTGGCGCCCAAAAGCCAGCCGTTGGCCGGCCTGTCCTTCGTCGTCACCTCCGGTCCCACCGAAGAGTCCCTCGACCCGGTTCGCTTCATTTCCAACCGCTCGTCGGGCAAGCAGGGGCACGCCATCGCCGAGGCACTCGCCAACGCCGGGGCCAAGGTTCGTCTGGTGTCCGGCCCGGTAACCCTCCCGGACCCGCGCCACGTCGAGGTCACTCACGTAGAAACTGCCGAGCAGATGCTCTCCGCCGTACTGGCATCGCTCCCCGCCGACGGCGCCATCTTCGTTGCCGCCGTTGCCGATTGGCGGGCCGCCGCGATTGCCGAGCACAAGATAAAAAAATCCGGTGGCCCCGACGAGGAACTGACGCTCCACTTCGCCCGCAACCCCGACATCCTGGCGACCATAGGCCACCACGCCCAGCGCCCGCGCCTCGTCATCGGCTTCGCCGCCGAAACCCGCGACGTCATCGAAAATGCCGGCGCCAAGCTCCGCTCAAAAGGCGCCGACTGGATTTTCGCCAACGACGTCTCCAGCGACGCCGGCGTTTTCGGCGGCGACCGCAATCACGTGCACCTGCTGAGCAGCAACGGCGTCGAGGACATAGGGGCAGGCAGCAAAGCCGAGATCGCAGAACAGATCGTCAGCCGCATCAGCACGTTCTTCGCCCGGTCCTAGGGGAGGCCGCCGCGCCGGCCCGGCTCGATGGGCCTGGCCTTGAGCGCCTGCCGTCGCCCCGTCTGCCGGAATCCTACCGCACGCAGAATTTAGCTCGCAACGCATTCCCTCTGTGCATCAACCAGCCAGTCGACCCCCGTCGGCTGGCTGTTATCGTTTCAGGACGCTGAGATCAGGCTCCGTAACGTCATTTGTTTCTCTACGGTGTCTCGTTCGTCCTTAGTCTAATTAGTAATATTAAAAGACGATATGCGCGGTATACGGGCAACAAATTTGCAATATTTGCTAAGTTTATCGCTTTTGGATTTTCCTATGGTCTAAAACACATTTTATATACTTCCATTCCTCCGGAGATAAGGGTCGAATTAAAGGGCGGTGGAGGAGTGAGGAGGGGTTGATGACGATCCATCAATCGGTGCTGGCCGGAACGGCGGTGTTTCCCCGTTTGCATGCGGATAGTCATATCCGCTCGGCCCATGCCCTGGTGACGCGCGATATCGCCCTCAAGATCCTCAAGGGCGTCTTCCCGCCGGATTCAACGCTGCCCCACGAAACCGACCTGATCGACGGCTACGGCGTTTCGCGCACTGCATTGCGGGAGTCCATCAAGACTCTGACGGCCAAGGGCTTTCTGGTCTCCAAGACCAAGGTCGGCACCCGCGTGCTGCACGCCAGCCACTGGAACATGTACGATCCCCAGGTCCTCGCCTGGCGCGTCGAGCTGGGTGTCGATCACGAGTTTCTCGTCAAGATCTACGAGGTCCGTCAGGCCCTCGAGCCAGCCGCTGCCGCGCTGGCGGCCGTGCGGCGCACGCGGGCCGATATCGAGCGGATGCAGAAGGCCCTTGAGGGCATGAGCGCCGGCCGCCATTCGCGCGAAAGCTATGCCGAGCCCGACCTCAATTTCCACCAGCAGGTGCTGGTCGCCTCGGGCAATCCGTTCATGCAGTCCTTCAGCAGCGTGATCGAGGCGGCGATCCTCTGCTCGTTCCGCATCAGCGCGCCGGTCGATAGCCAGGAACGCCTGCGTATGTCGCTGGAGCGCCACCGCATGGTGCTCGATGCCATTGCCGCGCACGATCCGGTCACGGCCAGTTCGGCCATGACCCAGGTCATCCGGGAAGGCATCGAGAATGCGCATTGCAAGCTGGCCACCGAACCGGTGACCATCACCATGCCGCTACAGATTCACGGCTAGCCGATCACCACGTCGAAGGTCGACCGCACCCGGTTTTCGAGGCGCGGAATGACCTCCTTCTTGATGATGCTGTCGAAATGCGGCGTGTTGCCATGGGCCGTCACCGCATCGTCGCTGCGATAGACCTCATAGAGCAGCAGCGTGTTCGCATCGTCGCGCGAGCGCGAAACCTGGTAGGTCAGGCAATCGGGTTCATTTTCGATGACGAAAGTCTTCATCAGGTCCAGGAAGTAAAGCACCTGGTCCATATGCCCATCGCGGACCGTATAGATCACATTCAGTGCGATCATCTTTTATCCTCTTCTAGCGAACAAGCAGGGCGCGGAAGTCGTTGACATTGGTGAGGGTAGGGCCGGTCACCACCAGTCGTCCGATCCGCTCGAAATAGCTGTAGGCATCGTTGCTGTTGAGATAGCTGCGCGTCAGGTCGAGCGGATCGTCGGGCATGATATCCCCGATCCAGGCGCCCGCATTGTCTTCCGATCCGTCTATCCCGTCGGTATCGCAGGCAATCGCCGCAAAACCCGGCGTATTGCGCAACTGATGGCGCAACGACAGCAGGAATTCCGTGTTGCGCCCGCCGCGTCCCCGTCCGCGCAACGTAACCGTGGTCTCTCCGCTCGAAAGCAGCACGCACGGCTTTCGCACCGGATCGGCATGCGTCAGCACCGATCGGACAATGCCGGCAAAGGCGATGCCGAGTTCGCGCGCCTCTCCCTCGATGGCGTCGCCCAGGATGATCGGTTCGATCCCCATGGCGCGCGCCTTGGCAGCCGCGGCCTCGAGCGCCATGCGCGGCGTTGCGATCGTATGGATTTCCCCGCTACCGAGCGTCGAATCCGGCACCCGATTGCGCAGGATCGCGCTCCGTACGCTTTCCGGCACCGCGATCTCGTATTCGTCGAGAATGGAGAGGGCGGCATCCGGCGTCGACGGTGTGAGGATGGTCGGCCCCGAGCCGATGGTAGCCGGAGCATCCCCCGGCACGTCGGAAATCAGGTAGGTCACGATCTTGGCTGGCATCGCCGCCGCGCCGAGGCGCCCGCCCTTGATGGCCGAGAGAGACCTGCGCACCGTGTTGATGGCGCTGATCGGCGCGCCGCAGCGCAGCAAGGCCGAGGTGATCGCCTGCTTGTCCGACAGCGAAATGCCCGGATAGGGCATGGTCAGCAGGGCAGAAGCGCCGCCCGACATCATGCAGACGACGAGATCGTCCGCGCCTGCCGAGGACGCGAGCTGGAACACCCGCTGCGCTCCCGCCATGCCGGCATCGTCCGGCACGGGGTGCCCCGCCTCGACGACCTCGACATGCCGGGTAGGGGCCGAATGCCCGTAGCGCGTCACCACGAGGCCCTCGCAGGGGTGGCCCCAGGCGTCTTCGAAGGCGCGCGCCATGCTTGCCGCCGCCTTGCCGGCGCCGATGACGATGGTGCGTCCCTTGGGAGGGTGGGGCAGGATGCCGCCGAATTTACCCTCCGGCGTCGCCGCGTTCAGCGCGGCGTGGAACAGTTCGTGCAGGATCTGCTTGTCGCTCGGCCGTTCCCCGACAGCGGGACGCACGGGCGCGATGAGGCCGTTTTCACTCGAAGGCACAACGGTATTCCCTGATAGAGGCCGGCGCTCAGTGCTTCTGGCCGATTTCGGCGTTCGCCATGAGTTCGAGCGCGCGAACCATGGCCGAATGGTCCCAGGTGGACCCGCCTTGCGCGGCGCAGACGCTGAACAATTGCTGGCAGCTCGCCGTATTGGGCAGGGCCATCTTGAGCTGCCGCGCCCCTTCGAGCGCCAGGTTGAGATCCTTCTGGTGCAGGTCGATGCGGAAGCCGGGATCGAACGTGCGCTTGATCATGCGTTCGCCATGCACTTCGAGAATACGCGAGGAGGCAAAGCCGCCCATCAGCGCCTCGCGCACGCGTGCCGGGTCGGCGCCGGCCTTGGAAGCGAAGAGCAGGGCCTCGCCCACAGCCTCGATGGTGAGTGCAACGATGATCTGGTTGGCGACCTTGGCGGTCTGGCCATCGCCCACGCCACCCACCAGCGTGATGTTCTTGCCCATCAGGTCGAGCAGCGGCTTGATCCGGTCGAAGCTCTCGGGCGAGCCGCCCACCATGATCGAGAGCGAGCCCGCCTTGGCGCCGATCTCGCCACCCGAAACCGGTGCGTCGAGATAGTCGCAGCCGAGCGCGGCGATCTTGGCGGCAAACTCCTTGGTGGCGATCGGGGAGATCGAGCTCATGTCGATGACGGTCTTGCCCGCAGACAGGCCTTCGGCCACGCCGTTTTCCGCAAAGAGCACCGCTTCGACATCGGGTGTATTGGGCACCATGATGATGACGACGTCGGCATTCTCAGCCACTTCCCGCGAGGACGAGCACGACGTGGCGCCCTTGGCTGCCAGCTCGCTCGGGGGCGCCACCTTGTCGAACACCACCAGCTGATGGCCTCCGTCGATGATGTGACCCGCCATTGGCCGTCCCATTGTACCCAGGCCGATAAACCCAACCTTCATCCTGCTCTCTCCCTCGGGTCTGAAACTGGAATGGCGCATGCCCCGGCGGGGGCATGCGCGTTATTTGCCTGAGGTCAGTCGACCCGGGCGAAGGGGCCGACTTCCGGCTTGCCCTGCGTATCCATGAGGTCGCCGAGCTCTTCCTTGACGCCGCGACCGATCGCTGCGCTTTCCGAGCCCGCCTGGAAGCAGGTGAAGTCCGGACGGTCACGCCAGGCGAGGGGACCGCAGACGCGCACGCCTGCATCGATCGCCGCGTCATGGACGATGTTGATCAGGCGTTCGTAGTCCGGGTCGCCCTGCTTGTAGCCCGAGAAGTTGCCGATATCGCCGCTGGCGGCGAAGATACCGTCCACGCCGTCGACCTTGGCGATCTGCGCGGCTTCCTGCAGGCCGTCGAGCGTCTCGATCATCGGGATGAAGACGAGATTGGCGTTGATGGTCTGGCGATAGCCACCCGGGACGCCGCCCCACATGTCCTTGCCGAAGGCCTGGCCGCCGCCATTGCTGCGACGTCCCATCGGCGGGAAGAAGGCCCAGTCGCGCGCTTCGATGGCTTCCGCCTCGCTGTCGATCGTGGGCAGCACGAGCACCAGGGCGCCAGCGTCGAGCGCATGCTGGATTTCGCGTTCATCGGTATAGGCCACGCGTACGCCCGGCACCGCCTTGGCGAAGGGGCAGGCGGCCCACATGCGGGCAACCGATTCCCACGACTTGGCATTGTGCTGCATCTCGACCCAGATGAAGTCGTAGCCGGAATTGGCCATGGCGCAGTAGGTCTCGGGGTCGGTGCCGGCAAAGACCGTGCCGCCCGTAACCTTCTCGCCGCGCATCATCTTGAGCTTGACCGGGTTCCAGATCGGAACCTCCCCTTCAACGTCCCAGGCCGTGCCGTACTTCCAGGTCGTCTTGTCGAAGGCGCCCTGGTTGGTGGCGCCGTCCAGTGGGGTGGCCTGTGCACCGCTGTTCTGGCCCGCCGCCGCGGCGAGCGGGAACTTGGCATCCTGGGCATTGGCGCTCAAAGGCATGGCCGCCAGAGCGACCGAGCACGCTAGTGCGGCTACGAAAGCGTTCCTCATCAGATGTCCTCCCTAGAGAAAAATGTATTCGCAAAATGATGTCTAGGCAGTCCGGATTAGTGAGGTCAAGTATTATCTGTTTTGTATTATAATAGAGTGGAGAGTATTGCCTTTAGTAGTATTATATGACGATCAATATTTGCAATTGACACTGTGATTACTTTGTTTACGGTCGGGCGATACCGGCGGAGGAATGAACTTGGATGCCGGATCACCATAGGGAGGAGCACATGAATCTGAGTAAGGTTGCAGTCGCGACGGCGGCTCTGTTGGCCGGCATGCTCGCCGCACAGGCGCAGGGGCAGGAGGTGATGCGTATCGCCATCCCGTTCCCGCAGGATTCCCATTTCGGCATCGCGATCGACACGTTCGCCAAGGAAGTCGCGGATCGCACCCAGGGCCGCTACCAGGTCGAGACCTTCTACAACGGCTCTCAGGGCGCCGAACGCGAGGCGACCGAGGCCGTGCAGCTCGGCACGCTCGATCTGACGTTGACCTCGACCGGCCCGATCCCGAACTTCGTGCCCGAAGTTTCGGTGCTCGACGTGCCGTTCCTCTTCAAGGATTACGCCACGGCTCGCGCTGCGCTCGACGGTCCGATCGGCGACAAGCTGCTCGCCCAGTTCGACAGCCACGGCCTCCATGCCCTGGCCTGGGGCGACAACGGCTTCCGCAACATGACCAACAACAAGATCCCGATCCGCAATCCCGAGGATCTGGCCGGCCTCAAGATGCGTACGATGGAAAACCCCATCCACATCCAGGCCTATGAGCAGTTCGGCATCAGCCCGACCCCGATGGCGCTGACCGAAGTGTTCACCGCCCTCCAGCAGGGCGTCGTGGATGGCCAGGAAAACCCGCTCTCGGTCATCATCACCAACCACTTCGACGAAGTACAGAAATACGTGTCGATGACCGGCCACGTCTTCTCGCCAGCCGTCTTCCTCATGAACGAGGGCAAGTGGCAGGCCCTGTCCGACGAGGACAAGCAGGCCTTCTCGGAAGCCGCCAAGGCTGGCGTCGTCGCCAACCGCGCCCGCGTCGATGCGGACGAGAAGTCGGGCATCGAATACCTCAAGTCCAAGGGCGTCGAGGTGATCGAGGATATCGACAAGCAGAAGTTCGTCGATGCGCTGGCCCCGGTCTATGCCAAGTTCAAGGAACGCTTCGGCAGCGAGCTCGACGAGCTTCAGGCCGCCGGAAACTGATCCGGCCAACCCATGCTCGATGGCATCGATTCTTCCCCGATGCCACCGGGTGGGCCGGCAGGCTCCCCGCTCTGTCGGCCCCTAATCCTGCTCCATCCGAGATAGACAGATGAGAAAGACGTTCCTGCGCTTCGAGCGCCAGCTGACGCATGGAGCCATGTGGGTTGCGTGCGCGCTTTTCGCCATCGCGGCATGCATCGGCCTGCTGCAGATCGTAACCCGCTTCGTATTCAAGATTCCCACGCCCTGGAGCGAGGTGACCATCCGCATCCTGCTGATCTGGATGGTGTTCCTCGGCATCCCCGCCGCCTTCCGGCGCGGCGCGATGATCTCGGTGGATCTGATGCACCGCAAGGCGCCCGACTGGTTCCGGCCCAAGCTCGATATCCTGATCCTGGCCGTCACGCTCTTCTTCCTCGGCCTCGTGGCCTGGTGGGGCGTGCAGTATTGCCTCGTCGCCGGCAACGTTCAGACCATTATCGGCCTCGAGCCGCTCAAGATGATCTGGGCCTATATTTCGCTGCCGCTCGGCTGCGTTCTGGCAATGGTGGCCATGGTGGGCAACTACCTCGATCCACGCCACGAAGAACTCGAAACCGCTACCTGAGGGGCCGACATGCCAATCGCAATGCTTGTGGCGATGTGCGTATGCTTCGCCTTTTCAATCTCGGTCGCGGTCTCGATCGGCCTGGCCAACACCGTGGCGCTCTACGTGTCGCATTCTTCGTTCCTCATTCTCCCCAAGGAGATGTACAGCGCCATCGACAAGTTTCCGCTGGCGGCCATCCCCTTCTTCATCCTGGCCGGCAACATCATGGAGCGCGGCGGCATCTCGCAGCGCCTCGTTGATTTCGCCAAGTCCATCGTCGGCGGTGTCCAGGGCGGCCTCGCCGCCACCTGCGTGCTCACCTGCATGCTCTTCGCCGCCATTTCCGGCTCCTCGATCGCCACCACCTTCGCCATCGGCGCCATCCTGATCCCGGCGCTCGTCCGCCACGGCTACCCGGTCAACTACGCGGCTGCCCTCCAGGCGACCTCGGCCGAGCTCGGCGTCATCATCCCGCCCTCGATCCCGATGATCCTTTACGGTGTCACCGCTCAGGTGTCCGTCGGCGAGCTCTTCGTGGCCGGCTTCGGCCCCGGCATCCTCATCGGCGCCGCCCTCATGGCCTATGTGCTGATCACCGCGCGGGTAAAGGGATACGGCAAGCTCGACAGGGAAGGGCGCCTGCCGTTCTTCCGCGCCTTCTGGAACGCGTTGCCTGCGCTGCTGCTGCCGGTCGTCATCCTCGGCGGCATCTATAGCGGCGCCACCACGCCCACCGAAGCCTCGATCGTCGCGGTCTTCGCCGCCCTCGTGGTCAGCATGCTGCTCTATCGCGAGCTGCGCCTCGCCGATATCGGCCCGATCCTCAAGAAGTCGGTGATCTCGACCTCGGTGGTGATGTTCATCATCTCCAATGCCGGCGTCTTCAGCTACCTCATCACCCGCGCCAACGTGCCGACCATCCTCGCCGGCTGGCTCACGACCCATCTCGACAGCGCCGCCATCTTCCTGCTGGGCGTCAACGTCGCGCTGTTCTTCATCGGCATGTTCATCGAGACCAATTCGGCCGTCATCGTGCTGGCCCCGATCCTGGCGCCCATCGCCATCAGCCTCGGCGTCGATCCGGTGCATTTCGGCCTGATCATGGTGGTGAACCTGGCGCTCGGCATGATCACGCCGCCGTTCGGGGTCAACCTCTTCGCGGCATGCCAGGTGGCCGGCATCTCGCTCGACCACATCATCTCCAAGCTGATCGGTTTCGTGGTCGTGATCCTCATTTGCCTGATGATCATCACCTATTTCCCGCCGATCACGACGTTCCTACGCGATTGGGTTTACCCGAACCATCGCTAGGTAACTTGTGGGCCGGATATCCCTTCCGGCCCACTCTTCTCTTCACAGGCCTTGCGCTTGTCCCTTAAGCTCCTGGCCTGAGCCGTCGACGGGAGGGAAACATGCGACTTGGCACTGTTCTGGCGATTTCTTGCGTATTCGCCCTTTCTCTTTCGACGGCGCCGGCCTTTGCCCGCATGACCGTCTGGGACCTCAAGCCCGGCACCGCCGTCGCCGACATGCCCGATTGGCTCGAATTCAAGGGCTACGCCTGTGGCAGCAATGGCGGCCCGCCGCTCGAGCCCATCGCCGGCTGGCAGGATTTCAAGCGTTGCGCGGCAGACGCCGACGGCCTCCATGAAGTCTATTTCGAATATGACGACGAGGACGAATACATTGCCCGAGCCCACCAGGATATCCGCGTGGCTCGCGACGTCGGCACGGTCGACAAGTCCTTCCCCATCGTCACCTCGGCGCTCTTCGACGACAACGGTATCCTCGAAGGCATCCGCATCGTCACCGATCCACGCCCGGCCAAGCAGATCGACAACGAATGGGTCAACCTGCGCCCGCGCGCCGAGCACCACCTGTTGGCCTCCTATCTCGCCAGCCAGTTCAAGATTTCCGTCGCCGACAATTGCGAGAAGCTGCCCAAGGGCGCAGGTGAATCCGCCGTCGGCGGCCAGTTCCTAAAGCTCGATTGCGAGCGCGACAGCGACAGCCTCCGCTACCTCATCGAACAGCGCCTTCTGCGCAAACCCGGCCAGGCCGCCCGCGATCCGCATACCGGCCAACTGACCCAGGGCCAGTTCGAGAGCGTCACCCGCGCCGAAGTCCGATTGCTGAAGCCCTAGGTCCTGCCGTCGCCGCGCATGCCGGAACAAACCCAGTAAGCTCAAGCACTTCCACCGCGAGCTTCCGCCAAAACCTCTATACGCCCCGCGAGTCGGTGAGCTAGAACGGCCCCGCGAACGACCGAAGAGGCGTTCAGGCAGGAGCCCGACCATGATCAAGATGAGCGTCTACTATCCGGCCGACGGCGGCACGAAGTTCGATCACGACTACTACCGCACCAGCCACCTGCCACTGATCCAGACCCGGCTCGGCGACGCGTGCCTCCGCTACGAGATCGACCGGGGCCTTGTAGGCCAGGAATCCGGAACCGCGCCAAAATTCGTCGCCGCCTGCCACGTCTACTCGCCCACCCTGGAAATATTCGAGGCAGCCTTCGGTCCCCACCGCGCCGAGATCGTCGCAGACGTCGCCAACTACACCGACATCGCCCCCATCGTGCAGATGAGCGAAGTCGTCGGGGAGTAGGGGGGCTCCGGCGCGCCGTGCCACCAACCGGGTCGCGCGCCGCAAGCTGGCACCTCACCCGCCGATCCCTCCATCCCTCCACCACCCATCATTCCCACCCACCCCCATACTTCCCCGGCCGAAGAGCCGGGGGCCACGGATAGCGCCACTCGGGTGGAGGCTGGCAATGGACCCCGGATCAAGTCCGGGGAAGTTCCGTGGTTGGGGCTGCGACTGGCGTTAGGCGTCTCCGGTGGGCATCGGCGATAAGCGGCAGCAGCATGCGCCGGCGGTAAGCGCCTTCAGCAAGCGTCAGCGATAGCCACCACATTGTGCCGCCATACGCGCCTAATCCCCTTCATCCCTTCGTCCCTTCGTCCCTTCGTCCCTTCATCTCTTCCACCAATCCAATCCCACCCCACCCCGTACTTCCCCGGCCGAAGAGCCGGGGCCCACGGATGGCGCTACTTGAGTGGAGAGTGGCAATAGCCCCCGGATCAATTCCGGCGAAGCTCCGCGGTTGGTGTGACGATTGGAGGTATGCGGCGCCTGCAGTAACCGTCGGCAACAGCCACACTGCCCCGCGACACCTCGACTTCGGTGCAGCCGAGTTTCCCAGCTAAAACTCGCCCCCAGGCTACCCTACCGCACCGTCCCATCCGGCAGGATCGTCGACCCCAGCTTGGCATCCGTCAGGCTCTCCGCCGAAAGCGTCGCCTGCAACAACCGCGATCCCGACAAATCCGCGCCCTTGAGCGACGCATCCCGCAGGTCCGCCTGATAGAGATCCACCCCCGCCACCTTGGCACCAGCCAGGTTGGCCCGCGTCAACGTCGCAAAGGTCAGCGACGCCCCCGACAGATCGGCATTCTCCATCTGCGCGCTGCGCATATTGGCCTCGTCGAGCGTCGCCCGCCCGAGATTGGCGCCCCCGAACATCGTTCCCGCAAATGTCCCCAGCGCCAGATCCGCGCCCAAGAACGTCGCGTTGCTCGCGTCTGCCCCAGTCATGTCGACCGTCCGGCCGAGCACCGTGTCGAGCGTTGCACCGACCAGCTTGGCGCGGCCGAGACGGGCACCATAGATCATCGCATCCGTGAGGTTTGCTCCACTCAGATCCGCATTGCGCAGGTCGGCGATGTTGAGATTGGCACTGCGCAAGTCAGCATTGGCCAGCTTCGCGCCCGCCAGCTTCGCGTCATGAAAATTCGCGCCCTCGAGGTTTGCCCCGGTAAGGTCGGCATCCCGCAGGTCGGCGCGCTTCTTGTTGACGCCCTGGAGGTCGCAGCCGGGGCAATCCTTGGTGATGCCGGCGATAAAATCGGCGCGTTGGTCGGCAAGGGCGGGCTGGCTGATCGCCGCGCCCGCCAGAACCAGGGTCACACAGAAGCGGCCAACCGCGTTCATCCCGTTCACCTCGTGAAAGAGGGGCCGTCCGGCCCCTCGCTGCATGATGTCGTTATTTGGCGGCCGGGATGGTCGCGTCGCCCAGCGTATCGGCGGCGATCGGCGGGGTATCGTCGGCCCCGGCGGCAACGCCGTTTTCCTTGAGGATCAGCGCTAGGAGCTGGGCATATTGCTTCGGTTCCAACGCGCCCGGACGATCCTGCGGCATGTTGGTGGAGATGTATTCGAGCAGCGCCGTGGCCGGCTGGCCGGCCCAGCTCGCCATGAAGGAATCGCCCTTGAGCGGCGGCGCGTCGAGGGCGCCTTGCAGCCGGTCGCCGTGGCATGACGAGCAGTTGTCGCGATAGAGCGGAGTGCCTTGCCGGGCCTGCGAAGCAGGGTAGGCGACATCGACTGCCGATGCCGGCAGAGTCGAGACAACGGCGAGACCGGAAGAAAGCGCAACCAATGCAAGGGCGTTGCGAACGGAGAGCATTTTGGCAAAGACCATGATGACGTCCAAGTAGCGTGAAAATTGTCGGCTGAACGAGGCGGCGGATTGCTCGCGGTGAGCACAGAAGCTGCGGAATTGTGGGCCGGTCGTCAACTCGCCTTGCGTAGGGCTCCGGCCGGCGAATATTGCTGGCGCCAGAGCGGGATAAGCCGCAAACGCCCACCCCATGGGCGCCTCCAGTATTCGCCCGTCGACGCCAATTGCAAAAATAAGCAGAACCTATGTTCAACATAGGTCTGCGAGGGCAGAACTTAGTTGTGCAGGGGGGCTCCGCCTATACGATCCGATCTCGCCAAACAAACCTTGGTGATTGAGGGCGCCCAGGCAACGTCGCCGGGACGCTGGGAGTATTAGGAGGGGACCAATTGCTATCCAAGCAAGTACGTCTGCACGCGCTGCATACGGCGGCGCTGGCTGGAGTTGCATTGTCGGTGTTGAGCCTTCCGGCCTTGGCGCAGAACGCCAAGCCGGCAATGGCTCCGATTCCGGAAGGCAACTTCGCATTGACCGTGACCAACGAGCGCCTGCTCAACGCGATCAATGAACCACAGAACTGGCTGACCTCGAACGGCAACCTGGAATCCTGGCGCTATTCGCGCCTGAACCAGATCAACCGCGACAATGTCGGCGATCTCAGGATGGTCTGGGCGATGTCGCTCGGCGGCGCCAATGACGTGGTCGGCAATAACGGCCCGAACGTGATGGCCAACCCGCTCGTCGACAACGGCATGATGTATGCGGTGTCCGAATGGGGTCGCGTCTTCAAGATCGACGTGCGCAATCCGCAGCGCGGCGACCTGCTCTGGGTGTCCGACCCGGCGATCGACCACGAGGGCAATGACTCGCTCACCCGCGGCATCGCGCTCTACGGCACCAATGTCTACAACGCCCTGCAGGACGGGCGCGTGGTGGCCATCAATCGCGATACCGGCGATATCGTCTGGGACAAGCAGGTGGCGGTGGAGACCGAATTCGGTGGCCGTGAACGCCTGATCACCCAGCCGATCGCAGCCGAAAACAAGATCCTGGTCAGCAACGGCGCCGGCGATGCCGGCACGCGCGGCTGGCTGGCGGCCCTCGATCCGGCCACCGGCGACGAGATCTGGCGCTGGTACGCCGTGCCCGAGCCCGGCCAGCCCGGCAGCGAGACCTGGACCGACGAAGCCCAGACTGCCTGGCAGAAGGGCGGCGGCGGCATGTGGACGGCCGGCTCCTACGACAAGACGACCCGCTCCGCGATCTGGGGCACCGGTAACCCGGTTCCGATCTACGACGCCGAATTCCGTCCGGGCGACAACCTCTATACGGACTCGACCGTCTCCATCGACATCGATACCGGCAAGCTCAACTGGTACTTCCAGTACACGCCGAACGACGCCTGGGACTATGACGAAAACGGCGTCAACATGATCCAGACGCTCGACGTCGGCGGGGTCAAGAAGCCGGTCGTCGGCCACTTCGGCCGTAACGGCTTCTACTACAACCTGGACCTGCAGACCGGTAAGTTCATCAATTCCAGCCAGTACGCCAACGAGGTGACCTGGACTGCCGGCATCGACCAGGAGACCGGCAAGCCGGTCGAATACGATCCCAAGCTGGCCGTGCAGACCTACATTCCCGCCACCCGCATGCTGCGCGGTGACGGTAACAAGGTGGCTTGCCCGACCTGGCACGGCGGTATCGCCATGCAGCCCCCGGCCTTCAATCCGGACAAGCAGATTTCCTATGCCGTCGGCACGGAAGGCTGCTTCACCCAGAACGGCGGCACGGGCGTTGACGACAAGAACAACATGGTGGGCCGCACCTTCACCAGCGACCTCTACTATGGTGGCCTGACGGCTGTTGACGCTGCCAACAACCAGATGCTCGGCAAGGTCGTGACCGATACCGAAATCCGTTCCGGCGTGCTGGCAACGGCTGGCGGGCTGATCTTCACCACGCTTACCTCGGGCGATCTCGTTGCCTACAATGACGAGACCCTCCAGGAACTGTGGCGCTTCAACGTCGGCACGCCGCTCAAGGCGCCGCCGATGACCTTCGCGGTCGGCCCCACCCAGTATGTGGCCTTCCAGACCAGCGGCCTGCACGTGCACCCGCGTCGTTTCACGGACCTGATGCACTCCTCGTATCTGTTCGTGTTCGCGCTGGGTAATCAGCAGCCGCAGGCGGCCGTACCTATCAAGTAATTAATTTGACAGTCTGGGGGCGGCCCGGCTAGCTCGGGCCGCCCCTTTGTATCTCGGGTGTGTGGTTTATGCAGTCTGCGATAGAAGTGCGTGCGTTGCGCAAGCGCTTTGATGTTGTCGATGCCGTCAAGGGCGTGGATTTTTCCGTCGCCCGCGGCGAGGTTCTTGGTTTCCTGGGTCCCAACGGGGCAGGGAAGTCCACCACCATGAAAATGGTCACCGGCTATATCCCGGCGACGTCCGGCACGGTCAGCATCTGCGGCCATGACGTGGCGCACGATCCGATCAAGGCCAAGCAGCATCTCGGCTACCTGCCCGAAGGTGCTCCGCTCTACGGGGAAATGACCCCCGTTTCCTTCCTCAAATTCACCGGCGCCATCCGCCGCATGAGCGGCGCCGACCTCTCCCGCCGCATGGGCGAGGTGATGGCCGATCTCCAGCTCGAAGGCGTCCGGCACCAGCGGATCGATACGCTCTCCAAGGGCTTCCGCCGCCGCGTCGGCCTGGCCCAGGCGATTCTCCACGATCCGGACGTGCTCATCCTCGATGAGCCCACCGACGGCCTCGATCCCAACCAGAAGCGCCAGGTTCGCCAGCTCATCCGCAACCTGGCCCCGACCAAGTCGATCATCATCTCGACGCACCTGCTCGAAGAGGTCGATGCCGTCTGCGACCGCGTGCTCATCCTCGACAAGGGCCGGATCGTCCTCGAGGGCACGCCCGACGATCTCCACGCCCGCGCCGAAGGCCATAACACCGTGGTCGTGCTCGTCCACCGCCCCGACACCGCCAAATCGACCAGCGCACTGGCGGGCCTGCCCGATGTCGAGGTCACCCACGCCGACGAAGGCGAGATCACGCGCATCAGCGTGCGCCCGAAGCGCCGCCAGCCGGTCGCCGAGACGGTGAGCGGGGCGCTTCGCGACGCCGGCGTGCAGATCCTCGAAATCCGCACCGAGCGCGGCAGCCTCGATGAAGTCTTCCGCAGCGTCACCGCTGCCCCAGTTTCGATGTCGGTATCCCAGTGAACGGTATCCTTGTAGTCGCCCGGCGCGAGTTCTTCTCCTATTTCTCGAGCGCCCTGGCCGTCGTCTTCATCGGTGTGTTCGTCGCCGCCAACGGCGCCGCCACCTTCTTCGTCAGCGATTTCTTCGGACGCGGCCAGGCCGACCTCACCGCGTTCTTCTCCTACCACCCATGGCTCCTTGCCGTGCTGATGCCCGCCATCGGCATGCGCCTCTGGGCCGAGGAGCGCCGCGCCGGCACGCTCGAACTCCTGCTGACGCTCCCCGTCACGGTCTGGCAACTGGTGCTCGGCAAGTTCCTCGCCGGCTGGGCCTTCGCCGCCCTGGCGCTGGCCATGACCATCCCGATCTGGATCACCGTCAATTACCTGGGCGAGCCCGATAACGGCGTCATCCTCGCCTCCTATATCGGCAGCCTGCTGATGGCCGGCGCCTACCTCGCGCTCTCCTGCTGCATCTCGGCGCTTACCGGCAACGTGGTGACCGCCTTCGTGCTCAGCGTCGCCGCCAGCATCCTCATGCTGATGTTCACCCAGGAATCGCTCCTGACCCTGCTGCCCACCTGGGCCGCGGGCTTCGCGACCGACTTCGCCTCCGGCATCTCCTTCTCGCGTCACTTCGATGCGATCACGCGCGGCGTGCTGGAATTCGGCGACGTCCTCTTCTTCGTCTCCTTCATCGCCCTGCTGCTGTTCCTCAATTGCCAGGTTCTCGAGGCGCGATCGATGAACAAGCCAGCCATGAATACCGGTATCGCCGGACGCCTCGTCGTTGTCGTCTCGGCCATCGTCATCTTCCTCTCGATCAACCTCATCGCCTCGCTCAAGCTCGAAGGCGCTCAGGTCGATCTCACCGAGCAAAAGCTCTTCACCCTCGCCGACGGCGCCAAGGCCATCCTCGCCGACGTGCGCGAGCCCATAAAGGTCACGCTCTACCGCTCGCGCGACCTCATCAACGCCGTCCCCGACCTCCAGCCGCACGCGACCCAGGTCGCCGGGCTGCTCCGCTCGTTCGAGCAGCAATCGGGCGGCAAGATCAGCGTGGACGTCGTCGACGTGCAGCCGTTCTCGCCCGAAGAGGATCAGGCGCTGGCCTACAAGCTCGCCGGCTTCAATCTCAACCGGGCAGGGGACAAGGGCTATTTCGGTCTCGTCGGCACCAACACCGTCGACACGCTCGAAACCATCCCCTTCCTCGATCCCTCCCGGCAGGCCTTCCTGCAATACGATCTTGCCCGCTTCGTGCATCGGCTCGCCAATCCCAAGGAGCCAAAGGTGGCCGTGGTGGATGGCATGTCCATGCTCGGCGTCCGCGACGCCGGCCGCATGCCCTGGGCGGTTGTCGAAATGCTCTCGCAGGATTATGCGGTCACCCCGCTTCCTCCGACCATGACCTCGGTTCCGCCTGATACCGACGTACTGATCGTGGCCCATCCCGCCACGCTCACGCCGCAGGCCGAATACGCCATCGATCAGTTCGTTCTCGGCGGCGGTCCGGCATTGGTTTTCGTCGATCCCTTCGCGGAACGCTCGGCGCCCAGCCAGCAGAACGCCATGATCCCGATGTACCCGTCCTCGGACATCGCCCCGCTGATGACCGCATGGGGCGTCGCCATGGACCCCACCAAGGTGGTGGGCGATAGCGACATGGCGCTCCAGACCGTCGGCACTGCCGGCCGCCAGCAGGTGGTTGCCAATTACCTGCCCTGGCTCAAGATCGACGGCGACGCGTTCAATCAGGACGATCCGGTAACCGCGCGTCTCAATGTCATGCGCATGTCCTCGGCCGGGGCCCTGCACCCGGTGGATGGCGCGACCACCACCATGGTGCCGCTCATCCAGACCACGCCGAACTCGATGCTGCTCGACCAGGCCCTGGTCATGCAGCGCCCCAACCCCAATTACCTCCTCGGCCAATTCGTGCCATCGGGCGTTCGCCAGGTGCTGGCGGCCGAGGTTACCGGCCCGGCCCACACCGCTTTCCCCGACGGCAAGCCGGCGGACCCGGAAGGCGGCGACAAGGGTTCCGAAACTGCCCCGCAACTGACCTCGGGCAACGTCAACCTCATCGTCGTCGCCGATGCCGACATGCTGGCTGATGACCATGTGGTCAACCGCAACGGCCAGCCGGTTTCGAGCAATGGCGATTTCGTGCTCAACGCGGTCGAAAAGCTTGCCGGTGGCGACGCGCTCATCGCGTTGCGCGGCGGCGGGCAGGTCAGCCGCCCGTTCACCCGGCTCCAGGCCATGCAGGCCTCGGCCGACGAAACCTATCGCGCCAAGGAGCAGGACCTCACCAAGGAACTCGCCGATATCCAGCAGCGTCTCCTGGAACTCCAGGCGCCGGTGCAGAGCGGTGGCGAGGACCTGCAGGCGATGTATGAGCGCCAGCAGGCCGAGATCACCACGGCCAATACCCGCATGATGGAAGTCCGGCGCGAGCTGCGTGACATCCGCGCCGCCCTGCGCTCGGACGTGGATCGGATGGATACCTGGCTCAAGGTTCTCAACATCGGCCTCGTGCCGATCCTCCTGATACTGGCTGCGCTCGGCGTAGCCCTCTGGCAGCGCGCCCGCCGATCGTCCGCCAATGCCCAGCCGGTGGGGGAATAGCCATGCAGCAGAAATCCATCATCCTCTGGGCTGGCGTTGCCGTGATCGCCCTGCTGGGCGCAGCCTGGGCGGTGTCGAGCGAAGGCATGCAGCAGGGGCCGGCCAGCGTCGCCAGCCTGCTGCCCGACCTGCAGTCGCAGGCAGCCGACGTCGCTGGCGTCAAGGTACGCACCGCGACCTACGAGATCGATATCCAGAAGCAGGGCGATAAATGGGTCGCCACCTCGCAGGAGGGCTACCCCGTCCGCGACGGCACGGCCCAGCAGCTCGTTTCGGCCGTTGTCGGGTTCAAGGCTGTCGAGGCCAAGACCCGCGATGCGGATTGGTACGCCCAGATCGGCGTCGATGATCCAGCGACCGCCGGCTCGTCTGCCAAGGCAGTGTCGCTGCTCGATAGCCAGGGCAAGCCGATCGAAGACATCATCATCGGCAACCTCAGCGAGCTTCCCCGTCCTGACGGCAGCATGGCGACCTATGTCCGCCTGCCTTCGAGCGACGAGGCCGTTCTGGTCCAGGGCACTGCGCTTCTGCCCATGAAACTCGCCGACTGGTTCGGCGAGCTCTTCAGCATTCCGGGCTCGCAGGTTGCCCGTGTCGCCATCACCGAGCAGGGCAAGCCCGCGCTCTCCGCCAAGCGCGGCGAGGATGGCCGTTTCGTGCGCGAGACGGTCGATCCGCAATATGAGACCAACGGCACCTTCGTGAACGACGCCGCGATCAAGCGGGTCACCCAGGGCCTGGCCTCGGTCTCGATCATGTCGGTGCGCCCCGCTAAGGAAGGCATCAGCCCGATCCGCTCGATTGATTTTGAAGTCGAGCCGGGCGTGACCATTCACGCGCAGATCGCCGACGCTACCCAACCTCTCTGGGTACGCTTCAGCGCCGAGGCCACGAAACCGGAGGGCAAGGACCTGGCCGACAAGATATCGGCTCGTGTCAACGGCTGGGAATTCCAGCTGGAAGGCGCCCGCGTCAACGCCTTCACGACCCCCGTCGCCAACCTGATGCAGAAAGATTCCGAACCCATCCAGTTCGAACCCGGCCAGAGCATCGACCTCCAATCGATCCCCGGCCTGATGCAGGGCGGCGCGCGGTAATCGCGCCGCGCTCCACCTCACGCCTCACCACCCCCGCCACCGCACCTCTCCTTCCCCGGCCGAAGAGCCGGGGCCCACGGATGGCTCCCCACACGCCGACGCCTCCTTGGCTCTCTGGCCTCGCCAGGGGAGAGCGATCCCACTTATCCCCCTGCCACGACCGCCGCGCTACAATACTCCTCCAGCGCCAGGGGCTCCTTTTTCCCATCGCGTGAAACACGAAAAAAGATAGCCGAAAAGCCGACCAAACCGCCGCAAAACCCGTGAAAGATCGTCAAAGATTACCCGAAATTGAGTCAAAATTTAACGATTCGCCCGTGGTCGTTTTGTAGAAATCCAATATAAATCAACGACTTGCACTGATAACTTCAGTCCAAACAACCGCAGATTCTGCATGAAAGCGCGTGAAACATTCCAGCGTCGCTTGGAATTACTCCGCGACCACCTGCCGGCAGGCGGCCAGCTCTCCCAACCCGGCCGACTTATCCCCGTCAGGTGGCGAGAACGACCCGCAGGCTTTTGAGCATCTCCGGATCGCGAAGGGTAGGGCCCGGATCCTTGTTGGTGACCAGCACGTCGATGTCCTTGAACGAAGTCACCACATGCGGTGCGCGCTGGCCGAACTTCTCGTCATGGGCGACAAGCACCACCTGACGCGACTGGGCGAGGACATCCTTGAGCAGCTCGACCTCCAGCGGATCGAACTCCAGCACGGTACCTTCATCGTCGATGGCGCTCGCCCCGATCAGCGCGACGTCGAACTTGAACCGCTTCCGCGCCTCGTCGCCCGCCACCGTCAGGATCGACGAATCCTTGTTCCGCACATAGCCGCCATAGATATAGACGGTGGCATCCGTCTGCAGCGCGCAACTGCTGGCGACCGAGAGGTTCGGCGTGGCGATGAGGAGGCCGGGATGGTTGGCCACCACCTCATGGAGCGCATCGAACGTCGTTCCCAGCCCGACGAACACAGTCGCGCCCGGTGCCAGGAACTCCTCCAGCGCATGCACCAGCTGCCGCTTGACGCCGGCCAGCGTACCCCGCCGCTGATCATGGCCATACTGCGCAACGCCCGGCGCCGCGAAGGCTGCGCCAAAACCCTTCTGCAGCAGGCCCGCTTCCTCCAGCTCGCGCAGATCGCGCCGGATGGTCTGGTGGGTAACCGAGAAGCGGGCGGCAAGATCGGCGACCGAGGCGGCGCCTTGCTGGCGCACCGTATCGATGATCGCGGCGCGGCGGCTCTTCGCTCCAGAGCCCGAGCCTTCGGGCCTGTTGCCTGCCTGCCGCCACTCCGCGTTACCCGTCATCTCAGGGCAATTCCCACATAGGTTCGATCGTCGGTCAGGGCGGCGTCGGTCGTGCCCTTGGTGCTCAGATACGGGCCGATCTTGTGCGGGTCAACCGCCTCGACCTCCCGGAACCCGGCCTCCCAGGCCTCAACGCCGAAGCCTTCGGCAATCTTGAAGTAGCCATCCGAGAAGAGCTCGATCGTCTCGACCTCGGCAAGGTCATAGCTACGTGAGTCGACATATTTGTCGAGCACCGGAAAACCGTCGAGCCCGCCATAGCCCAGCGCCCGCTCGCCCGCGTTCTGGAAGTTGCCCTGGCCATGCATGATGCCGTGCTGGATAAGCTCCATGAACTCGGCCTCGCCCACATCCGGCAGATGCTGCTTGCACGCCGCGAGGGTGCGCTGCTCGATATCGGCGAGCAGGGCAGGGTCCGCCGTCGGCGTGCCCGGCTCCTGGTTCTGCGTCCCGCGCCAGGTCACGGCCGCTGCCTGCTTGTCGCAATAGGTCGACTCATGTCCGCCCGCGGCAAAGAGGTTCCACGTCTCGCGGCGCAGGATGCCGGTAACGTCGTCCAGCGGCTTGAGCACCTGGAGAACGTCGTCGCCGTTGACGCGGATACCGCTGTCGCCAACAGCCACCACCTCGAGCCGGCCATCGATCTGGAACGCCGCCATGATCGTGCAGCCGCCGCGCACCTTCCAGTCGTCGCGGGCAGCCTCGTAGGCGCCTTCATCGACATAAGCCTGCCGCAGCACATTGGTGAGGTAGGCGACGAAATCGGTCGGCCCGGTATAGCGCATATGCGCCGGGGCCTTGGGGTCGGATTGGGCAAGGATGAAGAGTTCGGTGGCGCGCTTGACCGTGCGCGAAGCGAACTGGCCCGAGAGCATGCCGCCATAGCGGGTGCCGTTGCGGTCGGTCACGCCGTCGATCACGGCATAGCCGGCATCGGGGATGATCACGAAGCTGTCTTCGTTGAGCTCTGGATGCCCGAACTTCTTGCCCATCGAATAAGCTTCCAGATGCTTCATTGCCGTCTTCCCGTCGGTTCGCCGTAAGGCACTCAAAACTAAGGGCGCGGCCAGTGAAGCCGCGCCCCCTTGTAAGCTCGGCAGATTACTCGCCGATGGCAGTCCGCCACTTGGCGAGGACTTCGTCCACGCCGCCGAAATCGGCCAGCGGCTTCACCTTGATGAGCTGCAGGTCCGAAAGGTTCGGCGTACCGGCCGGGCCGGCCACGTCCGTGCGCACCGAGCGGCGGCCGATATCCATGGCCAGCTTCTCCTGCGTCGACTTGGACATTGCCCAGTCGATGAACTTCTTGCCGCCTTCCGGATTCGGCCCGCCCTTCACCAGCGCCACGCCATCGGGCGTCGCGGCGGTGCCGTCGGTCAGGTGGACGATGCCCATCGGCGCGCCGCCCTGGACGTATTCGAGGGCGTTGTCCTCGAGCGTCAGGCCCATCGAGGCCTCGCCGTCAGCCACGAAACGCGGCACCGCGCCCGAGGAATCGGAGAACACGAAGTTCGAGGCGAGCTGCGTATACTTGTCCCAGCCTTCGTCACCGAAAACGGTGAGCACGGTCTGGAGCTGCTGCATGGCCGAACCCGAACCATCGGCGCGCGCCGAAACGATCTGGCCCTTCCACTTGGGGTCGACGAGCTCGGCCCAGGTCTTGGGCGCCTGGTCGAGCGGCAGCATGTCGGTGTTGACGGCGAGTACGTAGACCACGGCCGTATAGGGCGTCCACGACGGATCGACCACGAACTGCTGGTCCACCTTGTCGAAGTCCGCCGGCTGGTAAGCCTCGAGCAGATCCTTGTTCTCGGTAAGCTGGCTGCCGGTAACGCTCCAGATCACGTCGGCGGCCGGAGCGCCGGCCTCGGCGCGGGCGCGCTTGAAGACGTCGGACGAACCGAGCTTCACCACTTCCGCCTTCAGCCCCGTCTCCTGCTCGAAGAGCGGCAGCAGCGTATCGACGATGGACGCCTTGTGCGCGGTGTAGATAACCACCGAGCCATCCTGCGCAAAAGCGCCGCCAACGAGAGCCGTCGTCGCCATCAGACCGACTGCCATGCCCAAGAATGATCGTTTACGAATATTCATCCGAATCCTCCCTTTCGTTTTAGATCAACTCTGTCCAAAACGATACTGGACGGACACACAGGATGTTGCAATACGAAAATTGATGGGTAGTGTGGGCCGGCCCTGGGAACCAGGAAGGGCGGGAGGACACATATGGCTTATCTGTCTGTCGCGAACGCGACGAAGCGCTTTGGCGAAACCTTCACGGCGCTAAAGGACGTTTCGATCTCGGTCGAGCGCGGCGAATTCTTCACGCTGCTCGGCCCCAGCGGTTGCGGCAAGACTACGCTCCTGCGCTCCATCGCCGGGTTCAACCAGCTCACCTCGGGCAGTATCGCCATCGAGGGCAGGGACCTCGGCAGTGTGCCGCCGCACAAGCGCGACATCGGCATGGTGTTCCAGGACTACGCCGTGTTCCCGCACCTGACCGTATTCGAAAACGTCGCCTTCGGCCTCAAGGCTCGCAAGGTGGCAAGGGACGAGATCGCGCGCCGCGTGCCCAAGGCTCTCGAGGCGGTGCGCCTCGGCGCGCTGGCCGAACGCCTGCCGGCTGCCATGTCTGGAGGCCAGCAGCAGCGTATCGGACTCGCTCGCGCCATGGTCATCAATCCGCAATTGCTGCTGATGGACGAACCGCTCTCCAACCTCGACGCCAAGCTGCGCGTCGAGCTGCGCGAGGAAATCCGCGATATCCAGAAGCAGATCGGCATCGCCGCCATCTACGTGACGCACGACCAGGAAGAGGCCCTCGCCATCTCCGACCGCATCTGCGTGATGAGCAACGGCCATGTCGAGCAACTGGGAACGCCGCAGGAAATCTACGGCAACCCGCAGACCCTGTTCGTCGCCAGCTTTGTGGGCACGATCAACGCGCTCAAGCCCGGCGAAGCGCTGACGCGCCTTCTCGGCCAGCTCGACCTGACGAATGCGGACAACACGCATCCAGGCGCTACCTGGGTGGTACGGCCGGAGAACTTGATCGTCGCCGGCGAGCGTGCCGAAACCGGCGAGCCGCAGGCCGAGATCACGGGCACGGTTTCCAAATACACCTATCTCGGTCGCGAGGCGCACCTGCAGATCCACAGCGATCTGGGGGACCTCGTCGTCCACGTCGCCAACCCTGATCGTACGGCCGTGCAGCGCGAGGGTGAGGTGAGGGTGGTTGTTACCCGCAGCGCCGTTCTCGGCTTCGGCGCCGACGGCAAGCGCATCGGGGTGTGACCATGCCCCGTTTCAATTTCTGGACGCTTGTCCTGATCTTCACCTGGTTGTTGCTGCTGGGCCTGCTCTTCGTGCCGGTCGGCTCGGTGCTGGTCTCCAGTCTTTACGACAACGCCGGCAACTTCACCTTCGCCAACTATGCCAAGGCCCTGGGCGACGAGCGGATACAGCGCGCTTTCTTCAATACTCTATTGGTCGGCTTCGGCGGCCTCGCCGGTGCGCTGATCCTTGGCTCGGTCATGGCCTTCTGCGTCTCGCGCTTCCAGATCGCGGGCGGACGCTTCGTCTCGCTGCTCGCTATCATGGCCCTGGTGTCGCCGCCCTTTATCGGCGCTTATTCCTGGATCGTGCTGTTCGGCTCGGCCGGTGTCGCGCGCTCGGCGCTCAAGACCATCGGCATCAACATCCCGACCATTTACGGTCTGAGCGGCATCCTCATCGTCTTCTCGCTCAAGTTCTATCCCTACGTCTACCTGATGGTCTCGGGCGCGCTATCCAACGTCAACCGCTCGCTCGAAGAGGCGGCGGAGGGGTTGGGACTTACCCCGTTCCAACGCGCGATGAAGATCTCCTTCCCGCTGGTACTGCCCGCGCTCTCGGCCGGCGGCCTCCTGGCGCTGATCCACGCCATCGCCGACTTCGGCACGCCGCGCCTGCTTGGGCGCGGCTTCAACGTGCTGGCGACCGAGGCCTTCACGCTCTATTCGGCCGAGATCGGCAGCAACATGTCGATGGCCAGCACGATCAGCGTGATCCTGGTGCTGATGTCGATGATCTTCGTGCTGCTGCAGCGCTACATGTCGCGCCGCAACGTCTACCACGGCAACATGATCAACAAGCCGCACAAGATCCGCCTGCGCGGCTGGAAGAATGTGCTGGCCCATGTCGCGGTCTACGGCATCGGCCTGGCCGGCGCGATCCCCGTGATCGTGGCTGTCATCTATTCTTTCCGCAAGACCAGCGGCCCGGTGTTCCAGCCAGGCTTCGCCCTCCAGAGCTATGAGCGCATCGTCTTCGGCCTCGGCGACGTCGTCACCAACTCGCTGACCTTCTCGGTGGCCTCGGTGGTGCTGATCGTGATCGTCGGCACGCTGATCGGCTGCCTCGTCGCACGGCGCACGACGCTCAATACGAGCATCCTCGATGGTGCGCTGATGGTGCCCTACGTGATGCCCGGCATCGTGATCGGTATCGCCTTCATCGCTGCCTTCAACACCGGTCCGGTCGTGCTGACCGGCACGGCGCTGATCATCATCCTCTCCATCTTCATCCGGCGCCTGCCTTATACCGTGCGCACGACATCCTCAGCGCTCCGGCAGATCGGCCCGAACATGGAGGAGGCGGCCATCTCGCTCGGCTATTCTCCGTTCCGCGCCTTCATGAAGGTGACCGTGCCCCTGATCGTGCCCGGCATCATCGCCGGCGCCATGCTCAGCTTCGTCACCGCCATCAACGAGCTCTCATCCTCGCTTGTCCTTTACGTGGGGCGAACGATGACCATGCCGGTGCGCATCTATCTGCTGATCCTCGACGGCGACTTCGGCACCGCCGCAGCGCTTTCGACCATCCTGCTGCTGCTGAGCGGCACGGCGGTCTACATCGCCTTCCGCTTCCTGGGCCGCAACGAGCAGGCGCTGCTCTAGCCTTCCACCCGCATAGCCGCCTTTTGAACCCCGCCGGAGCCGATCGCTCCGGCGGGGTTCGGTTTTGGGAGCTATGAACGCCCCAAGCATATCCCGCTATAACTTTTCGGTAGGGTTAATAAAAGAAGTCCCTTCGAAGCATATCCCGCTATATTTCTGGTCCGAACGGGCGCTTTCGCGGTCTCGCGAGGGGTGCTGATAGCTCTGATTAATCGAGTGTTAATCCGGCTTTCAGCCCCCAGGGGGACATCGTGGCTATCAATAACGAGTTCGACCGTTCGTCCAATCGTGAAGTCATTTCTGAGAACCTGACTTCCGAAGACCTGCGCACCGCTACTTTCAATGCGGGTACTCAGGAGTTCCACAATAACCCCCAAGTCGAGGCTGCAACACCGGAAGTCGTTCGGGTAGCCCAGGCCAACACGCCGGCAGCGCCCGAGCGCGTCGTCGTGGAAATCGGTGAGGGCGAAACTGCGCGTCTCCCGGCTGGAACCGACATCAGCCAGATGCGGCAGAACGGAGCCGATCTCGAATTCGTCCAGCCGGACGGTTCGATCGTCGTGATCCCCGGCGGCGCCGTGCAGGGACTGACGCTCTTCATCGGCACCGTTGAGATCCCGGCCCAGACCGTGGCCCAGCTCTTCACCGAAAACGGCATAGAGGCCGCAGCCGGCCCCGCCGGTGGCGCCGAGGGCTCGCACGGCAATTTCGGCTGGGTCGACCCCGCCGGCATCGGCCCCGGTATCGGCTACGGCGACCTGCTGCCGCCGACCGAACTCTTCCGCGGCATCCCGACCTTTGACCTGCCGGAAGGCGCGGTCAACGGCCGCCCCAGCTTCGGCGGCGCCCGCATGTTGCTGGGCAGCGTGTCCGATGAAGGCCTGGCCTTCGGCAACCTCGACGATTTCGGCTCGAACGACACCACCAATTCCTCGACGCTCCAGGGCCAGCTCCCGGTCAGCGATCCGGACAATGATGCCCTGCAGTTCGTCCTGAGTGCCCCGGCCGGTGCCCTCAAGTCGGGCGGCCTCGACATCGTCTGGGACGCCTCTGGCGAAAACGTGCTCATCGGCCGCGCCGGTGGCGTTGAAGTCATCCGCATCACCATCACCGAAGGCCGCACCTCGGAAGGCGGCGGCCACTACGTCGTCGGTTTCAAGGGCCCGATCGACCATCCCAATCCGAGCGCCGAAGACCAGGTGACGCTCAATATCCCCGTGACCGTCAGCGACGGCCGCGGCGGCAGCGCCAGCTCGATCCTCGTCCTCAACATCGAAGACGACAGCCCGATCCTCACCGAAGCCCCGCGCAGCGCCGTCGTTGATGAAGATGGTTTGCCGGGCGGTATCGGCGACGAAAACGAGGGTGACCATCCGACCAACTCGCCATCCGCAACGGGCGACCTTGGCATTGCCTGGGGCGCGGATCGCGGCGACCACGGCGACACCACCGGCGAGGATGGCTCCTTCCTCCAGGACACCGTCGACGGCAAGCTCTATGGCCGCGCGGTCTATTTCACCTCGACCGCCATCGACGTGGCCGGCGGCGCCACCGGCAGCGAAGGGCAGGTGCCCGGCGCTCTCTATTCCGGCGGCGAGCTCGTCACGATGGAGCTGTCCAACGACGGCTCCGTGCTGAGCGGCTTCATCTATCGCTTTGGTGAAGGCGAGCAGATCGAGAAGGTGGAAGTCTTCCGCGTCTCGCTCTCGGACGATGGTTCGGGCAAGTTCAACTTCCAGCTCTTCGCCCCCCTCGACCACGCTCCGGGCGGCGCCGAAAACGACATCTCCCTGACCTTCGACTTCACCGCCCGCGATTTCGACGGCGACACGGTGAACGGCAGCTTTACGATCACCGTCGACGACGACATGCCGGTCCAGATCGGCGGAGAAGAGGCGCCGCGCGTCGAAGCCTCCGTCCAGGAAGACGGCATGGCTGGCGCCGCCACCGGCGACAACCAGGTCGGCAACAAGGAGCCGGGCGACACCAACAGCGACGACGAAACCTCCAGCACGCTTTCGGGCTCGCTGTCGAGCATGGTCAAGGTCGGCGCCGATGGCCCGGGCACCTTCACCGTCAGCATCGACACCGCCAACCTGCCGACGCTCTATTCGCATGGCGTGGCCGTGACCTATTCGGTCGTGGGCAACACGCTGACCGCTTCGACCGCCGCCGGCACGGTGTTCACCCTGACCGTGAACGCCAATGGCACCTGGTCGTTCGACCTCCAGGACCAGCTCGATCACGTCGCCGGCGACGGCGAGAACCACGCGCTGCGCACCTCGGCGGACGGCTCGACCTCCGTTTCCGCAATCGACTTCTCCTCGGCCATCGTCGTGACGGATGCCGATGGCGACGCCCTCAATGGGCTGCGTCCGGGCTCCTTCACCATCAGCGTGCAGGATGACGTGCCGGTGATCGGTGCCGGCTCCGGCGGGCAGAACTTCCTCGTCAATGGCGACTTCCGTGGCGAAGGGATTTCCTCAACCATCAATCCTGGGGCGAGGGCAATTACGGCGGCATCGACAACGATGGCATCGCCGGCTGGCAGATGACCTCGAACGGTGCCGAGACGGCTCAACTCGAGCGCGTCGGTAGCGGTTATCTCAACATGGTCGCCTCCGGCGGCGCCCCGATGATCGACATGGCTGCCTCCCCGGGCAACATGCAGATCTCGCAGGAAGTGTCCGGCCTGACCCAAGGCACGACCTACGCCATCCATTCGAAGCCGGCGCTCCGTTCCCGGAAACGGCGCGGCTCGAAGTCTATTGGGGCGACCAGTTGATCGCCACGATCGATCCCTCCAACGCGATGCAGGTCTATTCCTACGTCGTGACCGCGACTGGCAACGCGCAGCTCGACAAGCTGACCTTCAAGGAAGTCGGTACCTCCGGCACCAATCCGGTGGATGGCCCCGGCACTGAAGGGCACCACGGCACCTATCTCGCCAATATCTCGCTCAGCCAGTCCTTCATCCTCGATGAAGATGCGCTCCAGAACGGCAATCCGGGTGGCGTCGGCGACGATGCAGGGCTCGCCGTCGTCGGCGGCTCGCTCCACATCAGCTGGGGCTCCGATGGCGTCGATAGCGGCGCCGACGGCACGTCCGGCACGGGCGGCTATGTCCAGGACAAGCCCGATGGCGTGGGCGACCGCAGCGTCACCTTCGATCCTGCCAATCCCGTTACTCTCAACGCTACGCTGACCTCAGGTGGCGTCGCCGTCGTGTTCACCGCGAACGAAGATGGCACCGTGCTTATCGGCAAGGCCGGCGACCGGGTCGTCATGGAGGTCAGCCTTTCCGATGACGGGCAGGGGGCATTCCGCGTCATCCTACTCGACAAGCTGGATCACCCGCAGAGCGGCACCGAAGATAACATCTCGCTCAAGTTCAACTTCGTCGCGACCGATTCCGATGGCGACGCGGTCAACGGCTCGTTCACCGTCTCGGTGGACGACGATTCCCCGGTTGGCACCGGTGGTTCGGTCTCCATCACCGTCGATGAAGACGACATCTCGTCGGCCTATTCGGCTGGCACCAGCCCGAACGACGGCAATGCCGACGGCTCGGATACCGAGCATCTCGATGACACGGTTGGCAATGTCGCCGTGGCACGGGGCTCGCTCGCTGGTCTGGTCAATTTCGGTGCCGATGGCCCGGGGGCCAATGGCGGGTTCGGCTTCACTGCCAATGCGGCGGCGACCCTGGCTGCGCTGGGGCTGACTTCGCATGGCGATGCGCTCAGCTTCAGCGTATCGGGCAATGTGCTCACCGCGACCGCTGCCAACCACACGATCTTCACGCTCGAACTGGGCGCCAATGGCGAATTCACGTTCCGGCTCTATGACCAGCTCGACCACCAGGCGCCGACGCCCGGCACGGCTGATGAGAACAACCTGGCCATCAATTTCGGCTCGGTCATCGTCGCCACCGATGGCGACGGGGACAGCGTGGTGCTGGATGGCAAGGTGACGGTCAACGTCACCGACGACATTCCGTATCTCCAGGCCGAGAAGAACGGCGAAACCTCCATCGTCATCGATGAAACCGCCGGGCTCCAGGGCAACGACACCACCGATGCGAACGTGGTGGCGCTCTTCAACGGCGTCGCCAATGCGTCCACTGCCATCGGCTACGCGACCAATGCCGCCGATGCTCCGCTCGTCACCATCGTGACCGGTTCGGGCGCGGACGATGCTGCCAAGCTCACCGTTGCGCTCGAGATCGTCGGCGGAAACGGCACGCCTTCGGGCCTCGAGACTACCGACGGCAAGGCCATCACGCTTTCCGTTGAGGATGGCCTGGTCGTTGGCCGCATCCCGGGCGGGCAGGCGGCTTTCGCCATCGCTATCGACAGCCCGGCCATGTCAGCATTGCGCAATATCTCTCGCTCAAGCACCCGGATACCGGGAGCGACAACGAGTCGGTTTCGCTCAACGGCCTCATCCGCGCCGCCGTGTCGATCACGGACTTCGATGGCGACACTGTCAGCAAGCAGATCGATATCGGTTCTTCCATCGTCTTCAGGGATGACGGCCCGGTGGCCGGCGAAGGTTCGGTGTCCATCACGGTCGACGAAGACGACATCTCTTCGGCCTATTCGGCGGGCACCAGCCCGAACGACGGCAATGCCGATGGCTCGGATACCGAGCATATCGACGACACCGAAGGCAGCGTCGCCGTTGCCCGCGGCTCGCTCGCTGGCCTAGTCAATTTCGGTGCCGACGGTCCTGGCGCCAATGGCGGGTTCGGCTTCAGCGCCGATGCCGTTGCGACTCTGACGGCGCTCGGGCTCACGGCCCACGGCGATGACCTGATCTACTCGGTTTCGGGCAATACGCTCACCGCGATCTCCTCGACCGGTTCGCATCACCTGGTCTTCACGCTGGAAATCAGCGCCAACGGCGATTTCACCTTCAGGCTTTATGACCAGCTCGACCACCAGGCTCCCACCCCCGGCATGGCCGACGAGAACAACCTGGCCATCAATTTCGGCTCGGTCATCGTCGCTACTGACGGCGACGGCGACAGTGTCTCGCTGGATGGCAAGGTGACGGTCAACATCACCGACGACATTCCCTATCTCAAGGCGGAGCGGAACGGCGACACGACTATCGTGATCGACGAAAGCGCCGGCCAGCAGGGCAATGACACCACCGCCTCGGACGTCGCCGCGCTCTTCAGTGGCGTCGCGAACGCCCCGACGGCACTCGGCTACGCCACGAACGCCTCGGATGCACCGCTCGTCACCATCGCGACGGGCATGGGCGCCGACGACGACGGCAATGTCTCGCATACGGTCGTCGCGCTCGAAATCGTCGGCGGCAACGGCACGGCTTCGGGTCTTGAGACGACCAGCGGCCAGCCGATCACGCTCTACGTCGAAGGTGACCTCATCGTCGGTCGCATCGCAGGCGGGCAGGCGGCATTCGCCATCGCCATCGATGGCACCGGCCATGTGAGCATCGCGCAATATCTCTCGCTCAAGCACCCGGATACGACCAACAACGACGAGTCGGTTTCGCTCAACGGCCTCGTGCGCGTCGCTGTGTCGATCACCGACTTCGACGGCGATACCGTCAGCAAGCAGGTTGATATCGGTTCCGCTATTTCGTTCAAGGACGATGGCCCGGTTGCTGGTGAAGACTCGGTGTCGATCACGGTCGAGGAAGCCCTGATCCGGACGGAATGGTCCGCGGGTAGTGAGTCCGTCGCAGGTGCCGGCGCCGCTTCGGCGACCGGTTCGCTGGCAGGTCTCGTGGACTTCGGTGCGGATGGCCCGGCTGCCGGCGGTGGCTTCGGCTTTGCCGCCGATGCGCTTGCCACCTTGAATGGGCTTAACCTCACTTCGCACGCCGAGGTCGTGAGCTACAGCATCGTCGGGAATACCCTGACGGCGACCGCCGCTGGCCACACGCTCTTCACGCTCGAAATCGGCGCGAACGGCGACTTCACCTTCAAGCTCTCCGATCAGATCGATCACGCACAAAACTCGGATCGCTGGCGATCGATTTCGGCGCCATCATCGAGGCCACCGACGGCGATGGCGACAAGGTGTCCCTGGCGGGCAAGGTGACGGTCAATGTCACCGACGACGTGCCGGCCTTCGATCTCCATGCGAGCGGCGCCGCAGTCGTCCGCGACGAGACCGCCGGGCTCCAGGAGAACGATACCTCCGCCCAGGCCGTTGCCGACCTCTTCGGCGGCGTCACCAACGCGTCAAGCGCGCTTGGTTATGCCACCAATGGCGGCAACCCCGTTGTCACCTACAACTCGGTGGGCGGAGCCGATGACGGCTTCACCTATTCGGTCTCGCTGACGATCAACGGGGCAATGGCACGGACTCCGGCCTTTCCACCACTTCCGGCCAGCACATCTACCTCTTCCTTGAAGATGGCCTGATCGTCGGTCGTACCTTAGCGGATGGCAGCGGCCCCGCGGCTTTCGCGATTGCGATCGATGCCACCGGCCACGTGAGCGTGGCCCAGTACCTCGCGCTCAAGCACCCTGATGGCACCGACGCCAATGACGCCATCGACCTCCACGGGGTCGTGCGCGCCGAGGTGACGGCAACCGACTTCGACCATGACACGACCACCAAGTCGGTCGATATCGGCGCCTCCATCGTCTTCAAGGATGACGGCCCGACTGTCATTCAGGTTGTGCCGAATGCGGCCACGCTTGGTCCGGACCTGATCGTCAACGGCAGCTTCGAGCTCGGACATGGGCTCACGGGTTCCGCCTGGGAGATCTATGGCAGCATCGATGGCTGGACGAAGGGCGCCGATGGCATTCCGTTCGAAGTCCAGACCGGCGGCGCTGGCGGCCTTGCGCCCAATGACGGCAACGCGCTCATCGAGCTCGATGGCGACACCGAGGGCAACGGCAACCCGCACGACACGCCCGATCCGGTCCATACCAATGCCACGATCCAGCAGACGATCGCTGGCACCGAAGCCGGCCAGACCTACCAGCTCACCTTCTGGTATGCGCCGCGCGGCGATGGCTCGGATTCGAGCGGCATGGATGTCTATTTCGAAGGCCACAAGGTCTTCTCGATCCCGCCAGGATCGAGCGAGTATGCGAGCGGCACCTGGCATCAGATCACGCTGACTGTTACCGCCACCGGCCCCAATGCCGTGCTCGGCTTTGCCGGCACGGGCGCCGAGAACGAAAACGGCGCGCTGCTCGACAATGTCAGCCTCAAGGCCGTCTATGGCTCGACGCTCGATGACGAGGACGTCGTTTCGACTGTCGTCGGCATCCAGGGTGGCCCCGGCGATGACGGCTCGGGCACGGTCGCCTCCGGCAAGATCGTGTTCGATGCCGGCGCTGACGGCCTGCAGTCGATCGTGGCGAGCGGCATTGCTGGCCTCAAGGCTATCTACGTCGACCCGACCACCCATGTCGGCACGCCGTACGACGTGACCCAGACCTGGAGCGCTTCGGGCGCCGGCGGTACGCTGACGGGCACCATCATGGTCGGTGGCGTCAGCCATAACGCCTATACGCTCACCATCGACGCAGACGGCAACTACACCTTCAACCTGTTTCAGCCGCTGGTGCATCCGCTGACGGACAACCCGGCGACCTCGGAGGTCGAGACCGAATTCGAAGACAACCTGCTGCTGGACTTCGGCTTCACCATCACAGATGGCGACGGCGACAAGGCCACCGGCACGATCTCGATCAACGTCGATGACGACACCCCGGATGCCATCACCCAGGCTCCGGCGGCAACCGAGATGGACGAACCGGGCATGCCGACGACTTCGACCGTCGAAGCCGTCTACGACTTCTCCGGCGTCAACGGCCAGGCCCCCGATCTCGGGCCGAACCTGACGGTCAATAGCGTCGTTGCCCAGCACGATTCAGAATTCGCCCTGCAGGGGCCCGACGCTAGCATGGGTTCCCAGACGATCGTCTTCACGGCGACCGCCGGGCATACCTTTACGTTCGACGCGGCCGCTATCGGCCTGTTCGGCTCGGTTGGCGGCGCCTCCACCGTTACCCTGAAAGGCTATGACGCTGGCGGCAATCTGATCGGCAGCATCGTTCTGCCGGTTGGTGCAGTCGCGTATGCGGCGGCAACGCCGGGCACTACGTTCGACGCGACCGGTACGATTTTTGACGGCATCGCGTTGTCGAAGCTTGAAATCGTGCCGCCGAGCAACTTTGCCGGCCGCATCATCATGGACAATATGGGCGTGAGCCAGGTCGTCACGGCGCCTGCCGAAACGACCTCTGCCCAGGTTGACCTGATGCCTCTGGTCAATTTCGGCGCCGACGGGGCCCACGCAAATGGCGCCTTCTCGTTCCAGACCTTCGCCGATCGCGATTTCGGTTCGATCAATTCCGAAGGCAAGGAAGTCCACATCTCCTCGAACGGCACCACGGTGACCGGCTTCACGGACGACAACGCCAAGGTGTTCGAGCTGACGATCGTCAACGGCAAGGCCGTACTGACGCTCCATGCGCCGCTCGACCACAACGGCGCCAGCAGCCTCAACCTCGACTTCGGCTCCCTCATCATTGCCCGTGACGGCGACGGCGACGGGATTTCGCTGGGCGATGGGCTGGTGGTGTTCTCGGTCAAGGAGTCCAACTTCGCCCCGACTGCCGGCGAAGCCTTCGCTGCGGTCGATGACGACGGTCTGGCCGGCGGCAACGCCAATGCCGGTGCCGGCGACATCACCGTTACGCCTGATCCGGACAACAACGAGTCCACCTTCTCCGGCACGCTGCCGGGCAGCGGTGGCAACGGCGCGCTGGTCTACAGCTTTGCCGGCATGGATGGCCAGACCGACACTGTCGGCCAGGAGACGGTCCAGTATCATTGGGCGGCTGGCGTCCTGACCGCGACCATCGTCAGCGGCGCCCGTGCGGGCTCGAATCTCTTTGAGATCAAGATCACCGACGCCGCGACTGGCGCTTATGATCTCAAGCTGCTTCTGCCGGTAGCGCACACCGCGGGCGACAACACCGAAGCCAGCGTCAACGTCTCGATCGACTACACGGTTGGTGACTCTGACGCCGACACGTCGGCTGCTGATACGGCTACGGGCAAGCTGAACATCGAGTTCAACGACGACGTGCCCCTAGCTGTTGCCGATAGCGCAACGCAGGCGCTCGAGAATGCAGCTGTCGTGATCGATGTTCTCGCCAACGATCATCGCGGCGCTGATGGCGTCGCGGCCAACCAGGTAAGCTGGGGGTCGCTAACGGGTCACGGTAACCTGTCCTACGACGACAACGGCTCGTTCACCTACACTCCCGCTGCCGGCGAAGAGGGCACCATTACCTTCCAGTATACGATCGTGGATGGCGACGGCGACAAGTCCACCGCGACCGTGACGATTACGCTGCAGGCCGACTCCACGCCCACAATCGAGGTCGTCCGCGCTGAGGGTGACGACGGCATCGTGTCGGAGTCCGCTCTTCCCGACGGTTCGGGCGGCGGCGATCTGACGGCTTCCGGCTCTCTCCAGATCACGACCGGTGGCGACACCGTCAGCTTCATCGAGGTGAAGGACAAGGACGGCAACTGGGTCAAGATCGAAGCAGATGGCACGGTCGTGCACGGAGCCTATGGCGATCTGTCGGTGAACAAGAACGGCACGTGGACCTACACGCTGTCCGAAAATACCACCGACCACGGTGATGCGACCAAGACCGGCACGGACGATCAGGTGCAGGACGCGTTCGCGGTGCGGGTGACCGACAGCGATGGCGATACGACCGATGGCGCCGCCCAGATCACGGTGCAGATCAACGACGACGGTCCGAAGGCGGTCAATGACAGCGCCTCGCAGACGACCGAGAACGCGTCCGTTACGGTCGATGTCTTCGGCAACGACAAGGGCGGCGCGGATGGCGTTGACCTGGCGTCCGGCATCAAGGTCGTGGAAGGCACTCTGAGTGGGGCGGGCAGCCTGTCCTACGACGACAACGGCTCCTTCACTTACACGCCGGGCCTCGGCGAAGAAGGGACGGTCACCTTCAAGTACACGATCACCGACGGAGACGGCGATACGTCTACGGCTACCGTCACCATCACTCTGCAGGCGGATTCCAAGCCGACTGTCGAGGTGCTGATGGCAGAGGGCGACGACGGCGTCGTTTGGGAATCCGCACTTCCCGGTGGTACCGGCGGTGGAGACCTGACGGCTTCGGGCTCGCTCCAGATCAATACCGGCAATGACGCCCTTGGCTTCATCGAAGTGCAGGACAAGAACGGCGACTGGATCAAGATCACGGCCAACAACACCGTTGTGCATGGTGCGTATGGCGATCTGCTCGTGAACCAGAACGGTAGCTGGACCTATACCCTTGCCGGCAACACCCTGGACCACGACGGCGTCAGCCAGACCGGCAATGCCGACCAGCAGCAGGATGCGTTCGCGGTTCGCGTAACCGACAGCGATAACGACGCGACGGACGGTTCTGCCCAGATCGTTGTCAAGATCAATGACGACGGCCCGCTGGCGGTGAACGATGCTACCACACAGGTAGCAGAGAATGCCGCCGTGACCATCAACGTGCTCGGCAACGACAAGACGGGCGCGGATGGCGTCGACGCAGGTCAGGTGACCTGGGGCTCACTGACGGGCACCGGCCAGCTTTCCTACGATGACAACGGCACGTTCACCTACACGCCCGGCAAGGGCGAGGAAGGCTCGGTGACGTTCCAGTACACGATTACCGACCGCGACGGCGATCCCTCAACTGCCACCGTGACCATCACGCTCAAGGCGGACTCTGTTCCGACGATCGAGCTGGGGGCAGACAACAGTGTCAAGGAAGCCGGCCTGCCGGCCGGTACCGATGCCGCCTCCAACAGTGAGACGGCGACGGGTTCCTTCGCGATCAACACTGGCAATGACAGCATCGGGAAGCTCGAGATCGCCGACAAGAACGGCAATCTCATCGATGTGACCAGTGGAGGCGCCGTCGTCGGCCAGCATGGCACGCTGACCGTTACCCTGGTCGGCGGGGCGTACAACTACAGCTACACGCTGACGGCGAGCACGAACGGCGACGCGACCTCCGAGACCTTTACGGCGACGGTAACCGATAGCGACGGAAGCACGGCAAGCGATACGCTCAAGATCGCGATCGTTGACGACGCTCCGGTAGCCAATCCGATCGTCGGTGGTGGTGTGGTCGAAGACGGCCTGTCGAGTGTTGGCGGCAATGTGAAGACCGCCGCCGGCAACACGTTCGGCGCCGACGGTGAAGCGGCATCCAATGCCGTGGCCTGGGGCGCCGCAACTGCCAAGCTCGGCAGCGCGACCGTCAACCTCAGCGACTATGGTACGCTCAAGCAGAATGCTGACGGGACCTGGACGTTCGACCTCGACAACACCAAGGCGGCTGTCCAGGCGCTCAGCGGGACGGACACGATCAATGTCACGTTCGCCTATACGCTGACCGACGGCGACAATGACCCGGCCAGCAACACGGTTGCCTTCACTATCAAGGGCACGAACGACGCTCCGGTGGTCACCGACTCCGCGGTCTGGCTGCCGAGCGACCCGGCGCAGCAAACGCTGGGGAACCCGCAATATCCGAACGGCTACCCACTGAACGTGGTGCTTCCGACCGACGTCGATCATGGTGCCCATATTGTCATGACCGCCGGATCGGTTCCTTCGGGAGTCTACTACGATGCAGGTGGCGGTTCGTATCAGCTGCTTACCGCCAACACGGTGGTCTACGACAGCATTAGCGGCATCAACCTGCTGGACTCGCTGGTTTATCGTCCGACCACGGCGATCGACGACACCGTCAACAAGACGCTGACGTTCAGTGTTACGGATGGCATCGGCGGCAGCCTCACTCAGACTGTGGCCATTCACGAGATAGCTCCCAATCGCCTGCCGGCGATGGAGGGTATCCTGACGAACGGCAGCAAGCCGCTGAACTCGGGCAACCCGACTATCAAGGACATGACGATTTCGGCCGAGTTCGCTAACGGTATCAACGCAAACCTGCATGATGCCCACATCACGGTCCTGACCGACTTCCAGCAACAGCCCAACACGACGCCGATTCCGTTTAACGAGCGGAACCCGGGTACCTACAATGATGGAAGCGCCGGCACGGCTCGCGAGCGGGAACTGCAGGTCGAAGTCATCGTCAATGGCGTGCACTTTGCCATCGTCGAAGCTGATCGCAGCAGCGCCAGCTTTGAGCAGAGCTGGTTCTACGACAGTGACACCGGTCTGATGAAGGCTAGCGTCAGCTACGATCAGATCTTTGCGGTCAATTCCTCGGGCGTTGTGCAACCGGGAGCGATGTCGCTGGCGACCTACCTCGAGACCCATCCACTCCACGCTGGCGACACCTGGACGATCTCCTATGTCGACAACAACGGAGGCAATTATCAGGCTCGCGAGGCTCGCTTCGAGTTCTTCTACAATGATCCGGGCGATCCGGGCATCGTCGTCAACGGTACTGCCGGTGTAGACGTCATCTATGGCACCTCGGGCGTTGATCGACTCTCGGGCGGTGGCGGAGACGACATCATCGACGGTCGTGGTGGCAACGACATCCTCACCGGTGGTGACGGCGACGACATCCTGATTGGCGGGGCCGGGTTCGACACCCTGACCGGCGGCGCTGGTGCGGATACGTTCAAACTCACCGCTACCGACGCAGCCGACCTCATTGCCGACTATAGCGGGGCAGAAGGAGACAAGATTGACCTCTCCGACCTGTTCTCCGTCCCGACCGGGGGCAGCGTGAATGACTATGTCAACTACAATGCCACCACGGGTGTACTGAGCGTGGATACCAACGGCACTGCCGGCGGCTCGCATTTCGTGGATGTTGCGACACTCGGAAATGGCACACATCCGGCTGCGAATACCGTGACGATCATCTTCGAGGATGAAAATCACGCTTTGCACCAGATCACGGCCAACAATGTCTGATTGAGGCGTTTGCGTGATATGGAATGGCCCGCTTCGGCGGGCCATTTTCTTTGTCCACGTGCTGAATTTACACCCGCTCGTACCTGTGCAATCATTATCATGATAACAATATAGGTGCGTCTTGAAGTCGGTGCTGTTTGCCGGGCTCTATCATGAGACCCATACGTTTCTCTCGGTTCCCACGACCCTGGCCGACTTCAAGGCAATGGCGTTCAACCTTGGCGAAGACGCCATTGGTCGGAACCTCGGCAATGGCTCGCCGTCAGATGGCTTCCTGACCACGGCGCGAGAAAAGGGATGGAGAATCATCCCAACCATCCAGATGGCGGCGATGCCGGGCGGGCCGGTGACGGACGAGGCCATCGCTGCCTTCGATGACGTGTTCTTCAATGTGCTTGAGCGCGAGGTCGAGAACATCGACGGCATTTTCCTGGTTCTGCATGGGGCGATGGTCAGCGAAAGCTGCGATGATGTCGAAGGCGTGCTGCTCAAGCGCATCGCCGAAGTGCTGGAGCGGCGCGGTCGCGATGTCCCGGTGGTGGGGGTGCTCGATCTTCACGCCAATGTCTCCCGGGACATGGTCAATTTCAGCACTTTGCTTTGCGCCTATCGGGAAAATCCGCATACCGATGCGCGACAGACGGCGGTACGCGCCACTGAGCTTTTTGGCCGGTTGATGGATGGCACCCGGGTACGGCAAGTGCATCGGCCAACGCCTTATGTGCTGCCGCCCACCGGCGTTGGTTCCATGAACGATCCGATGAAAAGCGTGCTGTCGGCGGCGCGCCGGATCGAAGCTGAGGATCCGGAAATCCTCTGCGTCAACGTGATGGCAGGGTATGCCTATTCGGATATTCCCGATTGCGGGTTCAGCCTCAATTGCTCGACCACCGGTCCGGCAGACCAGGCAGCGCGGTATCTCGACGAATTGGCAGGCGTACTGGAAAGCCATCTCGCTGCGGGATATCCGAAGGAGAACACGCTGGTCGAGGCGCTGGCCAAGGCCGATGCCTTACCGCCAGGTAGCGGCCCGGTGCTGCTGATCGAACCTGCCGACAATATTGGCGGTGGTACCCCAGGAGACGCCACGGACCTGCTCGGGCCATTACTGGCGACGGGTCGGAAGGGCGTCGTTGCCGTAATCAATGACCCGGAATCCGTTCGGCAGTGCGCCGCCGCGGGGATCGGAGCGCAGGTTTCGCTGAGGATTGGCGGCAAGACCGATGAGCATCATGGGCAGCCGGTTGCGTTTAGCGGGACGGTGCGAAACCTGACGGATGGACGCTTCGAGCTGGAGCTCAAGAATTCTCACCTGGCATCGATGATCGGGACGTCTGCCGACATGGGGCCGAGTGCGGTGGTGGAGAACGATCAGGCCACGATCCTGCTCACTACCATGAAGACGCCGCCGATGGATCTTGGGCAGGTGCATTCTCAGGGCCTGCGACCGGAAGAGGCGCAATACGTCGTGGTGAAGGCTGCGGTTTCGCATAAGGATGCGTATGATCCGATCGCGCGGGCCAGCTTCTATGTCGATACGGCAGGCCTTTGCACCAGCAATCTTAACCGCCTGCCTTATCGCAAGCTGGCCGGGAAGCAGTTGAGCCTCTGATGCACCTCGTCGATACCGTCACCATCTACGCCAATCCCCAGCCACTGCTCGTCAGCCGTCAGGCGGTTTTTCCCGGTATCGTCCAGGTGCCGGGCGGCGACCTGGTGGCGGTTTTTTCGATCGGCCAGGCCTTCGATTCCGCCGACCAACGGGCGGTGGTGAGCCGTAGCGACGATTTTGGACGGACATGGTCGGAACCCGAAGCGCTGCACTCGACGCGGTTCGACCCCGAGGAGTCGGAGAGTTACAAGCCGCTGTTGTTGGCTGACGGGTCGCTGCTGGCGACGGGATATGTGTTCGTCCGGCCGACGCCGCTCACGCCTATTGTCGATCCTGCGACGCTCGAACTTCTGCCAATGCACAACAAGATCAGCGTATCGCATGATGCAGGAAAGTCATGGAGCATTCCGCGCGAGTACTCCATCGAGGGCGCGTCGCTTGAGCTTTCGGGGCCGTGCATTCAATTGGCGTCCGGCCGCATCCTGGGTGCGGCGGCGCCGTTCCATCTCGGCAAGGAAGGGCATGCAGGCTGGATTATCGCCAGCGATGACAATGGCATCTCATGGAGGAAGCTGAGCGAATTTTATCGGTCGCCGAAGGGAGAGGTTTCGCCGTGGGAATGCCGGCTTTGCGAGACGGCACCAGGGGAGGTGGCCGTCATCTTCTGGGCTTACGACAATGCTCGCGGGATAAACCTCGCCAATCATATCGTGCTGTCGCGGGACGGCGGGGAAAGTTTTGGCCCGGCGATCGACACAGGGATCAGGGGGCAGGCTTCGAACCTGATGGCGCTTGACGGCGGAAGGCTGCTCACCATCCACGCCCACCGCGAGGCTCCAGTGGGACTGGTGGTACGGCAGCTCGCGCTTGGCGGGAACGGTCTGGTGATTGAGGAGGAGTTCGATCTCTTCGCCGACGACCGCATGGGCAGTTCGAGCGTCGATATCGCGCGGCAGTTCGGTTCGCTGAAATTCGGGCAGCCGTCGCTGTTGCGGTTGTCGAACGGGGAGATAATGGCAGCGTGCTGGCAGCTTGAGAACTGCCAGCATGTGATCAAGGGGTACGTATTGGCGGCGTAGCGGGCGCCTGCACGAAGCTTATTCCTCGCGGCCCGGCCAGCCCATCAGCAGTTTGGCCTCGGCTTCGGCTGCCTTGGCCGCGGCCTTGTCCTTGAACACTTTCATCGTGCATTGCGGCTTGGTGCGGTCGATGACGTCGTAGACAAGATGGTAGCCAACCTTGTCCATGATGGGCCCGATCCAGCCAGCGCAATGGTCGCAATAGCGGCTCATCGGGGCGGCGTCGTTGTCCAGCACCTTGGTGAGGCTGGGGCATTTGCGCATGCTCAGCTCAATCCGGTCCTCGTGGAGTTCGAGGTCGAGCTCGCAATTCTCCTCGACGCGGATGTGTTCCCAATATTCGTACATGCCCTCGAGACCCTTCGCGCGGAAGAGGTCGAGCACGTGGCGCTCCTGGTTCATGCTGATTTCGAGCCAGTACTGACGCAGCACATCCTCGCCCTGCGCCTCGAGAAACTTGAATACCTCGTTGTAGAAACGAGGGAAATGATCGCTGGGGATCATGCCTTCCTCCTGATCACCTGACGGCACGAGCCGGGGCCGGTGACTTCGGTTGCTATAGCGAACGGGGTGCCGGCGGCCATGGCCTCGTTGGTCTTGATCGTCTGGTCGCAGAAATAGGGCGATACCTTCGGGGCGATTTTCGCCACGTGATGCCAGGCAGTGCAGCGCCGCACGGTCAGCACGATTTCGTCACCAATGATTGCGATATCGAAATCGGCGTCCTCGCGCTCGAAGAAATGCCGCCAATGCCGCACGAGTTCATTGGTGTCGCCCGCGGCGAGGTGGTCATGGAGGTCGCGATAGACGTCTCGGCCGACGCGGGTGAAGATCTCGTAGAGCGCCTCGACGCCGAACTTGCGGACGATGAAATCGATGGTCGTGTTGGTGGCGCCGTGGAAATCGAGGTGGACATTGGCGTCTTCCTGATAGCGCAGGGGCTTCTGCTCGCTCATCGTCCTTCTCCATAGCGGTGCGTGCCACCGACATAAGTGGCACGGACGTCCCTTGTGACCGGATCGAGCAGGACGAAATCGGCCAGCTTGCCGGCTTCTATGCTGCCCAGGTCGTGATCGCGACCAAGAACGCGGGCGGGTACGAGGCTCGTGGCGTAGGCGGCACGCACCAAATCATCGCCGGTGAATGCGAGGAAATTGCGCATGGCTTCATCCGACGTCAGTGATGAGCCGCAGAGGTTTCCGTTGCTGTCGCGCACAGCGTTGCCGCGCTGGCTGCGAACCCAATAGCCCGGATAGAACTCGAATGAATTGTCCTCGCCGCCAGCGTATTTGTTGGAGTCGGTTTCAAGGAAGGTGCGACCGGCTGGTAACTGCGCCAGGAGGCGAATGAGCTGCGGGTTGACGTGGATGCCATCGCAGATGAGGCCCAGGGCAACGCTTGGTTCGGCCAGCAGGGCGTCGGTGAGAGATATGACGTGGACGCCGGTATTGTCGGCGGGCATGGTCGGCATCACGTTGTACATATGCGTGACGGCGTCGATCCCCCAGGAGACATAGCGAGGAATGTCCTGCGGCGCGGCGCGGCTGTGCCCGAGATGGATAGAGACGCCGGCGGCCTTGAGCGCCTTGATGAAGGCCTCGGCACCGGGCAGCTCTGGAGAAACGGTTACGGCAGCCAGCTTGCCGCCAGTGGCTGCGAGCATGCGCTCGGCAAGGGCTGGCGAAGGCTGGACGATGTTCGCGAGGTTATGAGCGCCGGGAAGGCCAAAGCAGGGGCCTTCGCTGTGGACGCCAATGGCTCGCGCCCCCTTGGCTTCTTCGCATTGGGCGGAAAGCCGCGACAGCGTGCCTTCCATCTCGGCGGGGGGCAGGCAACTGATCGAGGGGAGGAAGCCCGTGACGCCGCGGGCGAGCAGCAACTCGGAATTGGCTGCCACGGCACCCGGCGTCGTGTCATTGTAGAGATGAATGTCGAAGCCGTGCTGAAGCAGATCGAGCATACCCGGATAGAGGATGCCACCGCCACCATCGACTACGCGCCAATCCGTGCTGCCAGGCTCGGTTGGTGCGACGAGGTCCGCAAAGCGCTCGCCTTCGATCAAAAGGTCTTTAGTCTCAACGCCCTCCGGTGTAACGACGGAGACATTGGTCCACCTTTGCTTGACTTGCATCTCATGACTCATGTTAACATGTTATCATATTAACGGAGTAAGTTGCCCTTGCAAGAGAGAAGTGCTGAGCCGCGTTGTGTTTGCGTGACGGGATCGACCTACGGCATCGGCTTCGCCATTGCCGAGGCCTTTGCCCGGTCGGGCGCCCGCCTCGTGATCAACTCCCACCTGCCGGACACTGGCGCGTTGGCCAAGCTGAGTGCATTGACCGAATGCCATTTCGTGGAAGCTGATCTCTCAACGGTCGAGGGCGCACGCGGTCTGGTGGAGCAGGCAACCTCGCTGCTCGGGCGGCTCGATACGCTGGTCAACAATGCCGGTACGTTTCGGGATGTCGATTTCGATGATCTCGACGAGACAGTTTTCGAGCGTACGTTCAACCTCAATGTCCGCGGCTACCTTTTTGCTTCGCAGGCTTTCGTGAAGGCCGTGACGCCTCAGCACGTCAACCCGAGCATCATTTGCGTCGGCTCGACCAATTCGCTGGCCGCCGAGAAGAACAGCGTTATCTACGATACCTCTAAAGGTGCCGTGCTGATGATGATCCGCTCGATGGCGGTGACGCTGGCGCGGCGTGGCATCCGGGTTAACGGCATCGGTCCGGGCATTGTGGAGACGCCACTGACGCAGGCGGGATTGGGAACCGGCAACACGCGCTCCATCCTACGGGCGCAGATTCCGCTCGGGCGTATCGGCGAGCCTGACGATATCGGGGAGGCCGCAGTCTTCCTTGCCTCGCCGGGCGCGCGCTATGTCACTGGGCAGATGCTCTATATCGATGGTGGCATCCTCGCCAACCAGATGTCTTGGGAAGAACTTCAGTGAACATGGATCTTTCTCCGCGCCACCTTCAGCTTCGCGAGATGCTGTTTCGGCGCTGGAAGACCAATGGCGCCAAGGTTGGTGACCGTATCGAGTCTCAGAACGAAATCATCAAGTTCTGCGATTTCTCGCTGATCACCGTCATCAAGACGCTCAAGGACCTCGAGGCGGAGGGAGTTATCCGCCGCCAGGTGGGGAAGGGTTCTTTCCTGGTCAAGACGCCCTGGACCGAGGCGCATCACCGGATCGGTTTCTTCTACAACCGCGACATCGTCGGTGGCGGTATCTTCAACAACGAGTTCTATACCAAGCTCGTGGTCGCCTTCGAAAAAGGCGTAGTGTCGGACGGCCACGAATTCATCCTGGGCAGCTTCACCGACCACAAGATGCCCGTGGAAATGTGGGATCGGCTCGATGTCGTCGTACTGACGGGCCTCACGCCGCATACGCGGCTCGACGACCTGGCCCGCACGTCCAGCCAGGTAGCGGTCATCGACATGACGCTCGAAGGGCTGCCCTACAATACCTACCGCATCGATTTCGCTCCGGCCTTCACGGTCATGTTCGATCGCTTCGGCAGCGAAAAGCGGCGCTACCTCTATCTCGACTCCTCCATCGCTTCGAGCGAACAGGTGGCACGCCTAGAGGCCTTTCGGCAGGCTTGTGCCGCGGCGCCAGTGGAGCAGGAGCTCAAGGTGATCTCGGTCAACCAGGAAACTGGTGCCGAGGATACGAAGGCGCTGCGCGATGCCATCGAGCAGTTCGAGCCTGATTTCGTCTGCGGCTACATGCACCAGAGTTGGCACACGCAGATCCTTAAGTGGGTGCACAAGCCGACCAAGCTTTACCCCTTCGGCCTAGATGTCGACCGGGCGGGCTTTGTCGTCACGTCCGAGGAGTGGATGCGGCAGGTGCTTGCCGCGATCTACGACAACCTCGAAGACCGTCAGGCGCCGGCGCGCGTCTACAACTTCCCCGCCGACTTTCGGCCATAACCTCGGGACAAATCATGCTCAAGCTCGTCAATGAGGGCGCGAAGTCGCACCTTCCCTTCAGCCCCGGCTTCATCGCGGGCGATATCATGTTCGTGTCTGGACAGGCTTCAGTCGATCCGGAAACGGGCAAGATCATCTCGGGCACGTTCGAGGACGAGATGCGACGCTCGATCGACAATCTCCGGGCGATCCTGGAAGCCGGCGGCCTTAGCCTCGACCACGTGGTCAACGTGCGGGCCTACGTAGCCGACGAGAACGACCTGGCGCTCTATAACAAAATTTACCCCGAGTACTTCGCCCAGCCGGCCCCGACGCGAAGCACGATCGTTGGTGTGCTCGGAACCAAGCTCAAGTTCGAGCTGGATTGCTTTGCCTACGCGAAGGCCACGCGGCAACAAGCGGTGAAGTAGGGGGCCGAACCCTGCTACGCATTCTCATCTCCTCCCGGGCGAAGGCCGGGGGAGGAGTTCCGCAAGTTCCGCGGGAGGGGGCCCCCTCTCAGAAGAACGTCATCACTCCGTCGATGACATTGTACTCGTCATCCACCACAGGAATGAGCCGCCATTTGTCGAAGGCGGTGCAGGGATGGGAGATGCCGGAGGCGACCAGGTCGCCGACGCGCCAGTCGGTGCCCGGACCAAGACGCACATAGGCGTGCTGGTCGTTGGTGGCGAAGACCTCGCATTGGCCGACATCAAGGAAGCCGACGCCGGGGCGGTAGAGCTTGAAGGGCTTGGGCAGGCCGGAATCGAACGGGATGTCGCGCTTGCCCATGGTGAGGAAAGCGAGGTTCTCCTCGGGGCGGGACTGGACATAGGCCCAGGCTTCAAGCGCTGGCTTCAGCTCGCTCTTCCAACTGCGATGGGGGTCGGCCTTGGCGGCGTCCTGCGCGTTCTTGTAGCTGCCTGAATCGTTGGTGACATAGCAGCCCGAGCGCAGCAGCACGCGGACTGGGATATCGAGCGCCAGCGTCGAAAAGCGGTCGGCGATGATATCGAAATAGGACGAGCCGCCACCGCTGAGGATGAATTCGTCGAGCCCGTCATATTGGGCCTTGGGCAGAGAACGGACGATTTCGAGGAGGGTGTCAGCGAGATCGGCAACCGGCTCGACGCTGCGGTCGAGGCCTGGTGCTACACCTTCGAAGGTGGCGATACCGGCAAAGCGGAATTTGCTGCTGTCTGCTGCCGCTATGGCGTTGGACAGGGCAAGTGCCTCGGCGACGTTGCGAACGCCGGTGCGGCCGCCCACGACGCCAACTTCGATGAGGAGGCGTATCGGGTGATCGAGCGTCACTCCGTTAAGCTGGCGCGCCATGTTGTCGAGCTGCGCCGCCGAGTCGATGAAGCAGAGGAAGTCGAAGGACGTGTCAGCGTTGATTTCCTGCGCGATGGCAAGAACGTTGGCCTTTCCGACCAACTGGTTGGCAAGAATGATGCGCGAGACGCCGTAGGCGCGCATAACTTGCACCTGGTTGGCCGTCGCTGCTGTAATGCCCCAGGCGCCATTCGCCAGCTGCTCGGCAAAAATCTGCGGAGCCATCGTGGTCTTGCCGTGCGGCGCCAGCGAGAGATGGTGCGAAGCGAGATAGGCGCCGAATACCGACGCGTTGTGATCGAGACTCGACCGCTTGAGCACCATGAGGGGCAGGGGCAGGTCCTCGCGGAGGACGTTCCACCCCTTGCTCCCGATCTCCGACAAGGCGAACGGCTCCGTGCCGCCAGGAATGCCCTTGGTGCGATCGTCGATGACGGTCGCCTTGATAGAGTCGATGTTCATCAGATCTTCTCGAAAGCTGCCATAAGGTCATCTGCGTATTGAGCAAGCGCGACGACGTCTGCCCCAACGCTCAAGAAATTGTATCCGATTCCTACATATTCCGCGATACGATCTTTGCCGCAGACTGTTGCGGCGATCTTGCCGTTCTTGCGAGCGGCATCAGCCACGCGCTGGCGGGCCTTCACCACGTCGGGATGGTGGAGCTGGCCGGGAATGCCGAGCGCCACCGAGAAATCGCCAGGACCGAAGAAGAGGCAATCGACGCCATCGACCTCGGCAATCGCTTCGACCTGCTCAAGCGCTTCAGGGTCTTCGATCTGGTGGCAGACGAAGCGTTCCTTGTTTGCGGTCTCGAGATAATCACTGAACGAGACACGGGTGAACTGCGCATCGTTGTTGCCGCCGTCAACGGCGCGACGGCCGAGTGGGGCGAACTTGGTCATGTCGCGCACGCGGCGCGCGTCTTCGACATTGAGAACGTGCGGGACGATAAGGCCCGTGGCATCCGATTCCAGCGGCCGGACATAGTCGCTGTAGCTGCCGCGCGGAACGCGAACGAGCGTATCGACATCGTAGAGCTTGGCTGCGCGGATCTGGTTTTCGATCTGCTCATGCGTGGTGCTGACGTGCTCCATGCAGAGCCAGAGCGCATCGGGCTGGGCCGCTGCAAAGATCTCAGCGACCTTCGGGTCGGGCGTGTTGAGCTTGAGCATGCGCGCCACGCGCCCCTCGCGGATGGCGCGCAGCACGCGGCTGGGCCGCATGCGAAAGGCGGTGGCGGGTGCGGCGGTGTAAGGCTGCTTGTCGGTCACGTTCGTTCTCGCTTTGCGGAGGTTACTTGGCGGTATAGCCGCCATCGACCGGGATATTCGTGCCGGTGATGTAGGCGGAGGCGTCGGAGGCAAGGAAGACGATCGCTCCCTTGAGATCGGTGGCGTTGGCCATTCGTCCGAGCTGGGTGCGGGCGCTGTAGGCCGCCACGAAGGGCTCGGGCTGGCCATTGAGGAAGCCGCCGGGAGACAGACAGTTCACACGCACGTTGTCGGCGCCGAGAATGCTCGCCGCCCATCGGGTGAAATTGAGCATCCCGCCCTTCTCGTAGAAGTAGATGGGCGAGGGGTCGGGATTCATGTCAGTGCCGGTATAGTTGGCCATCTCCACGCCGACCATGCCCATCATCGAGCCGATATTGATCACCGAGCCGTTCCTGTGCTGGCGCATGGTCTGGCCAAAGAGATAGGTGATCTTGAAGAGAGCAGAGGCGTTGACCCGCAGGCTCTTGTCGTACTCAACGAGGTCATGATGCCAGCCCGAGGTAGCGGAGCGGGTCACAGCATTGTTGACCAGCACTTCGCAACGACCATTCTCCTCGATGATCTCACGATGGAGCGCTTCAATGGAAGCGTCCTGGGAGAGGTCGAGCGACCGAGCCGTCACGTCGTAGCCGCCGGCCCGTTCCTCTTCGGCCACGGTCTCGAGCTTGGCGCGATCGCGGGCGGCGATATAGGTCTTGGCGCCGGCCTCGGCGAGAGCAGCTACAATCTGGCGGCCGTACTGTCCGGCGCCGCCTGTGACGAGTGCGACCTTGCCCTTGAGGGAGAAGCTATCAAGGACGGTCATGCCGGTTGCTCCAGTTCGCTGAGAAGGACTTTGCGACCGCCTTGCCGGCGGCTCTCGATGCCGGCGATCACCAACTGCATCAACTCGCGGGTTTCGTCCCACGGTGCGGGCGGTTGCCCGGTCCGCAGATAATCGATGAAGGACTCGAGCTGAGTCTTGAACGAATAGTAGTTGTCGAAGAACTTGAGCTGCGTGTTGGCCTTTGTTCCCGCGAGGGTTACGAGGCCAAAGCCGCCATAGAGATCGGGGATCACAGTGAGGACGACGTCGACACCGTCCTTGTGGCGCAGGTGAACGATGTTCGAGCCGCCGTCGCCGATATTCTGCACCGAGACGAAGCCCGGGCCAAGAATGGGGTACATGGCTTCGAGAGCGTGAATGCCATACGCCTCCCAACTCTTGGCCATGGTGACCGTGACGAGCCGCAGATCGCCGAACTCGTAGGTCGAACGGTGATAGGGTTGGAACTCCTTGCAATAGCGCATGGCCGATGAGGAAATGATCGGCTTGCCCTCGGCTATCCAGCGCTCGAAGGTCGCAAGGTCGTCGCGGCCGATGCAGAGTGGCTTGTCCACGAAGATCGGAATGCCAGCTTCAACGAAGGGGCGGCAGCGCTCGACATGTTCCTCGCCCTTGTCGGTTGCGACGAAAACTGCATCGACCTGGCCGATCACGTCTTCCGGGCGAGCCACGACATTGGCGATGCCGGCGACCTTGGCCACCATCGGTGCCTCGTCGGGATTGTCTGTCCATACATGGGTGACTTCGGCGCCCGGGATGCCCAGCGTATGCAGAGGCTGCTTGCCGATATAGTCGCGAATAGCGGGGTAAGGGCAGCGCGAGAGGGCATCGGCGTCGTAGCGCCCGTTGATGATGATGCTCCACGAATAGGGGTGGCCGTTGCCCTCCACCATTCCGAGCATTGCGAGGCGCAATTTCTTGTCGCCGTAGGGAAGTGGGTTCATCGGATCACCAGGATGTCCAGCCGCCATCGACCGGCAGTACCTGCCCGGTCACGTAGCTGGAGGCTTCGGAGAGAAGGAAGGCGGTGGGTCCGGCAGTCTCTGCTTGCCGGCCGATGCGGCCGAGCATGGTGGAGCTGGCCAGGGTGAGCGCGAATTCGGGCGCATCGGCAACGGTCTTGTCGTGCGGGAAGGGACCCGGCGCGATGGCGTTGACCCGGATGCCGCGTGGACCAAAGTGGCCAGCCATATAGCGCACCATCTGCACGAGCCCGGCTTTGCCGGCGCCGTACTCGATGGGATTGGGCGCCATCGGCGCAGGGTAGATAGCGGGCTTGGGCGCCACGAGGCCATACATCGAGGCGAACATCACCATCGCGCCGCCATCCTTCATATGCAGCGCCGCCTCACGGGCGAGGATGAAGGAGCCGGTGAGGTTGAGCCGGTTGGCGCGGTCGAAATCAGCGGCCGTCAGGTCATCGAATTTCTTGCCTGTCGAGCCGAATGTGGCGTTGACCACGCCCCAAAGCGAACCAGCGCGCGCGGCACAGTCCCTGACACAGGCGAGGACGGAGGCCTCGTCGCCGATGTCGAGCGGTAAGCCCCAGACGTCAGCCCCAGTGGAAGCGATTTCGGCCACCGAGCTTTTGAGCCGGTTGGCGTCGATATCGGCGACGCAAACGCGTGCACCCTGTCGGGCGACGAGGGTGCAGATGGGAGCGCCGAGATAACCGGCTCCACCTGCGACGAGAACTGTCTTGCCTGCCAGATCAAACATTGACCCCTCCATCCGGCGCAATGGCGACGATGCGCTTTTCCAGCCAGGATTCCTTGGCGGCCAGCGCGACCTTGAGATTCAAGCGGGCCTCATCGAGCGTTGCCAGCTCGCAGGGCTTTCCATCCAGTGCATCTAGCAGGGCGTTTGCCTGCATGGCGAAGCGTTCCTGATGGGTTTCGATCGGGACGAGGCCTGCCATGAAGTCTCGTGCCTCCGACCACTTGCCGCTGTCGTCATCCGTGAACTTGAGTACCGAATGATCGAGCAGCAGGTTGCCCTTGGTGCCGATGAACTCAAAAGTGGCGGCGTTGCGCTTCTGGAATTGGTTGATGGTGATGTTGGCCATGGCTCCACTCTCGAAGCGGATGGTCACCAGGCATGTGTCCTCGGTGTCGGTCCCTTCGAGCACCAGCCGGTCAAACATGCAGGCGACGTCGGTCGGGCGACCCATGAGCCAGATCAGCATATCGAAGAGATGGCTTGCCGCATCGAGAATGGCGCCACCGCCCATTTCTGGCCGCGCGTAGTAGGTGCGCTGGAAGTCAGGACGATATTTCGGGAAGTCCTGCGAGGTGTTGAGGTATGCGAGCTTGAGCTGCCCGATCTTGCCGTCAGCGATCTGCTCGCGAAGCGCGCGCACTTCATCTGCGACTCGCCGCACATAGCCAACGCGAGCGAGAAGGCCTTTTTGGGCGACCAAAGCGCAAACCTCGTCGACCCCGTCCATGGTGACCGATAGCGGCTTCTCAACCAGAAACGGCAGATCCGCGTTCGCGCACCGACGCATGATCGCGACATGGGTGTGAGCCGGCGAGCAAATCACCGCCAGGTCAAATGCGCTCAAGTCAACTTCATCAAGGCTGGCAAAGGCCTGAGCAATCGCAAACTCGCCGAGAACGCCTTCGCGTCGCCCCGGATCGGGCTCGACGATCGCCAACTCGGCTCGTCCGGTTTTCAGGAAGCCCTTGATGTGTCGACGGCCGATTCCTCCAGAGCCGACGATCAATACCTTGCGCATGCATTTCCCTCGCAATCCATGCCGGCGGTCACTTTCGGCGTTCCCGATTGCTGCTTGACTCGGCAAAAGAACATGTTGTTATGTTAATGATATAGCTTTTGAAGTCAACGCAGGATTGTGGTCGGTTCTAAGAAGATTGATCAACGTGTTATTGATTGAAATCAATGGGTTGTGCGCATCGATTGAATCAAGTTCTCCAATTTGCCAGCCGCTGAATTGCAGGGGCATTGTTGCTATTGCTGTCTGGTTTGTCGACCAGTTCAAATGAATGGTCGACAAAAAATCGGTAACTAGACACCAAACGGAAATTATGGTTGCGTGGAAGGCGTGGGGAAATGGAGAGGGCTATCCGTGACGACAGTTCTGACCGCGTCGGACATCGCAAAGGCTTTGGCGGCAGACATTCACGATGGGGAATTGAGGGCGGGCGACATGTTCCAGTCGGAACGTGAGCTTTGCCTGAGGTTCGGTGTCGGGCGCACCGTGGTTCGCGAGGCCATGACGATCCTTCACGGCATGAGGTTGGTCGATCATTCCAAGGGCAAGCGCCCGCGCGTGGTTTCGCCGTCCCTAGCCCAGGTCATGGATTCGGCCAGCGAGGCGGTGCAGTTTTTCTTCCTCGACAATGAGGGCAAGGCTCATCTCGAGCAGGCGCGCTTGTTTCTCGAAACCAGCATGATCCGCTACGCCGTGATGCACGCGACCAACGCGCAGATCGCCAAGATGGTGGGCGCAATCGAGGAGGCGGAGGGGGTGCTGGGCGATGGCGAGGCGTTCCGCAACGCGGATTCGCGCTTCCATCGGGCACTGGCGGAAGTCCCCGGCAATCCGATCTTCGTGGCGCTACACGACACCTTCGTCGAGCGCCTGATGAAGAACCGGCCGGTGCGCGGCGATCAGGAATCGCACAACCGCCGCTCCAACAACGAGCACAAGGAAGTCGTGGCCGCGATCCTGGCGAAGGATTCGGACAAGGCCGTGGAAGTTCTGACCCGCCACCTGACGCGCAATTACGGCGTCTATTTCCAGCAGGCGCTGGGGCAGGCGGTTGGTATCGGATCACACTGAAAGCAAAGGGAGCAACCGACCAAAACAGATCAGGAGGGCATCTGGCGATCGGGTGAAACCAACGCCGCTCCGTTGCCGAGGGGCACAAAAAGCGGAGCGCCCAAACAGGAACGTCGAACAGCCTCGAAAGGGTAGGGAATGAACAAGATTTTGGCCATGGCAACAACCGCGTTGCTCATGACGACCGCAACCATCGTGCCGGCCTGGGCTCAGCCCACCAACAGCAATCCGCTTTCGGACGTGCGCGTCCGCCAGGCGATTGCCTATGCCATCGACATGGACACGATTGTGGACACGCTGCTTGAGGGTAAGGCTATCGCTGCTGTCGGCCTGCTGCCGAACGGCCCGTATAAGCCGAACGACCTCAATCCGTACAAGTACGATCCCGAAAAGGCCAAGGAGCTTCTCAAGGAAGCCGGCTGGGATTCCAACCGCGAACTCGACCTGGTCTACTACTACAAGGATCAGGTGACCGCCGACATGATGGCCGCATTCCAGGCCTACCTGGCCGATGTGGGCATCAAGGTGAACTATCGCCTGCTCGAGGGCGACGTGCCGGCGCAGCTGAGCACCGTGCCCAAGGACCCCGTGAATGGCCCGTCGGCCGTCAAGTGGGACCTGGCCTATGGCGCTCTCGCGGCCCTGGCGCTGCAGGAATATTACAACCGCTACGAAACCGGTAAGTCGGCCTATCTCCCGGGTACCCCGGAGATGGATAAGCTCATCGCAGACATCAATTCGAGCTCCGATCCTGCCGTGCAGATGCCGGCTTTCCACGCGATCGAAAAGTTCGAGAACGAGCGCGTTGACCTCGTGCCGCTCTATTACCAGCAGCTCTTCATCTACCAGAGCGACCGTGTCGACCGGAATGGCGGTCAGTATGGTAACGAGCAGTACAGCTACGACTGGGGCATCAATAACTGGACGGTGAAGCCCGACGCCGAAGGCAAGAAGACGCTCTACACCAATACCGGCCCGGCCCAGTTCTTCGAACTGCCCTGGCTGAATCTTGGCAAGTTCATCCATAACAAGATCGTCTTCGACAAGCTGATCATCGCCGACGGCAACCTGACGCCAAAGGCCGGCCAGCTAGCCGAGAGCTACAACGTGAGCGAGGACGGCAAGACCGTCACGTTCACGCTGCGCGACGGCATCACGTGGCACGACGGCGAGCCGATTACGGTAAACGATGTCTCGTGGAGCATTGAGACGGCTGCCAAGATCCCGAACATCCATCCGGTTGTCTCGGCGACGTTCCTCGCCATTGAAGGCGCCAAGGATTTTGTCGACGGCAAGGCCCAGCATATCTCGGGTATCAAGACCGACGGCAAGACCATCACGCTCAACTTCGCCAAGGCCGACCCGAACGTGCTGCTGACCTTCAGCCAGTTCGCTCCGCTTCCGGCCAAGTACTTCGAGGGTGTCGACCCGCTGCAGCTTCAGCAGTCGCAGTTCTGGCAGAAGCCAATCGGCTCCGGCCCCTTCAAGATCGCTGACGTGAAGATGAACGACTACGTGACCTTCGTCCCGTACGACAAGTACTATGGCGGCGTCCCGCAGATCGATCAGATCGTGGCTCTCCCGAGCGACGACAACGATCCGAACCTGGTCAAGAACGCCTCGGCCCATCGTCTCGACTTCGGCTACACCAAGAATACCGGTGACGTCGCCGCGCTCGAAGGCATGGACTTCATGAAGGTCACGCCTGCGGACATCCCATACACCCGCATGCTCTGGATCAACCAGTATCCCAAGCAATAGCCAGCCCCCAAGACTGGCCGGTGCCGCGGCGCTCCCTCCGCGGCACCTTTTCTCCTGAGGCGAGGCACCCATATTGCTCAGCTACATTCTACGGCGCGTGCTGCTGCTCATTCCGATGGCCCTGGTGATCAGTTTCCTGGTCTATCTCGGTCTCGATCTCACCCCGGGCGACCCGGTTTCCTACATGATCCCACCGGACATGTACGGGAGCATGGACCCCGAGCGGCTCCAGGCGCTGCGTGAATCCCTTGGCCTCGGCCAGCCGTTCATCGTCCGCTACGGCATCTGGCTGTGGGGCGTGCTGCACGGCAATTTCGGCTACTCGATGTCGGGCGGCGTACCGATCTCGACGATCGTCGGCGATCGCCTGCCGGCGACACTCGAATTGTCCGGCGTCGCGCTCGTGCTCTCCACCATCGTCGGCTGCGTGCTCGGCACCGTCAGCGCGCTCCGTCGCGGCTCGGCCACCGACAACGGACTCACGGTTGTCGGCATGCTCGGCGTGTCGATCCCCGAATTCTTCTTTGGCCTCGTTGCCATCCTGATCTTTGCGCTTAACCTGCAATGGCTGCCTGTTGGTGGCCGTACGCTGCCTGGCTACGTCACCTTCTGGGACCGGCTCCCGCATCTCGTCATGCCAGCGCTGGTGCTGTCGGTGACGATGACCGCCGGCGTCATGCGGTATGCGCGCTCGTCCATGCTGGATTCCCTCAACAAGGAATTCATCCGCACCGCGCGTTCCAAGGGCCTGCCCGAATGGCGCGTCAACCTGCTGCACGGTTTTCGTGTGGCGCTGACGCCCGTGATCGTGCTCATCGGCTTCCGCCTGCCGGTGCTGATCGGCGGCTCGGTGGTCATTGAGCAGGTGTTCCAGTGGCCCGGCATCGGCAACGAATTCGTCGCCGCCGTGCGCTCGCAGGACTATCCGCTCGTGATGATGATCGCGCTGCTCTCCGTAATCGCCGTGCTGCTCGCCAGCCTGATCGTCGACGTCCTGACCGCGCTGATCGATCCGCGCGTCCGGCTAGGCCGGTGAGGTTTCCATGACTGATATCACCACCCAACGCCCCCGCTCCCGCACGCGCCTCGACCGCCAGTTCGATCAGATCCGCGCCCGCGAAGAGGCGGGGCTGAACAGCCACGCCAAGGGCTCGCGCTTCGTGCGCAAGTTCATGAACAACAAGCTGGCCGTGTTCGGACTGATCGTTTTCACGATCATCATCCTGGCTTCGATCCTGGCGCCGTTTCTCACGCCCTGGGATCCGCAGAAGATCAACCTCCGCGCCATCCTCAAGCCCCCGTCCTGGGAGCATTGGTTCGGCACCGACAAGACCGGCCGCGACGTGTTCGCGCGCGTCCTCTATGGCGGCCAGATCTCGATCCTGGTCGGCCTCGGCAGCGCCATCGCCTCGGCGATCATCGGCGTCGTCATCGGCTGCTACACCGCCTATGTCGGCGGCTGGGTCGACACGATCGCCATGCGCGTCTCCGAAATCTTCATGTCGTTCCCGCAGATCATCCTGGTGCTGCTGCTGGTGGCCATTACCGGCCAGTCGCTCGCCAACCTCATGATCATCTTCATCCTCACCGGCTGGGGCGGTATCTATCGCCTGGCGCGTGCCCGCATGCTGTCGCTGCGCGAAGAAGAATACGTGCAGGCGCTGCGCAGCTTCGGCCTCTCGACCCCGCTCATCGCCTTCAAGCACATCCTGCCCAACGCGCTCGGCCCCATCATGGTCAACGTGACGCTGAGCACGGCGGCTTTCATCCTGCAGGAGGCTGGCCTGAGCTTCCTCGGCCTCGGCGTGCCGATGGGCATCCCGACCTGGGGCAACATCCTCAACGTGGCGCAGGACCTGCGCGTGCTCCAGAACAACTGGTGGATGTGGCTGCCGGTGGGCTCGGTGATCTCGCTCTTCGTGCTCTCGGTCAACTTCATCGGCGACGGCCTTCGCGACGCCACCGACCCGACCCAGCAGGGATAACGCTCATGGCTCAGAACCACGACGTCGCCCTGACGGTAAACGGGCTCAAGACCTTCATGTACACCAACAAGCGCTGCAACAAGGCGGTGAACGGTGTCTCGTTCCAGATCAAGAAGGGCAAGACACTCTGCATCGTGGGCGAAAGCGGATGCGGCAAGAGCGTCACGGCCTCGGCGGTGATGCAGCTCCTGCCCACGCTCTCGCGCATCGAAGAGGGCGAGATCATCTATCACTCCGATCGCGGCGACATCCGCATCGACCAGCTCGCCCGCAACGGCCGCCAGATGCGCGCCATCCGCGGCGCCGAGATGGCCATGATCTTCCAGGACCCGATGACCGCGCTCAACCCGGTCTACACGGTCGGTTTCCAGATCATCGAGAACCTCAAGTACCACACGGCGCTCAAGGGCCGGCAGCTCAAGGACAAGGCCATCGACCTCCTGCGGTCGATGGGCATTCCCTTGCCCGAGCGGCGCGTCGACGAGTTCCCGCACCGCTATTCGGGCGGCATGCGCCAGCGCGCCATGATCGCCATGGCCATGGCCTGCAACCCCAAGATCCTGATCGCGGACGAGCCGACCACGGCGCTGGACGTCACCATCCAGGCCCAGATTTTCGAGCTGATGGACCGGCTCAAGAAGGAGCACGGCACCGCCATCATGCTCATCACCCACGACATGGGCGCCGTGGCCGAATTGGCCGACGACGTCGCCGTCATGTACATGGGCAACATCGTGGAAGCTGGCACTGTCGGCGAAGTGCTGCGCAACCCCGTCCACCCCTATACGCGTGCCCTCCTGGCCTCGATCCCGGTCCTCGGCCGCGGCAAGAACCAGGACATCCAGGCCATTCCCGGCTCGACGCCCGATCCGTTCGACCGTCCGTCGGGCTGCCAGTTCGCCCCGCGCTGCGCCTTCGCCACCGAAGCCTGCAACGACATGCCGGACGAGACCCACGTTACCAATACCCACCGCGTCATGTGCTGGCGCTACGAGGAGTTCGCTCATGCAGCAGCAGCACAATGAAGACGACGTGATCCTGCGCCTGCGTGACGTGAAGGTTCACTTCCCGCTCAAGGGCGGTTTCATGCAGAAGACCACCGCGCATGTGAAGGCCATCGACGGCGTCAACCTCGATGTCTATCGCGGCGAGGTGCTGGGGCTGGTGGGCGAGAGCGGTTGCGGCAAGACCACGCTCGGCAAGACCATCCTCCAGCTCATCCATTCCACCAATGGCGAGATCACCTATCGCTCGACCGACGAGCAGGAGACCGATCTCACCAAGCTCAAGGACCACGAGCTCTTCCCGTATCGCAAGCGCCTGCAGATCGTGTTCCAGGACCCGCATTCCTCGCTGAATCCGGCCTTCACCATCTTCGGCTCGCTTGAGGACCCGCTCAAGAAATACGGCATCAAGTCGCGCGAGGAGCGCCGCAAGATCATCGGCGACCTGCTCGAGGCGGTGAACATGCGGCGCGAATACATGGATCGCTACCCGCACGAGTTTTCGGGCGGACAGCGCCAGCGTATCGGCATTGCCCGGGCGCTCTCCATCGAGCCGGAACTGATCATCTGCGACGAGGCGGTGAGCGCGCTCGACGTGTCGATCCAGGCGCAGGTCCTGCAGCTTCTGATGAAGCTCAAGCAGGAAAAGAACCTCACCTACATCTTCATCACCCACGACCTGTCGGTCACCGAATACATCTGCGACCGCATCGCGGTGATGTATCTGGGCCGGATCGTGGAGCTGTGCGCGTCCGAGGATCTCTACGCCCGGCGCCTCCACCCCTATACGCAGGCGCTGCTCTCGGCCATCCCGGTGGCCGACCTCGACAAGCAGACCAAGCGCATCGTGCTTGAGGGTGACGTGCCCAGCCCGGTCAATCCGCCCAGCGGCTGCCCGTTCCACCCGCGCTGCCAGTTCCGCAAGGACGTGTGTTCGCAGGTCGAACCCAAGCTCAGGCGTTACCAAATCGACGGGCGCGACCACTACGCCGCCTGCCACCTCATCGACCTTCCCGAGGCCGCGCCCAACGCGGCGTGAGCCTCTTTTCCTGGAGCCATTGATGCCTGCCTTCGATATCAAGAACATCACCGGTGTGATCCCGGCGATGGTGACCACGTTCGATGAGAACGAGAATTTCGACGAGGCCCGCATGCGCGCGGCCGTGCGCTTCCTCATCGACAGGAAGGTGCACGGGCTCTACCTCACCGGCAGCACCGGCGAGAGCTTCATGATGTCGCCCGAAGAGCGCAAGCGGGTGGTCGAAGTCGTGGTCGACGAGACCGCCGGCCGCATCCCGCTCATGGCCCATGTCGGCGCCATCAGCACCAAGCTGACCGTGGAACTGGCCCAGCACGCCGAGGAAGCCGGCATCGACGCCATCTCCTCGGTGCCGCCGTTCTACTGGGGTTTCTCGCAGGATCAGGTCTACAACTACTATAGCGACGTGACCGGCTCCACGAGCCTGCCGATGATCGCCTACAACGTGCCGCTGGCCGGTCTCTTCGGCTTCGACATGATCAAGCGTCTCTCGACCATCAAGGGCCTGGCGGGCATCAAGTACACCGCCACCACCCATTTCGAGATCATGCGGATCAAGGAAGAAATCTCGAAGGACTTCATCGTCTATTCGGGTGCCGACGAGATGGCGATGTCGGGCCTCAGCTTCGGCGCCGACGGCATCATCGGTTCGTTCTACAACCTCATTCCGGAAGTCTTCATCGCTCTCGACGCCGCCGTGAAGGCCGGCGACATGGAAGCGGCCAGGCAGTTCCAGGAAACCGCCAACGCCATCATCTTCTTCTCGCTGCCGCGCAATCCGATCGCCGCCATCAAGCGCGGCATGGCCTGGATGGGCGCCGATGCCGGCCTCTGCCGCAGCCCCTTCGGCAATTTCGACAAGGCGGGCGAGGAAGAGCTCAAGGCCGGGTTCCGCAAGCTCAAGGCCGAACGCAAGCTGGAAGGCGTCGCCTTCCTCGATGCGATCTGAGGGATGCGATGAAGTTGCAACCCCTGACGCCGGGCGCCGCCGAACCCTTCGCCTATGCGATCCGCGCGGTCGACGGCAAGATGACGGAAGTGCCGATGGTCAACGAGATCGGAGACGTGCCCGGGCGGCACGTCTTCACCGTGCTCGCGCCCAAGCCGGTCCCGGCTGATGCCATCAGTATCACCTTCCTCGAACGTCACCCCCATTCCACGCAGAGCTTCCTGCCGCTGCGGGTAGGGCGTTGGCTGGTGGTCGTGGCTCCGACCCTGCCGTCGGGCGATCCCGACCTGGCCAATGTCCGGGCGTTTGTCGCCGGGCCGGAAGACGCCATCTGCATCGCCCGCAATGCCTGGCATGCCGGCCTCACCGTGCTCGACCAGCCCGCCGAGTTCGGCATGCAGATGTGGCGCTCCGACGCCGGCGATGATGGCGTGGTCTTCACCCTCGATCAGCCGCTTACCCTCTCGCTCTGAATCGCGAAGCCCTCTCCTGCCACGGGAGAGGGCTTCGCTGTGTTTCGTATCCCGAGACAAACGTTCCTTTACACCAAACGTCGCTTTTGCTCCCCTGAGGGCAACCAATAAACGGAGGGCGCGCCCGTGGGCGACAAACTGAATTTCGAGCAATCGGCCAGGATCATCGCGGAAAACTCCCGCTTCGTGGCAGGTGGCGTCAATTCCAACTTCCGCCTCGGCATGCAGCCGGGCCCGCTGGTGTTCGAGCGCGGCGAAGGCGCCTACCTCTTCGACGTCGATGGCAATCGCCTCATCGATTACTACTGCGGAATGGGCGCCATGGTGCTCGGCCACAATCCGGCCGGCGTGCGCCAGGCGGTCAAGGAGCAGGTCGATCGCGGCATTCTGTTTGCCGGCCAGGCTCCGGTCGAGTTCCAAGCCGCCAGGATCATCTGCGAGCGCATTCCGTCGGCCGAGCGTATCCGTTTCGGCTCCTCGGGTTCGGAAGTCGCCCAGGCCGCCATGCGCCTTGCCCGCGCCGTCACCGGTCGGCGCAAGATCGTCAAGTTCGAAGGCCATTACCATGGCTGGTTCGACAACATCCTGTGGTCGACCGCTCCGGCGCTCAATGCCGGTGGTCCGGAAGACGCGCCGGTGCCTGTCGGCGGCAGCAAGGGCCAGGACCCGAGCGAGGCCGAGGGCCTTTCGATCCTCGGCTGGAACGATCTCGCCGCCGTCGAGGCGCGTCTTGCCAAGGGCGACGTGGCGGCGGTGCTGATGGAAGCGGCCATGTGCAACCAGGGTGCCATCTCTCCGGCGCCGGGCTATCTCGAAGGCGTGCAGGCAGCCTGCCGCAAGCACGGCGCGCTGCTGATCTTCGATGAAGTCATCACCGGTTTCCGCCTCGGACGTGGCGGCGCGCAGGAGCGGTTCGGCGTCACGCCCGACATCTCGATCTTCGCCAAGGCCATCGCCAACGGCTTCCCAGTCGCTGCCATTGTCGGCCGCGCCGACCTCATCGATCTCTTCGCCACCGGCGGCGTTCTGCATGGCGGAACGTTCAATGCCCAGCCCGTCGCCATGGCGGCGATGATCGGCACGCAGAACGCCCTGACGCCCGAGCATTACGAGCGCAGCTCCGTCTATGGCGTGCGTCTGCGCGACGGCATCAGCGACATTCTCAAGGAAGCCGGGATCAAGGCGCAGGTGACGGGCTTCGAGCTCATGTTCCACGTCGCCTTCGGCCTCGACGAGCCGGCGCGCAATTACCGCGACATGGCCCGTTCGGACAAGAAGGGCTACAGCCTGTTCTCGCTGGCATTGCTGCAGCGCGGCGTGCGCGTGCTCGAACGCGGCGCGTGGTTCGTTTCGTCCGAACATAATGACGATGTGGTCGACCAAACCCTTGAGGCGGTTCGCAGCGCCGCAAGGGAAGTAGCCCCGCAACTGGGTTGAGGCTGGAGCCCGGCGGACCACCGCCGGGCTTTAAATTGAGAAGGCCGGGTGAAAGGCCACGTCGCCGGTCGGTTGCGATCCATCGAGCGATATCCGCCTGAAGTATTCCGGCGGTACGCCCTGATAGCGAATGGCGGGGTCGCTCTCGAAGCCGAAACGCCGATAGTACTTCGGATCACCAAGCAGCACGCAGCCTGGAACGCCTAATCGGCGGAGGTGGCCCGTCCCTTCGTTAATCAACGCGCTGCCGATTCCCTCGCCTTGAAGATCCGGGCGAACGGAGATCGGGCCGAGGCCTAGCCAGCCAATATCGACGCCATCGAACGTCACGGGCGAAAAGGCGACGTGACCGACGATCTCTCCGTCCATGGTTGCGACCAGTGACAACGTGAGGGCGCCGGCAGTGCGAAGGGCGTCGATAATTGCGCCTTCGGTGCCGGAGCTGTGCTTGGCACCTCTGAAGGCCATGTCGGTAAGTTCGCGTATAGCGGCCGCGTCAGGGGAGCGTTCAGGGCGGATTTCGTAGGTCACGCGGAATCACTCGACCGCTTCTTGTTGGTCTTGAAGTTGAAGTCGAGGTCCAGCAAGGCCTGCCGTATCTCTTCGCCCAAAGCTGGTGTGTAACGAATGGCGGGGATAGAGACGCTCACCGCGGCGACAACGCGACTGTCGATGAAGATCGGCGTGCCGATGCAGACGACCCCTTCGTCGTTTTCCTCGAGATCGAAGGCAACTTTACTTTCCCGCGCCTCCTCGATCAGCGCAGCCAAGGCTTCGCGGGTCATACCGCGCTTTTCGGCTCGCTTGAGATTGGCGCGGCGGATCAGAGCCTCGCGGTGCGAGTCGCCAAGTTGCGCGACGATAGCGCGGCCCAATGCCGTCGAGTGGAACGTATCGCGCGTGCCAGCGGGCACACGCCAGGCGAGGGGGCGCTGCGCCTCCATCACCGCGACGTAGTAGACGAACTGACCTTCGAGGATGCCAAGATTGATCGTCTCATTGAACTTGCCGTGCAGCACGGTCATCAGCGGCATGGCGAGCATCTTGATGTCTTCCTGACGCGCATTGCGGCCAAGATGGGCGATCTGACTGGTCAGATAATAGTCGCTGCTGTCGGTGAGCTGCCCGACATAGCCCAGACCCACCATGGTTTGCAGAATGCGGAACAGCGTGCCCTTGGGGAGGGCCGTCGCTTTTGCGATTTCGCGCAATGGGGCAGGGCCGGCCATATCGGCCATGGTTTCGAGCACATGGAAAGCCTTCGCCAGAACGGCGATGGCACCACTGTCGTCGCGCTCAGGAGTTTCGCGATCTTCACTCACCCGATCAAAGGCTCCACCACGTTCGAGCAGACCCATAGGATGGTAGCAGGCTCGTCGGAGGATGAGATCAGCGCGTGGCCCATGAGGCTGTCGAAATAGCAGCTGTCACCGGCCTTGAGCTCGGTTGGTGCGTAGAGATCGGTGTGGAGTACGATGCTGCCTTCGAGCACGTAAATGAATTCCTCGCCCGGATGCGTCACCAGCGTGTTGAACTCGCGGGTTGAGCGGGCGTTGATGCGGGTGAGCAGGGGGACGAACTTCTTGCGGGCAATATCGGCGCACAGCAATTCGTAGTCGTAGGTGCCGGCCTTGAGCACCGCGCCCTCGCCCTTCCGCGTCACGGTGCGGCGACCACTCACAGGCGCACTCGGCTTGTGGGCGAAAAGCTCGGTGACATCGACGTCAAGACCTGAGGCGAGGCTCAGCAGCGTCTCGTAGGTCGGCGACATCTGCGCATTTTCGATCTTGGAGAGTGTGGACGGAGCCAGATCGCTGCGCTGTGCGAGTTCGTTGAGATTGAGCCCTGCTTCCTGCCGAAGTCTGCGCAACGTAGCAGCCAGCGAGTGGCCATGCCGCCTTCCGCCACGCTTGTCTATCTCGTCCATCCGGGGCCTTCTCGCTATGCCTACGCTTTTTCGTTATAGCCGCAGAGCTTCATGCCTGCCACGCCCCATCATGGGCCATTCGCTCCAGCCGACCAAGTTCCTGTGCATCAATGGGAATCCCGTCGCGCATCGTTTCTGCGCGGCGCTCGTAGCGCCGGCTGCCGGGAAGCCTGGAGAGGCCCGCGAAGAACATCTGCTCGATCAATTGCTCGGTGCGCGCGGCAAACTCGATTCCCCGCCCGCGATCCGGATCGAGGAGGATCAGGAACTGGCCCGTATGTGGGGTCTGCGCGCCCGGATAGGCAGACCAATCTACCTCATAGGAAAACTGCCCGCCGGTGAGTGCCGCGCCGAGCAGTTCGATGAGCAGCGAAATGGCCGAGCCTTTGTGACCGCCAAAGGTCAGCAATGCACCGGAATCAAGCACGACTTGTGGGTCGGTTGTCGGGTTACCGTCGCCATCCACGGCATAGCCTCGGGGCAGGGCGCGGCCTTCGCGCGCAGCGATCTGCACGTCGCCATTGGCCATGGAACTGGTAGCAAGATCAGCCACCATTGGTGGCTGGCCGAGGCGCGGGGCGGCATAGGCGATGGGATTGGTGCCGAAGACCGGCTTGCTCGCACCATACGGCACAGCACATGCGAAGCTGTTGACCGCGCTGATGGCCAGTAGGCCACGTTCGGCGAAGGGCTCGATGTCGGGCCAGAGTGCGCTGAAATGGTGGGAGTTGCGGATCGCGAGAATGGCAGCGCCGGTTGTAGCTGCCTTGTCGATCAAAAGCGCGGAGGCTGCGGCCAAAGCTGGTTGTGCGAATCCATTCATGGCGTCGACCCGCACCATTGCCGGTCCGACATCCTCGATCCGGGGATCTGCCTTGGGGTCGACCCAGCCGCTTGCAATCGAGCTGACATAGCCGGGCATCCGGAAGACGCCGTGCGAGAGCGAGCCATCTCGTTCGCAGGCTGCGCAATTGTTCGCCAGGATAGAAGCGACGGCTTTGCTGGCACCGGCGCGCAGGAAGATGCGCTCGAGCAGTTCCGTCAATTGCCCGAAGGCGATGAGCCTGGTCTCGGCGGTCGATGACCGGGGAGGAGTAACGGGGTCCGCCATCTCTGGGATTTTCTGCACGGCTTCGGAGTTGAGCCCGCCTGCGCGGCGCTGTGGATACAAATTTCTTATAGGAAACGTAGCGTACGAAAATACAGAGTGCAACTCGGCTCTGATTGAAAATCGCATAGAGGCAGTCAAAGCACAGGTGCGACAATGTGGACTACAGGCTTGAAAAGGCAGTGTGCTTAGGCAATTGCGGCCCGTGGATCCTATAGCGCGAAATTCGATATCTGCCCCAACTGCGGAAAATGCCCGTTGACAAGCATGGCATCTGCAATACGGTAGGAACATAAATTTCCGATAGGCAAATTCGACGTGAGGGCGGTCGGATCGGTCTTGGCGGTCAGGGCCGGATGCGGCCGGACAGAGCCCGTTTGGAAAGAAGGGTAGGGAAAATGAGCATACTCTCTCCGCTATCGCGCGGAATGCTGAGGGCTGTTGGCTTCTCGGCTCTCGCTATTGCTGCCGTGCAGGCGACTCCGGCATGGGCGCAATCGGGCGATCTGGTCGTCAACAGCGCCACCGCGCCGTCGAGCCTTGATCCGGCCTGGGCCTGCGGCCTGCCGGAAATCAGCTTCCTGCAGAATTTCTATGTCCGGCTCGTCCAGTATGGCGTCAAGGATGGCCCGGAGGGTACCAAGGTCGTCGATTACGGCACGATCGAACCCTATCTCGCCGATTCCTGGACCGTCAGCGAAGACGGCAAGGTCTATACCTTCAAGCTCAAGGACGGCTTCAAGTTCCAGAGCGGCGCGCCGATCGACGCGGCGGCGGTCAAGTATTCCTTCGACCGCGTGCTCAAGATGGCCGGCTGCGGCCGCTTCTTTCTGACCGACGGCTTCATCGATCCGGTGATCATCGATTCCGTCGAGGCGCCTGACGCCAGCACCGTCGTCATCACGCTCAACCGCCCCAACGCCAACATGCTGGTGGATTGGGCGACCCATGCCGGCTCGATCGTCGATCCCGCCGTGGTCGAGGCCAATGGCGGCGTTGTCGAGGGGCAGCCGAACCAGTTCATGTCGTCCAACGTGACGGCCTCCGGCCCGTTCCTGCTCGAGGCCTATACTCCCAACCAGTCGGCACGCATGGTCGCCAATCCGGCTTTCGCAGGTGAGGCGCCCGCTTCTTCCGCCATCCAGGTCAACTGGATCGCCGCGGCGCCGACGCTGCTGCTCCAGGCCCGCACCGGCCAGGCCGACATCACCTTCGGCATTTCCAAGCAGGCTGCGACCACGCTCAAGGATAGCCAGGACGTGCGCGTACTGGCCTATACCAATCCCTTCGTGCAGCAGATGATGCTGCCCAACAGCAAGGCGCCCTGGGATAATCCGAAGGTGCGCGAGGCCGTGGCTCATGCCGTGCCCTACCAGCAGATCGTGGACCGCATCGCCTATGGCTACGGCACGCTCTATTACGGGCCGATCCCGCCGAGCCTGCCCGGCTTCAACGCTGACCTGAGCAAGCCGGTCGAGTTCGATCTCGACAAGGCCAAGGCGCTGCTCGCCGAGAGCGGCGTGACGCTGCCGATCGAGGTGGAAGTGCTGGTGCAGGAAGGCGATGCTACCCAGCAGCAGATTGCCACCGTCCTCCAGAGCACCTGGGCGGACCTGGGCATCAACCTCAAGATCCGCGTGGCGCCCGGCGCCGAGTACCAGGATCTGACGCAGGGCCACAAGGTCCAGTCGCTGATGCGCCTGGATGGGCCGGGCGTGTTCGAAGCCGGCTATTACTTCGGCTACGACGTCATGTGCAACAACCCCAATAACCTCACGGAATACTGCGATCCGGCCGTCGACGAGCTGGTGAACAAGCTGCGGGCAACCGCCGACGCCCCCGAGCGCCAGGCGATCCTAGACGAGATCACCACCAAGTGGCGCGCGGGCTATCCCAAGCTGCAGTTCTTCGAGGATCAGCCAGTAGTGGTCCTGAGCAAGGCGGTCACCGACTTCACCTTCGCTCCGCTGCCCGACTATCGCACCTGGCGCAAGTAACAAGCCCACACTAGGAGGCAAGACCTATGGCTACGCGAATTGGTGTCGACATCGGCGGCACCTTCACGGACCTGGTATATTTCGATGAAGAGACCGGACGGACGGTGGAGGGTAAGGTCCCGACCGTTCCCTCCGCGCCCGAAGAGGGCGTGGCGCGCGCCGTAACCGAGCACGTGCCGGCCAATATCATTGCCAGCGCCGCCTATTTCCTGCACGGCACGACGGTGGGGCTCAACGCCCTGCTCGAGCGCCGCGGCGCCAAGGTCGGCCTCATCACCACCACCGGTTTCCGCGACGTGCTCGAAATCCGTCGCGGCGACCGTGCCGAAATGTACAACCTCTTCTGGAAGCAGACGGTGCCGCTGGTGCCGCGCCGCCTGCGCCTGGAAGCGGACGGCCGCATGCTCGGCTCGGGCGAGGAAATGACCCCGCTCGACCGCGCCTCGGTTCTTGCCGCTTACGAAATCCTCAAGGCCGAGAAGGTCGACAGCATCGCCGTCTGCCTTCTCAACTCCTATGCCAATTCCAAGCATGAGCTCGAAGTCGAACGCATCCTGCGCGATGCCGGGTTCGTGGGCGGCATTTCGCTCTCGCACAAGATTTCGGGTGAATACCGCGAATACGAGCGCACCAGCACCACGGTGATCGATGCCTTCGTGCGCGGCCGCATGTCCAATTACCTGCGGCGCCTGGAAGGCAAGCTGCGCGAACTGGGCTTTAAGGGCGAATGCCTCATCACCCGCTCGGGCAGCGGCTCGATGACCTTTGCCGAGGCCGAGGATCGTCCGTTTGAAACCATCATGTCCGGTCCGGTCGGGGGCGCGCAGGGCGCCGGCGAGCTGGCCAAGATGCTCGACATCGATACGCTCATCACCGCCGACGTGGGCGGCACGAGCTTCGACACCGCGCTCATCCTCAAGGGTGAGCCGCAGGTGCTGTTCGAGGGCGTGATCGACAACATGCCCGTGCAGACCCCGTGGGTGGATGTCCGCTCCATCGGCTCGGGCGGCGGCTCCATCGCCCATGTCGATATCGGCAACCTGATGCGCGTCGGCCCGCAGAGCGCCGGCGCCGTGCCGGGCCCGGCCTGCTACGGCAAGGGCGGCACCGTGCCGACCATGACCGACGCTGCGGCCCATCTCGGTATGCTCGGGCCGGGCAATCTCGCCTCGGGCATCAATCTCGATTTCGACCAGGCCAAGGCGGCGCTCGCGCCGGTGGCAGATGCCATCGGGCAGGACGTGGAAGCCACCGCTGCCGGCGTGCTGCGCATCGCCAGCGCCTCCATGGCCAATGCCATGCGCGAAATCTCGGTGGAACAGGGGCTCGATCCCCGCAAGATGACCCTGCTGCCCTTCGGCGGCGCCGGTCCGCTCATGGCGACGCTCCTTGCCGACGAACTGCGCATGAACCGCATCGTCGTGCCGCCCATGGCCGGCAACTTCAGCGCCTGGGGTCTCCTTGGTGCCGACATGGTGCAGTCCGCGGCGCGGACCCGCATCATGGATTTCGTCGGGGCCAGCGTGCCGGCGATCAACGAGGTACTGGCCGGTCTCTTCAAGACCATCAGCGAGCGCTCGGATCGTTCGGAAGAGGGCGCGGTGAAGTCCGCTCGTCTCGACCTGCGCTACAAGGGCCAGGAGCACTGGCTTTCGGTGGAAGTGCCCTATGAGGGCGGCAGCCTGGCCGAAGATGTCGGCAGCATTGCCGAGCGTTTCCGCGCCGAATACCGCCGCGCCTTCGGCAACACCATGAACGACGCCATCGAGATCGTCTCGGTCCGCGCCACCGTGCGCGTGCCGCTGCCGCGTCGCGAGGCCAGGTTCGAGCATAAGCCGGTGGCGAGTGCCGAGAGCCGCAGCATCGATGCCTACTCCTTCGAGAAGGGCGCGCGCATGCCGTTCAGGGTCGTGCCGCGCAACAGCATCGACGGCGGGCTCAAGGGCCCGGCCATCATCACCGAAGGCACCACCACCACCTATCTTGATGCCGAATGGACCGCCAGCATTGGCAATTCCGGCGAAATGATCATGGAACGAGGCATCTGACTATGAAGCGCAGGGAACCCGTCATCCACCAGGCCGGCGTGCCGAGCAAGGGCCTGGTCACCAATTCCGATCCCATCACTACCGAAGTCGTGCGCCACGCGCTCAACTCGGCGGCCAACCAGATGAAGCGCGCGCTCATCCGCACCGCTTTCTCGCCCATCATCTATGAAGTGCTCGACTTCGCCGTCGCCATCTATGACCGCGAGTTGCGCATGCTGGCTCAGGCCCCGAGCCTACCGATCTTCATGGGTACGCTCAACTTCGCGGTCGCCGAAGCGGTCAAGAACGTGGGCGGCGAAGGCAAGCTCTTCGACGGCGACGTGCTGATGTACAACTGGGCCTACGGCACCGGTTCGCACCCGCAGGACATGGTCATCGTCATGCCGGTGTTCTTCAAGGAAGAGCTCATCGGCTATACCGCGATCAAGGGCCACTGGCTCGATATCGCCGCCAAGGACCCCTACTGCACCGACACCACCGACGTCTTCCAGGAAGGCACGGTGTTTCCGGGCGTCAAGATCTACAAGAAGGGCGAACTCAACGACGACATCTACCGCATGGTGCTCGGCAACAGCCGCGTGCCCAAGGCGGTGTCGGGCGACCTCGATGCCCAGGTCACCGGCTGTCGCGTCGGCGCCAAGAGCTTCCTCGAAGTGGTCGAGCGCTTCGGCCTCGATACCTATCGCGATGCCGTCGAGCAGATGTTCGACCATGGCGAAACCATCATCCGCAGCTTCTTCGAGAAGATCCCGGACGGCCGCTATGTCGGCCACGGCGAGATGGACGATAACGGCGTCACCACCGACAAGATCCCGTTCGAGATCGCTGTCGAGGTGAAGGGCTCCAATGTCCGCATCGACTTCTCGAACGTACCGGACGAGCAGGGCGGTCCCGTCAATTCGCCGCTGCCCTCGACCATCTCGGCGAGCCGCGTGGCCATCACCATGCTGGCCGGTTACGGCGAGTCCCCGCACGAGGGCCATTTCCGCCCGATCGAAGTGGTGACGCGTCCCGGCAGCATGTTCGATCCGCTCCCGCCCGCGCCGTGCTTCCTCTACGGCTGGCCGGCGCTGCAGGCCATCGAAGTCATCTACAACGCCATCGCCAAGGCCCTGCCGGCCAGCGTTCCGGCTTCCAGCGGCGGTTGCATCTGCTCTGTCGTCTGGTGGGGTACCCGCGAGGCGACCGGAGAAGCCTGGGCCGATGGTGCTCCCCATCCCGTCGGTCAGGGCGCGTGGGATGGCGGGGACGGCGGCACGATGCTGCACATCGCCGAATCCGCCACCCGCTTCACACCCGTAGAAGTGTGGGAAGCCCGCAATCCCTGGATCGTGGATCGCCTCGCGCTCGCCCAGAACTCGGGCGGCCCCGGCAAGTATCGCGGCGGTGCCGGCATCGACCTGCATTTCCGCATGACCGAGGACACCTACATCACCACCGTCTGCGACCGCTCCAAGAACAATCCCTGGGGCCTGCAGGATGGCGGCGAGGCGCGGCCGAACAACGCCGTTGTCCGCCTGCCGGACGGCTCGGTGCACAACGTGCCCAAGACCACGCGCTTCCTCGTTCCCAAGGGCGGCGTGCTCGAACTCCATACCGGCGGTGGTGGCGGGTACGGCTCGCCCTCCGAGCGCAGCATCGAGAGCGTCAAGGCCGATCTCGCCGAGGGTTACATCTCGGAAGATTTCGCTCGCGAGCACTACCCCCACGCCTTCCAGTAACGCCACGACCCGGCGGGCTTCGGCCCGCCGCTCCATCCTCGGGTGAGAACGATCTTAATGCCACGGACCCTCCGCCGCTTCCTCAACGACCCGGAAATGCTCCTCGGCGTCGTCGTCATGCTGGCGCTCGTCCTCACCGCCATTCTCGGCCCCTTCGTCTGGCGCATCGATCCGCTCAAGGTCGACATGCTGTCTTCCCTCATGCCGCCCGATTGGCAGCATCCGATGGGCACGGACGATGTGGGCCGGGACGTTCTCGCCCGCTTCATCAGCGGCGCGCAGGTGTCCCTGCTCGTTTCCCTCGTGGTGACGGTCGCTGGCACGCTGATCGGCGGCGCGCTGGGCCTCGCCGCCGGCTTTGCCGGCGGCTGGTTCGATATCTTCGTCTCCCGCGTGATGGACGCCATCCTGTCGTTCCCGCCGCTGATCCTCGCCATGGCCGTCGCCATCGGCCTGGGGCCAGGCGTCACCTCGGCGGTGATTGGCGTCATCCTCGCCGCCATCCCCTGGTATTACCGCCTGCTGCGCAGCGAGGTGATGCGCATCCGCAATCTCGCCTATATCGACGCTGCCCGCGCGCTCGGAACCTCGCCGGCCAAGACCATTGTGCGTCACGTGCTGCCGCAGACCGTTTCGACGCTGTTCATCCAGGCGTCATCGGTGTTCAGTTTCTCCATCCTGACGCTGGCCGGACTCGGCTTCGTCGGCCTTGGCATCCAGCCGCCGGTGCCCGAATGGGGCACCATGATCACCGAAGGGCTCGCCTACGCGCTCACCGGCCAATGGTGGCTTGGCCTGTTCCCGGGCCTCGGCATCTTCCTCCTCGCCGCCGCCGCCAACCTCGTCGCCGACCGGCTGCGCGACTTCTATGATCCCAAATCGGCAGCGATGGCGGGCTAGAGCATGTTCAGGTTCGTCAGCGAAAAGGCCGTTTCGGCCCTGCTCACCCTCTTCGGCGCCTCGATCATCGCCTTCGTGATCCTGCGCGCCGTTCCGACCAATCCGGCGCGCCTCATCGCCGGCCCCTTCGCCACCGACGACGTGATCGCCAAGATCGAAGCCAGCATGGGCCTCGATAAGCCCTTGCCGCAGCAATATCTCGACTATGTCGTCAACTTCTTCAAAGGCGACTGGGGCTTCTCCTACAGTGCCGGCCAGCCGGTGCTCGACCAGATCGCGGCGCGCCTCCCGGCCAGCGCCGAGCTGGCGCTCTACGCCTTCCTCTTCGCCTTTGTCGGCGCGGTGCTGGTGACCGTGCTCGTCGCCTTCTCGCGCTCGCGCCTGCTCGACCAGATACTGCGCGGCTTCGCTTTCGCCTTTGTCGGCGTGCCGCCATTCTGGATCGCGCTGGTCTTCCTGATGATCTTCTTCGAGCGGTTGGGCTGGTTCCCGGGGCCAGTCGGGCGCGGCACGCCGCCGGCCGAGATCATCACCGGTTTTTACACCATCGACTATCTGCTCGAGGGCAATATCGGCGGCTTCTTGAACGCCCTTCACACCCTGGCGCTACCCGCCTTTGCGCTGGCATTGGGGCCGATGGGCTACCTCATCCGCCTGCTGCGCGCCAACCTCCTCGATACCGGCAACGAGCCATTCGTCACCGTGCTCCATTCCAAGGGCGTGGCGCCGCTCGGCATCCAGTTCGGCCACATCCTGCCCAACGCTTTCCTGCCCACGCTGACGGCCGGCGGCCTCATCCTCGCCCAGCTTCTCGGCGGCAGCGTGCTGGTCGAGCGCATCTTCTCTTGGCCCGGCGTCGGCAGCCTCGTCATCGATGGCATCCTGCGCCAGGACTATGCCGTGGTGCAGGCCTTCATCATGCTCAGCGCCATTATCTACATAGCGGTCAATCTTCTGGTCGACGTCCTCTATGGCGTCGTCGATCCCCGCGTCCGCAGGAGCTGACATGACCGGCCAGCCCCTTCTTTCCGTCCGCAACCTGCGCACCCGTTTCGCCACGGCGCGCGGCCCCATCCACAGCGTCGACGATGTCTCCTTCGATGTCGCGCCGGGCAAGACGCTTGGCCTTGTGGGGGAGTCCGGTTCGGGTAAATCCGTCACCAGCCTATCGATCATGCGCCTCATCGAGCGTGGAGGCGGGGAGATCGTCAACGGCTCGATCCTGCTCGATCGCGGCAAGGGCCCGGAGGACATCACGCGTCTTGGCGAGCGGCAGATGCGCCGCATCCGCGGCAATGAGATGGCCATGATCTTCCAGGAGCCCATGACCAGCCTCGATCCCGTCTGGTCCATCGGCGCACAGATCGCCGAGACCATCCGGCTGCACCAGGGCGTCGGCAAGGCCGAGGCGCGGCGGCAGGCCGTCGAGATGCTGCGCCTCGTCGGCATCCCCGCGCCCGAACGGCGCGTCGACGATTATCCGCACCAGCTCTCCGGCGGCATGCGCCAGCGGGTGATGATCGCCATCGCGCTGTCCTGCCGTCCCGCTCTGCTCATCGCCGACGAGCCGACCACGGCGCTCGACGTGACGATCCAGGCGCAAATCCTCGACCTTATTGCGCGGCTCCAGAACGAGATCGGCATGTCGGTGGTGTTCATCACCCATAATCTCGGCGTCGTCGCCCAGATAGCCGACGAGGTGGCGGTGATGTATGCCGGCCAGATCGTCGAGCGCGGCCCGGTGCGCGAAATCTTCGCCAATCCGCGCCACCCCTATACGGTCGGGCTGCTCCGCTCGATCCCGCGCGCTGGCTCGTCGCAATCGGACACGCCCGATACACGCCTCGCCACCATCGGCGGCGCGCCACCCAGCCTCACCGACCTGCCGCCCGGCTGCCGCTTCGCGCCGCGCTGCCCGCTGGCGACGGCAGCCTGCACAGAGCAGGCGCCGCAGATCGAGGAGGTTGCCCCCGATCACGGCTCGCGCTGCCTGCGCTGGCGGGAGGTGACCGCATGAACGCGTCTGCAACCGAACTGCTCAAGGTCGAAGGCCTCACCAAGCGCTTTCCGCTGCGCGGCAGCCTGCTCAACCGCACCAAGCGCTATGTCCACGCCGTCGAGGATGTGAGCTTTTCCGTCCGTCGCGGCGAGGTGCTGGGCCTGGTCGGCGAATCCGGCTCGGGCAAGACCACTATCGGCCGCATGATCATGCGCCTGACCGATCCCACCGATGGCCGTATCACCTATGCCGGGCAGGATATTTCCCAGCTCGACCGCAAGGCCATGCTGCCGTTTCGGCGGCACATCCAGATGGTGTTCCAGGACCCGTTCTCGAGCCTCAATCCGCGCGCCACGGTCGGCAAGCTGATCGCCGAGGGCATGGAGGTTCACAATATCGGTTCGCCCGGCGCCCGCCAGCTCGAGGTGGCGCGGCTGCTGCAGCTCGTCGGCCTGCGCGAGGACGCCGCCCAGCGCTTCCCGCACGAATTCTCCGGCGGCCAGCGCCAACGCATCGTCATTGCCCGCGCTTTGGCGGTTAACCCCGATTTCATCGTCGCGGACGAGCCGGTCTCCGCGCTCGACGTTTCCGTGCAGGCGCAGGTATTGAACCTCCTGCAGGACCTCAAGGAAGAGCTGGGCCTGACCATGCTCTTCATCTCGCACGACCTTTCGGTCGTCGAGCATTTCTGCGACCGCGTCGTGGTCATGTATCTGGGCCGCATCATGGAGATCGCGCCGCGTCGAGCGCTCTACGCTGCCCCCAAGCATCCTTACACCGAGGCATTGCTTTCGGCCTCGCCGGTGCCCGATCCCGATCACGAGGTCAGCCGCGTGGTCATCCAGGGCGATCTGCCTAGCCCCATCGATCCACCCAGCGGCTGCGTCTTCCGCACCCGCTGCCGCTTCGCGCAACCGGCCTGCGCGCAGGCCGTGCCGCCGCTGCGTGAAATCGCTCCCGGCCATTTCAAGTCCTGCATCCGCGACGATATCCTCTAGCTCAGGAGTTTCCCGTGCCTCTTCTCAATTCGATCGCCGAGCGCACCGAGGAAATCGCGCGCTGGCGGCACGACATCCATGCCCACCCGGAGCTGCTCTACGAGGTGCAGCGCACCGCCGGGGTGGTCGAAGGGCTGCTCGGCGAGTTCGGCGTCGATGAGATCGTGACCGGCATCGGGCGCACCGGCGTCGTCGGCGTCATTGGTGGGCGCGGCGGGCCGGGCAAGACCATCGCGCTGCGCGCCGAGCTGGACGCGCTGCCCATTCGCGAAAAGAGCGGCAAGCCGCATGCCAGCACCGTCGAAGGGCTCATGCATGCCTGCGGCCATGACGGCCACACGGCCATGCTGCTGGGCGCCGCCAAATACCTGGCGGAAACCCGCGACTTTCCCGGCACCATCATCGTCGTCTTCCAGCCCGCCGAAGAGGGCGGGGCAGGTGGGCAGGCCATGATCGATGACGGCCTGCTCGACCGCTTCGGCATCGAGGAGGTCTATGGCATGCACAACCTGCCGGGCCTGCCGCTTGGCGATTTCGCCACATGCGCCGGGCCGATGATGGCGGCTGTCGATGAGTTCGACGTCACCATCCACGGCAAGGACGGGCATGCCGCCTGGCCGCATCTGACCGTCGATCCGATCCTCGTGGCCGGCCACGTCCTCGTCGCCATCCAGTCGATCGTCGCGCGCAATCTCGATCCCCTGGGCACCGCGGTGCTCTCGGTGACCCGCATCGCGGCCGGCTCCGCCTATAACGTCATTCCCTCGCAGGCGACCCTGGGCGGTACGGTCCGCACGCTGGCGCCGGAAGTGCGCGACCTCATGGAAGAGCGCTTTACCCGCATCGTCGAGCAGACGGCCGCTGCTTACGGGGCGACCGCGACGGTGGACTATCGGCGCGGCTACCCCGCCACCATAACCGATCCGGCCAAGACCGCCGTGGTTGCGCAGGTAGCGCGCGATGTCGTCGGGGCAGGGCGCGTCAACGACGCCATGGTGCCCTTGATGGGCGGCGAGGATTTCGCTTTCATGCTCCAGCAACGGCCGGGCGGCTATGTCTTCGTCGGCAACGGGCCGTCGAGCGGCCTCCATACCGACACCTATGATTTCAACGACGAGCTTATTTCCACCGGCGTCAGCTTCTGGGTGCGGCTCGCTGAAACCGCCACCCGGCGCTAGGGGCAAACAATGCGGTCGAGCAAGGTCATCCATATCGTCGGCGCACATGCCGAGGGCGAGGTGGGCGATGTCATCGTGGGCGGCGTGCTGCCGCCGCCGGGTGAAACGCTCTGGGAGCAATCGCGCTTCATCGCGCGCGACGAGACGCTGCGCAATTTCGTGCTCAACGAACCGCGGGGCGGCGTCTTCCGCCACGTCAACCTGCTCGTGCCGCCCAGGAATCCACGCGCCCAGATGGGCTGGATCATCATGGAGCCGGCCGACACGCCGCCCATGTCCGGCTCCAACTCCATCTGCGTTTCGACCGTCCTCCTCGATACCGGCATCATCCCGATGCAGGAGCCGCAGACGCATATGGTGCTCGAAGCGCCGGGCGGGCTCATAGAGGTCACCGCCGATTGCCGCAACGGCAAGGCCGAGCGCATCAGCGTGCAGAACGTACCGTCCTTCGCCGACAAGCTCGATGCCCATATCGAGGTCGAGGGCCTTGGCACCATCACGGCCGATACCGCCTATGGCGGCGATAGCTTCGTCATCGTCGATGCCCCAGGCCTCGGCTTTGCGCTGACGCCGGACGAGGCCCGCGACCTCGCCGAAACCGGCATCGCCATTACGGCGGCGGCCAACGAGCAGCTCGGCTTCGTCCACCCGGAAAACCCGGATTGGGACCACATCTCCTTCTGCCAGATCGCTGCGCCCGTAACGCGCGAGGCCGGCGTGCTCACCGGCAAAAATGCCGTCGTCATTCGCCCCGGCAAGATCGATCGTTCACCTACCGGCACCGGCTGTTCTGCCCGCATGGCGGTGCTGCGCGCGCGTGGTCAGCTGGAGATCGGCGAAACCTTCGTCGGCCGCTCGATCATCGATTCCGAGTTCCGCTGCCATATCGCCGAAGATACGAAGATTGGCGGCCGCCCGGCGATCCGGCCGGTTATCTCAGGGCGCGCATGGGTTACCGGCACGAGCCAGTTGATGCTCGACCCAGATGATCCATGGCCGGCCGGGTATCGGCTTTCAGATACGTGGCCGGTGTTGGTTTGAGGCAGAGTTATTTCGGTCTCTCGAACACCTAGACACTAGTTCGTCCCGGACACACGCCAGATCGTGTTGCCGGCATCATCGGCGACCAGAACGCTCTTGTCGGCGAGCAGCGCTACGCCGACCGGGCGGCCATAGGCCGAGCGTTCGTCCTCGGTGAGAAAGCCTCCGAGGATATCACGGGGCATTCCAACCGGCTTGCCATCCTCGAACGCCACGAACACTACCTTGTACCCACTGAGGCGACTGCGGTTCCACGAGCCGTGCTGGCCGATAGCCATGCCTTCGCCGAAGCCGGGCAGGGCACCCGCCGGTAACCAGCAAAGGCCAAGCGACGCGGTATGGCCGCCCAGTGCATAGTCCGGCGTAACCGCGGTCGCTACCAGCGCGGGATTGGCCGGCTGCACGCGATCGTCGACGATCCGGTCCCAATAGCTATAGGGCCAGCCGTAAAAACCGCCATCCTTGACCGACGTCAGATAGTCCGGTGGCGTTTCGTCGCCCAGCCCGTCGCGCTCGTTGACGACGGTCCAGAGTTCGCCGGTTGTTGGCTCCCACGCCATGCCGACCGGATTGCGCAGGCCCGAGGCGAAAATCCGGCTACGGCCGGTTGCAAGGTCGAGTTCGTGGATTGCCGCACGGCCGTCTTCGGCATCAAAGCCCTGCTCGGCGATGTTGCTGAGCGAGCCGACGCCGACATAGATCTTCGTGCCATCCTTGCTGGGATAGAGATTACGCGTCCAGTGGCCGCCCGGCTTCATCTCCATGAGCTTCCGCCCAGGCGCCGTGATCCGCGTTTGGCCCTCGGCATAGGGGAAAGCGACGACACTATCTGTGTTACCCACATAGAGCGTGTCACCGATCAACACCATTCCGAACGGTTGATTGAGGCCTTCAAGGAACGTCTCGCGGATCTCCGCCACGCCGTCCCCATCGGCATCGCGCAGGAGCGTGATCCGGTTTGCGTTCCGGCGGATCGCACCAACGCGCCGCATCACGAAATTGCGGGCAATGTCCATGAAGTCGCGGATGCCACTCGGCAGAGACGCCGATTCCGCCACCAGCACATCGCCATTCGGCAGCTGATAAATCCAGCGCGGATGCTCGAGCCCGCAAGCGAAAGCCTTGACCGCGAGCCCCGGTGCAACACTCGGCGTTTGACCGGCCGTCCAACCCCTGATGTTGGGTGTCTTGAGCGTCGGGCGATTGCCCTGCGACACGGCCCGCGGAATCGCCGGCGTGGTGCCGAAAACGGCGGCCTTGTTCACGCCCAGCCGACCGCGTCCGGCAAGGCTGCGGAACAGCCAGAACGCCAAGGCGATCACGATGACAATAATCAGCAATGCAAGAAAGTTGCTTGCAGTCACGACACTCTCCGGGCGGGTAGGGCCGGCGCGAATGGCGGCCTTTGAGGAAACAGCTTTGTGCGGCAAATAGCTGTCGCGTGCAACACCTGTGCGACGTATCCGCAGCACCCGATTTCTGATGCGAGCTAGGCCACCACCCGCTCTTCGGCGAGTGCCTTGTTGACTACGGCTCTGGCCGCGTCTGCGTCTCCGGCGACAATCAGCGCACCAAGGGGCGCCAGCCCCTGCCGCCGCAGGCCGCCCAGTTTTCGATCGAGAAAAGCGACGTCCTCGGTAAGCAGATTATCGAGGTAACTCGTTACCAGCGAAGCCAGGAAGCGGTTGCCACTCGGGCGCTTCTTCGCCGAGGAAATTGCCGAACCGCTGGGACTCGAAGCCTGGATCGGCCTACCCGAGACGTTTGAGCCACGTGTTGGCAAGATTGAACTCGGGTCCGACATGCTACCCTTCGAGGTTGGCTTTTCGCCAGAACAGCGAAGCGACCCGGTATTCATCTCTGTCTGGGGTAACCCACCGCTCTTTCCCACGGAACTGCCGTGGAACACGCGCGCCTATCACGCCGCCGAAATCGGTGGGGCAGGGGGTATCGCCACGGCTCGTGCGATGGCGCGGTACTATGGCTGCATGGCGATGGGCGGCACCGTTGACGGCGTCGAGGTGCTAAAACGTGAAACTGTGGCTATTGGCCGAGCGGAACAGTCGCGGTTCATGGACCCGTACATCGCCGAAGCCATGGCCTTTGGCGTCGGCTGGGCATTGCAGACGCCACAAGGACGCTTCGGGCCTGCGCCCGACGCTTTCGGTCACTCAGGCGCTGGTGGCTCGATCCATGCAGGCTGGCCCACGGAAGGGGTGGGGTTCAGCTACATCATGAACCAGATGCGCGCTGATCCGGAAGACCTACGCTCCCGGCACCTCCTCAAGCGGCTATACGAGATCGTCCACTAGCCCCGCCGGCCGCCGAGCGGCCAGCGGCCCAATTGCTCGTGCCGGGAGTGACCGACAAAGCTGCGGACCAGTGCGAAGTCGCGGACTTCCCAGGAGATCGTTTCGACGCGGTGCTCAACCATAGGCGTTGGTGTCCAGAGCAGTGTCACATGCGGCTCGAATTGGTGACGCGCCAGACCCAGCCCGGCATTCGCGGCCGCGATGCAAAAGCGTCGGCGGAATTCGATGAGTCCTGGATTGCCGATGTCCTTGCCATAAAGCACCAGCGGCTTCTTCTGGCCGCCCTGGAAGAGAGCCATATGATCGAAGACGACGCGCAGCGGTTCGTCCGGAAGGTCTGCCGCAATATCGTCGCCCGCAAGCTGGGCCCGTCGGTCCGAAATGCGGTCACGAACGCCGAACACCGACAGATGCAGCCGGCCGCCCGCGGCCAGCGAACGACGAGCTGCGGCTTCGCCTGCCGCCAGCGTCGCCAGCCGTAGCGCTATCTCGGCTGTGCCATTGTCAGGCAGCAATGCGAAGAAGACGTTGTCTTCTCGTTGTGCAGGCCCACACTCGGTCTTGTCGAAAAGTTCGTACTGCATGCTTTCACCAAAAGTGAACAAAGCATGAACATACACGAGTTGCAACCGCAAAAGTGTTGGACGGTTATGACCGCGTAGCCGCGGTATCCACCGAGACCTCGACGGACATTCCGGGCAGCAGGCGCTGAGCCAGCGGCTGGCCGGGATCGATCTCGATGCGCACCGGAATACGCTGAGCAACCTTGGTGAAGTTGCCGGTAGCATTGTCAGGCTTGAGCACTGAAAATTCCGAGCCGGCCGCCGGCGAGATTTCCGAAATATGCCCGACCAGCTTGCCGGCATCCAGTGCATCCACGGTGAAGCTCGCCTCCTGGCCGATTTCGAGGTTGGCGAGCTGCGTCTCCTTGAAATTGGCGATGACCCAGGTCTTCTCCGGCGTAACGGACGTGAGCTGCGTGCCGACTGATACGAACTGGCCAATCCGCGCTGTGACTTCACCGAGCCGTCCATCCACCGGCGCGACGATCCGCGTGTTGCTCAGGTTGATCTCCGCCAGATGCACGGCCGCTTCCGCACCTTGCACAGCGGCCTCAAGGCCCGGCTTGCCGGCTTCAACCAGCGCCAGGTTTTGCTCTGCGATCGCCACTGAGGCCTTTCCTTGCGTCACGCCAGCCTCAGCTTGAGCCAGTGCGGCGTTGGCCTGGTCGGCACTCGACTGCGCGGCGATGCCCGACTTGAGGAGCGAAGAATTGCGGCCCGCATCGCGCTGCGCCTTTTCCAACGCGGCATCGGCGGAAGTGAGCTGCGCCTGCGCCAGCTCGACGCTCGACTGCTTGGCAGCGTAGTTAGCGTCATAATTGGCGAGCGCGCTTTCCTGCTGGGCAAGAGTTGCCTTGGCCTGTGCAAGCTGCTGCTGGTAGATGCGATCGTCCAGCTGCACCAGAAGGTCGCCTTTCCTGACCTCCAGATAGTCGGTGACCGGGACCTGAACCACGTAGCCCGCCAGTTGCGGGGCGAGGATGGTCACCTGACCTTTGACATAGGCGTTGTTGGTAGACTGCACCGAGGACGTGAAGGGCGGCAACTGCCACGCATAGAGTACCACCAGCACGCCTGCGACGCCGGCGAGCAATGCCGGAATGGTAGCCTTTGAAAAAACGAGTTCCTTGAAACGCATTGAAGTGACTTTCTGGAGTAGATCAGGCCGCGCTGGCCTGGGCTTGCGGTGCGCGATTTTTGAGCGCGCCGTGCAGCATATGGATGAGAAGAACTGCGATCGTGGCGATCGTCGCTGCGAAGATGGTCATGAAAAGATCGTTGTAGGCCAATACGTTGGCTTGCTGTGTCGCAGACTGGCCGAGTAGCGCCAACCCCTTGGCGTCGCGCAGCGCAGGATCGGTCAGGACCTTGGAATAGGCGCCGCCATACGCCTGCACACGCTGAGCCACCAACGGGTCGAGAAGAGTTACGCCCTGCGCGATCACGTTCGAATGGAATTGCTCGCGCACCGCGACGAATGTTGTCATCGCAGCCGACCCCAGGAGACCACCCAGCGTCTGGGTGGTAAGGAACACTGTCAGGAACGACAGGATGTATTGCGGTCCCTTGGCCATCGCTCGGCTGAAGCCGTGCAGCATGGCCGGCGGTAGGAAAATAGCAGCGGCAAAGCCCATCAACGCCTGGCTCACAAAGAACTGCTCTGGGCGGCTCGTAACCGAACTATGCCCGTCCATCCAGGCCGCTACGGCCACCATGGTAAGCGCCAATAGGTGCAAGTAGGGCGTCCGCTGCGGTTTGATGACTGTCGTCAGCCAATACGTGGCAATGAACGTCACCACGCTGATGATCGCGAAGAGCGGTACCAACTGGTCGTTGCCCAACCCAAGTACCGTGAAGAGTCCCACCGCACCCACCGATTGCTCCGAAAGCAGGATACGCACCGCAATCAGCGCGCCGGTAAAGGTCAGCATGTCGGGCGTCAGCAGCCAGCGCAGATCGATCATCGGCTGCTTGCGGTGAAGTTCCACCAGCGCCAGCAAGACCAGAGAAGCGATGCCGATGGCCGCGAGCACACCGAGCCAGGGCGCCTCGAACCACCAGTAGGAGCGGCCCATCGACAGCACGATCGCGATCGAGCCAAAGCCCATGGCCAGCAGCGGAAAGCTGATGAGGTCGTCCTTGTCGAATGACTTCTGACGCGGCGGATGCGTAATGGGCACGAGAAAGATCACAGCGAGCGCGACGAGCGCGAGGCCTACTTCCATCAGGTAGAGCCCATGCCACTCCCCTATCTGCATCAGCGAAGGGGACATGACGCGCGCCAGCGGCAGCGCCAGACTGCTGCCGACCATGCCGAAACAGATTCCGATGCTCATCTTCTTGGCGGGCGGAAGCCATTCGAGCATGTAGAAAAAGGCAAGCGTGCTCAACGGTGCCGCGGCGACGCCCATCATGGCACGCACCACCAGCGCCGAGCGCAGGTCGTTGCTGAACATATGGGCTATGACCAGCCCCACATAGACGATGATGCCGATCTCGGCGAAACGCCGCATCCCGAACTGGTTGCGGATTTTGAACATCAGCAGGGTGCCGGTCATGTTGGTCGCGAAATAAGCGGCCGGCAGCCAGCTCACTTCCTGCTGGGTTGCGCCGAAATAAGCCTGCAGGTTCGTCAGGTTGGCCGTAATGAGATTGAGGCCAAGCCCCTGCGTCAGTCCCAGAAGCACCGAGGACAGCGCATAGATCGCCGCCTTCCACGCCGGAAACGGCACAAAGGGCGGCGGGGACGGCCTGGCAGGAGACTCCGCCGGCTCGACTTCCGCGACGGGAGTGGGCTGGGCCTCAACGCCCTCGTCCTCGCGGTCGATGATTCCTGCACTGCGCTCGCTCATTGCGCCGCCTCGCGCTCGAAATGTGCCCAGCGCCGCACCGGACCGGCGGTGACGATCTTGGCGCTGATAACGTCAAGCACGCGTTGTGTGGTTTCGAGATCGTCGTCTGAAATGTCGTCGAGCAGGCCGCTGTAAAGGCGCCTCGATTCCCGCACCACCGCTTCGGCGATCGGTCGGCCGGTATCGGTGAGTTCGATGATCTTTGCGCGCCGATCCGTTTCCGACGGACACCGACGAATATGCCCAAGCGCTTCCAGCCCGTCGAGTATCCGCACGGCAGTGGGGTTCTCTACGCGCAGATAGTCGGTCACATCCGTTTGCGTCGCGCCCTTAGGGCCGCGCTTGGCAAGGAACAGCAGCACGCGACCGCGTGCGGCCGTGAGTCCCATTTCCCGCAATTGGGCATCGAAGTGAGTCTGCAGAGCTCGCGCGGTCCCAGCCAGGGTCGTGATGAGACCCTGCCGCAGCGTAAGGTCGGTCATTTGTTAGGAATCCATTATGTAGGGAGCTACATATATGTGTGCTTAGATATAGTCGGCTCTCGCCACCTGTCCAGTGCGTGCCATGCGGATCAGGCATGCGCGGACGCAATGCCGCAGGCGTGCAGCGTCCAAGGAGAGCCGCATCACAACGTCGTCGCTTCGACATCGATTCGGCCCTATCGTGCCGGCTCCTGCGGTAGAGGGGTGCCAGAATGCGCATCGCGATGATTGGGTCCGGATATGTAGGTCTGGTGAGCGGCGCGTGTTTTGCCGATTTCGGTCACGACGTCGTCTGCGTCGACACGGACATCGCCAAGGTCGAGACACTGCGCCAGGGCGAGATTCCAATCTATGAGCCGGGTTTGAGCAGCATCGTCGCCGCCAACACTGCCGCCGGTCGGCTGGTTTTCACGACGGATCTGACCGCTGCCGTCTCGCAGGCCGAAATCGTCTTCATCGCCGTCGGCACGCCGTCCCGGCGCGGGGATGGTCATGCCGATCTCTCGTTCGTTTACGCCGCCGCTCGCGACGTCGCCGAGGCTCTCGATGGCTTCACTGTGGTTGTGACCAAGTCGACCATTCCAGTCGGCACTGGAGATGAAGTCGAACGCATCATGCGGAGCGCCAACCCGGAAGCTGATTTCGCCGTGGTGTCCAATCCCGAATTCCTGCGCGAGGGCTCGGCAATCGAAGATTTCCGTCGTCCGGACCGCATCGTGGTCGGCACCGGCGACCAGCGCGCCCGCACGTTGATGGCTCAGGTCTATCGCCCGCTTTATCTCAACGAAGCGCCGATCATGTTCACCAGCCGACGCAGTGCCGAACTCACCAAATATGCTGCCAACGCGTTCCTCGCCATGAAGATCGCCTTCATCAACGAGATGGCCGACCTGTGCGAGCGGGCAGGGGCCAATGTGCAGGACGTTGCGCGCGGCATGGGCCTCGACAAGCGCATCGGTCCAAAATTCCTCAATGCCGGTCCAGGTTATGGTGGCTCCTGCTTCCCGAAGGATACGGTTGCGCTGGTTAAGACCGGGCAGGACCATGGTGTGCCGCTGAGGCTGGTTGAGACCACCGTCGCCGTGAACGACCACCGCAAGCGGTCGATGAGCCGCAAGGTCATTGCGGCGATGGGCGGAGACGTGCGTGGCAAGACCATCGCCGTACTCGGCCTCACCTTCAAGCCCAACACCGACGACCTTCGCGAGGCGCCGTCTCTGGCAATCATCCAGGCGCTGGAAGATGCCGGCGCGCGCATCCGCACATTCGATCCCAAGGGCATGGACGCTGCCCGCGAACTGCTTCCCGGCGTCACCTTCTGCGAAGACGCCTACGACGCAGCGACGGGCGCCTCGGGCGTCGTCATTGTAACCGAATGGAACGCGTTCCGGTCGCTGGATCTGCCACGGCTCAAGGTGCTGATGGCGACGCCCGTTCTCGTCGATCTCCGCAACATCTATCGTCGCAAAGAAGTGGAAGCAGAAGGCTTCCACTACGAAAGCGTTGGGACTCTGGCTCCCGGCGATGCGGAGCGACTGGCAGACGCGGCCGAATAGGCGGAACTATTGCCGCCCGAAATCGTCCTCTATCCGCACTATGTCATCCTCGCCGAGATACGATCCCGTCTGCACCTCGATCAACTCGAGCTCGATCTTGCCCGGATTGGCCAGCCGATGCGTACAGCCAAGGGGCAAATAGACAGACTGGTTCTCCGTCAGCATCTGCTGCGTCCCATCGATAGTGACCTCGGCGGTACCACGCACAACTACCCAGTGCTCTGAACGATGATGATGCTTCTGAAGCGAGAGTTTCCGTCCCGGCTTAACGAACAGCTTCTTCACCTGGAACCGGTCGCCGTTGAGCACCGAAGAATAGCCGCCCCAGGGCCGATAGGCAGTGCGATGCGTCTCGGTAAGTGACCGCGTAGCAGCGCTCTTGCGAAGCGTTTTGACCATCGGCCCCACCTTCTGCGCCTCCGACAACTTGCCGATATAGATCGCATCCTCGCTCGCGATCACGGCGACGTCCTCAAGACCTTCAATCGCCACGTGCGCGCGCTCGGATACGATCAGCGATCGGCTCGTATTGCTGAACGTCACCGGTCCATTGGCGACATTCTGCGCCGCATCCTTGTTGCTGACCTTCCAGACAGCGTCCCAGCTCCCGAGATCCGACCAACCGAACGAGACCGGCAACACCGCAGCCCGGTCGGTCTTTTCAAAGATCGCATAATCCACCGAGATGTCCGGTGCCCGGCCGAAGGCCTCGGCCTCGAGCCGCACGAAATCAAGATCGGCCTTCGCGAGTTCGACCGCGCTTTGCGCAGCCGCGATCGTCTCGGGCGCCAGCCGACGGCATTCATCGAGGAACGTCCCGGCGCCAAGCATGAACATGCCCGAATTCCAGTAGAATCGCCCTGATGCGAGCATTTCCTCGGCCCGCGCTCGTTCCGGCTTTTCGACGAAACGGGCAACTTCCATCGTCGTGTTCGAAAGCGCCTTGCCGGCTTCAATATAGCCGTAGCCGGTCTCCGGCGTCGTCGGCTTGATGCCGAACGTTACGAGGCGTCCGCTGTTCGCGGCGGCGGCAGCTTCGTCGGTCGCAATCCAGTAGCCGTCATCGACCGTCACCGAATGATCGGAGGGCAAAACATGCAGCACGACGCCGGGCCCGAACGTCCGTGCGCCATAGGCCGCGGCGGCAGCGATCGCTGCTGCTGTATTGCGCGCCACAGGCTCAAGAAGGATGGTGGTCAGCACGACGCCAGCCTCTTGCGCCTGCTCGGCCACGAGGAAACGGTATTCGGTATTGGTCAAGACGATCGGCGGCAGGTAACGCGAGGGATCCAGCACGCGTTGGAGCGTCTGCTGGAACAGGCTCGTCGGTCCGGTGAGCGGTAGAAACTGCTTGGGGCGGGTCGATCGGGACATTGGCCAGAGCCGGGTACCCTGTCCCCCCGCGAGCACTACCGGCAGGATGAGTGCAGCCATTTCCGAAACGCCTCCATAGGGACTTGTCCTATCAGGCCAGTTTCGGGGCTTTCCATGCGCGCCGATATCAATCTTCAGAGCTAGTTCGGAGGGCCTCGGAGGCGTGCTGCATATGTGCTGCGGCCCGACAATTGGGATTAATAACGATACCGATAGGTACCGGTCCGCCGTATGGCTCGTAGAGAGCACTGAAAATACGGTTTGCGCGCCCGCCCGGGCGGATGTCAGGAATGCCGATGGCCTTTGAGGGAAAGGACGCGCGGACGCGCAATGTGCGTGTTGAGGACGTTGCACGCGAGGCGGGCGTCTCGCCCATTACCGTGTCGCGCACCTTGAGCAATCCTGACCTAGTCAAGCCCGAAACGCGTGAGCGCGTCCTGCAGGCCGTCGAGAAGACGGGTTACATAGTCAACACCTTCGCCAGCAGCCTGCGCTCCGGGCGGTCTTCGCTTATCGCCATGTTCGTCTCCAACATCGAGAACCAGCATGTCGCCCGCGCTACCCGCGGTTGCGCCGATGCGCTGGAGAACAGCGGCTTTCACCTCATGATGGCCCATACGAACTATTCGGCCCGCCTCGAAGCTGATTTCGTGGGCTCAGTCCTGCCACTTCGTCCGGCAGCGCTGGTCTTCACCGGCATCGTCCAGGCTGAAACCACGCGCTCTATGATCCGGTCGCGTGGCATGGCGGTCATGGAAATGTGGGATCACGTTGATGATCCCATGGATATGCTGGTGGGTTTCTCCAATGTCGAAGGTGGTCGTCTGATGGGCGAACATCTCGGAGCCTCCGGATTCCGGAACGTGGCTTATGTGGGCCGCACCAACACCGCGGGCAACGAACGCCTGGCGGGTTTCCGGGAGGGCCTTGCTGCGGCTGGCACTGAAATCGGATTCTTGGCGCCGATGGATGGTCACGAGCCGGTCCTGACCGATGGCGCGCAGGCCCTGCGCACCGTCATGAAGCGTTTTCCGCAGTGCGACGCGATCTTCTTCTCGTCCGAAATCCTGGCGGTGGGCGCGTCGCTCGAAGCCTCGCGTCTCGGCCTGACCGATCGAATCGCCATTGCCGGCTACGGAGACAGCCCCATTGCCGAAGCGCTCCCGGTGCCGCTGACCACGGTACACGTATCGAGCTACGAAATGGGCTTCCGCGCCGGCAAGATGCTGCTCAAGCACCTTTCGGGCGAAACCGTGCGTGAAAAGGTCGTCATTCTGCCCAACGAGCTGCGCATCCGTCGAAGCACCGCGCGTCGGCCGCGGAATTAAACAAGCTTCACCTTTTCTATTCCCAATCGGGCCCGGACGATTTATCTAAAGGGCATGACTATCCAGCCCAACACCCCGATTGATCTCGTCGCCTTCAGTGGCAATGCCCACCGCCCGTCGCGCTCGCGCGCTTTGACCGAGGTGATTTCGAAACGGATCGGAGAACGGGTAGAGGCTCGCATAAGACAGTACGACATCGTCGATGCCAGCCCCGGCCTGGGTGCCGCGCTTTCGCGCGAAGAACTGTCGCCGGAGGCGCTGGCGATTGTCGAGGCCGTCGAGAACGCTGACGTGCTTGTCGTTTCCTCGCCAGTCTACAAGGGCTCCTATACCGGCCTGTTCAAGCATTTCTTCGATTTCGTTGATCCGACGGCACTGATCGGCAAGGCTGTCGTCCTCGCCGCCACGGGCGGCGGTCCGCGCCATTCGCTCGTCGTTGAGCACCAGCTTCGACCGCTATTCGGCTTCTTCTCGGCGCTCACCATTCCCACCTCGGTCTATGCCGAGGACAAGAGTTTTGAGGACTTTCGTCAGGTTGATCCCGGCATTCTGGCCCGCATCGATCTCGCTGCCTCGCAGACTGCTGTACTGGTCGCCGCTCAGCGCCAGAACCGCATACCACGTCCCGAAGAAACCCCTGAAGACCCGGAATCTGGCGCCACCACCGATCGCATCGATAACTCCGAAGTCAATGACTGAGACGTGCGGCCGTCAAAACTGCCTGTAACCTTTCGGCGGCCTTCTCCGGCGTCTCCGTGCCATTCATGACGTCGGAGGCTGCCGCCCAGGTTTCCTGCACCAGGCTCGGCGTTCCACGCGAGAGCGGCGCCGAGGTGAAGGGGAGCGTCGACGCACATCGGCTCCGCCATGACAGGAATTCCTGGGCCAGCGGGTCGTCGATGCTGATCGCGGATTTCGACAGCGGGAAGAAGCCGGGCAGGGCATTGGCATAGAGATTGGCGAATTCCGGTGTGGCGAGCCAAGCCAAGAATTTCCGCGCCGCCTCTCGATGTGGCGTCTTGGCGTTCATGCCGATGCCGATATAGGCTTCGTCGGAGATAAAGCAGTCGTCTCCATCCTCCGCAACCGGCGGTGGAAACGCCCCGACCTGGAAGCCTACCTGCGCCTCGAGCTCCGCGATCTCCTGCGAACTGGCCGGGTAGATAGCAGCTTCGCCGAGTGTAAAGACGTTCTGGCTGTCCGTATGGGTGTGTTCCCCAGCCCCATCGCCAAGGTAGGGCTTCCACCGTGCCAGAACCTCCAGTGGCAATACCCATTGCGGATCGGTCAGCTTCTGCTTGCCGCTGATCAGCGCCTGTCGACCTTCCTCCCCTTTCCAGAAGCTGGGGCCGATATTCTCGTAGCCCAGTGTAGCCGCTTCCCAACGGTCATGTAGACCCATCGCCATCGGAACGTAGCTACCGTCGGCCTTGAATTGGTCGAGCACCGAAAAGAAGTCGGCTTGAGTTGCAGGCGGCTCCAGTCCCAACTCATCGAAGGCATCCCTGTTATAGATGAACCCATGGATCACCGAGGCCACTGGCACGCAGAACGGCGTCTTCCCGTCGTCTGTCTGCCACGCCATCTGCGCCAAGGCGGAGAAATTCGCCATTCCGGCGAGGTCCGACAACGGCGCCAGATATCCCGCATCGAACAATTGCAGAGACCGGTCGAAAGGCCGACAGGCTATGAGATCACCTGCAGTCCCCTCGGCGAATCTGGAGCTGAGGGAAGTGTCGTAATCCGCTGATGCAATGGGAGAAAACGTTATCTTGATGCCGGGGGTCTCAGCCTCGAAGATCGGGATCAGCTTCTCGTTCCAGATCGCCAGGTCGCCAGTGCGCCAGCTTTCAATCGTCAACGTGACGTCCTGCGCCAACGCGACTCCGCATGGCAGGGAAAGGCACAGTGCCAGCAATCCTCGGGAAAAGGCCGTCCGAGCTGTACCCATGCTCTTTTCCTTGAAGTCTGCCTCAGAGATCGTGCAAAACGCCTGCGGTCACAACCGAAATCGCGCCACCGCGGCATTGGCATCCGCCCTCCGTTTGCATTAATGCCAATAACATACCATTTGTCCATAAGGCCGCGCGGAGCAGATTTTCAGTTCTTCTCCACACGGGGATGAGGGCGAACACCGGTGATCTGTGGGCAAGACCTCAGAACGCCACTTTTCCCTTGGTCAATGGTATTTTATTGGTATCTTGACGCGAAAAGTTCGCGTGGTTGCCTGGTTTGGAGGAATAGTGAGCGGAGAGCCTGACAGCATTTTCGACACCAACCCGGTGGCGCTCCCACAGGGCGGGCCGCTCTACCTGCAGCTCAAGCGCTGGATCGAAGACGCTATCCATCGCGGCGCGATCAAGCCCGGCGACGCTCTTCCTTCCGAGCGTGACTTGGCTCTCAAAGCAGACGTTTCCCGTGTCACGGTCCGTAAGGCCGTCCAGCATCTTGTCCAGGACGGCGTGCTTATTCAGCGCCACGGCTCGGGCACCTTCGTCGCGCCGCAAAGCCAGCGCGTGGAGCAATCGCTCTCGCACCTCACGTCCTTTACCGAGGATATGGCACGGCGCGGCATGAGCGTGCGCTCGGAGTGGCTGGAGAAGGGAATCTACATCCCGTCGCCCGAGGAGACCGTGACCCTGGGCCTTTCCTCCGGCGATATGGTCGCGCGGCTCGGTCGCCTGCGGCTTTCCAACGACGTGCCGATGGCTATCGAGCGGGCAGCGCTCTCGGCCCGTATTCTGCCGGACCCGCAGGTCGTGCAGAATTCGCTCTACACTCACCTCGAAAAGAGCGGCAATCGTCCGATCCGGGCCATTCAGCGTATCCGCGCGGCGAATCTGGGCGAGAGGGACGCAAAGCTCCTTGATGTCGCCGCCGGTTCGGCAAGCCTCAACATCGAACGCATTTCGTACCTGGCCTCCGGGCGTGTGATAGAGTTCACGCGCTCGATCTATCGAGGTGATACCTACGACTTCGTCGCCGAACTTCGCCTCGGCGAAACCCTACGACAGACTGGAACCGCCAATGAATGAAAAGACCTTTATGCGGCGCGAGATCGAGGAGATCCCGCAGGCCGTAGAGCGCCTCCTCGCTGGTAGCCATGACAGCTTCGTCGCCACCGGTGCCGCCCTGCGGGAAAAGGAGCCGTCGATGGTCGCCACCATTGCGCGCGGCTCCTCAGACCACGCCTCGGCCTTCCTCAAATACGCCATCGAACTGACGGCCGGTCTCCCGGTCGCCTCGATCGGCCCCTCGATCATGTCGATCTACGGCAAGGAGCTGAAGCTCCAGCGCGCAGCGGCTATCGCCATCTCGCAATCCGGCAAGAGCCCGGACATCGTTGCCATGGCCAAGTCCGCCCACGAAAGCGGCGCCCTGACCGTCGCGATCACCAACACTGCCGGCTCGCCCCTGACCGTGGCTTCCGATTTAACCATCGGTCTCTTCTCGGGCACCGAGAAGAGCGTCGCTGCCACCAAGACCTACGTGGCCTCGGTCGTCGCCGGCCTTGGCGTTCTCGGGCACTGGATGAACGACAAGGCGCTGCTGGCTTCGCTCGACAGCCTTCCTGAGGTCTTTGCCAAGGCTATCGACTGCGATTGGTCGCCCCTGGCCGAAGCACTTGATGGTCACCAGTCGCTCTATGTGCTCGGCCGTGGTCCCTCGCTCGCCATCGCCAGCGAGGCCGCGCTCAAGTTCAAGGAAACCTGCGGTATCCACGCCGAGGCCTATAGCTCCGCTGAAGTTATGCATGGCCCGGTCCGCATTGTTGAACAAGGCTATGCCATCCTCGCTTTGGCTGCCCGCGACGCCGCCGAAAAGTCCACGGCCGAAATGGCGCACAAACTGGCCGGGCAGGGCGCTCTGGCCTACGTCACGTCCGACATTCCGGGCGCCGCAAAGCGCTTGCCGTTCGCTCCGACCGGCCATCCGATCACCGACGCGCTCTCGCTGGTCGTGTCATTCTACGGTTTCGTCGAAGCGCTGTCGCGCCGCCGCGGCTTCAACCCGGACGTGCCGCCCAACCTCAAGAAAGTGACGGAAACGGTATGACCCGTACTGCTTTTCTCGGCGCCCGTATCTTCGATGGCGAGGAATGGATCGAGGATTCGGCGCTGCTGGTGAATGACGGCGTCGTCGAGGGTATCGTTGCCATTGGCGACATCCCACATGGCGTCGCTCGGCACGATTTCGCTGGCGGCATGCTCGTTCCCGGCTTTATCGACCTGCAGGTCAATGGCGGTGGCGGTGTTCTTCTCAATGAAGACCGCACGCTTTCCGGCCTCAGGACCATCTGCTCGGCGCACTACCAGTACGGCACAACCGCGCTGCTGCCGACGTTGATAACCGATACACCGGCGATCACCGCTGAAACCGTCGCCGCAGGCAAAGCGGCCGTCGAAGCACAGCTTCCTGGTTTCCTTGGCCTGCACCTCGAAGGTCCGCACCTTTCCCTCGCGCGCAAGGGTGCCCACGACCCCGCGCTCATCCGCCCGATGAACGAGGAGGATCTCGCCAATCTCATCGCGGCTCGCCAGGCCTTGCCGAATCTCCTGACGACGGTCGCCGCCGAAACCGTGAAGCCTGAGCAGATCGCTCGCCTCACCGAAGCCGGCGTTGTCGTCAGTATCGGCCATTCCGATGCTTCGATGGTCCAGGTGGAAGCGGCAGCCAAGGCCGGCGCCAGCATGGCGACCCATCTCTTCAACGCCATGAGCCAGATCGGCAATCGCGAACCGGGCGTCGCGGGCTCCGTCCTGTCCCTTGGCTCGATGAGCGCCGGCCTCATTGCCGACGGTATCCACGTACACCCGGAAACCATCGGCATCGCGCTACGCGCCAAGACCGGTCCAGCCCATATCTTCCTCGTTACCGACGCCATGTCGCTGACGGGCAGCGACCTGCAAAGCTTCACGCTCAATGGCCGCGTAATTCACCGCGCCAACGGCGCGCTGCGTCTGGAGGATGGCACACTAGCCGGCGCCGATCTCACGATGATCGACGCCATCAAGTATATACGCGATGTGGTGGGGCTAAGCCTCGAAGAGGCCCTGCGTATGGCAACCCTCTACCCGGCGCGCTCACTCGGCGTAGCGCACCGCCACGGCTTTCTGGGGCAGGGCTCGGTCGCGAGCTTCGTGCATCTCTCCGATACGCTCAAGGTCAACTCGACCTGGATCGACGGTCAGAGCGTCTTCGCCGCCTGATTGGATGGGGCGGGGCGCAAGCCTCGCCCATTATCCGCGACCGATATAGGGCATGTTCGTCGCCATGATGGTCATGAACTGCACATTGGCCTCGAGCGGCAGATTCGCCATGTAGACGATCGCGTCCACCACATGACGCACCTCAAAGGTCGGCTCCGGCATGATCGTGCCATTGGCCTGAAGCACGCCGGACTGCATGGAGGCGGTCATGTCGCTCGCAGTATTGCCGATATCGATCTGCCCGCAGGCGATATTGAACGCGCGACCATCGAGCGAGATCGCCTTGGTCAAGCCAGTGATAGCGTGTTTCGTGACGGTGTAGGGCGCTGCGCCCGGCCGCGGCGAGTAGGCCGAGATCGAACCATTGTTGACGATGCGGCCGCCTTGCGGGTTCTGGTCCCGCATCGCCCTGAACGCCTCGCGCGCCACGAAGAATGCCCCATTGAGGTTGGTATCCACCACGTCCGTCCAGGTGGAGATGTCTGTGTCTCCAAACGAGGCGGCCGGGCTGAAACGTCCGGCATTGTTGAAAACGAAATCGACCCGACCGAGCTGATCACGCACCCGCGCGAAGAATCGATTGACGTCTCCTGGGTCGGACACGTCGCAAGCCGCGAAGAATGCAGCGCCCGCCTCTTCAGTCGCTTCATCGAGCCGGTCGCGCCGGCGGCCGCAAATGGCGACCCTGTAGCCCGCTTGCGATAGCCCGATGGCGCACGCCTTGCCGATTCCCGACGTCGCCCCAGTAACGACCGCCACCTTGCCCTCACTCATGAACCGTCCGTCCTTCCTCAGGTCATTGGATATGCAAACGAAACTTCGCTCGTCCGGAATACCGGCCAAACACGTGATCAAAATAGGGCAGAGCTGTCACAGTAATGGCCGCGGCCGCCCCCGCGAAGCTCAGCGGGAAAGCCCTGTTAACACAGTGTTTAGGGCGGTTAATCAAGCGTTTCCAACTGTGTGCTGAATCTGCAACAACCATGTCCCAACCATGCTGCGCAGCCGGAAAGTGGCTTTTCTGCGATTGCGCGCCCAACCGCCTTGCGTAGAGTGCGTATTGCGAATCCATGCATGGGATCGTTTGTCGGTCGCAACGCGACGGCAACACACTGCACCACAAACAAGTGTGGTCGCGTTTCGACAAGCCGCCGGTTCACCGGCACAAAAAATGACTGACTTTGGAGGTCAACAATGAAAATCAGGAGCCTTCTGCTAGGTTCTATCGCTGCGGCCGGCCTGGCCTCGGGCGCTCAGGCAGCTGACCTGGGTGTTCTGACGTCGCTCGACGTTTGCGACAGCCTCGGCCTGTCGGGTCTGACCATCTCGTCCGACACCAACTGCCTGCAGATCACCGGTGGCGTGAGCTACGAATTCAACTGGGGCGACTACCGCACCGCCGTTCCCTACGCTCAGCTTCCGGGCAACCCGTGGGCCGACAACACCACCGCGAACCCGGACTTCATGGTTAAGGGTAGCTCGGTGAACGGTCGCACCGGTGGTACCGAATCGGTGGATTACGACTCCAAGGTTGAGGCTTGGATTCGTGTTCTCGCCGCGGCAGACAGTGACTTCGGTCAGGCGAAGGCCATTATTGGTCTGCGTCAGGTCGAGCGTTACCGCATGAGGGACGGCGGCTGGGCCCAGACGGACAACACCGTGGCAGATCCGCTTAACTTTGGCTATCAGGGTATCGGTCTGAACGGCGACTCCACTGCTGGCGTTGAACTTAATGAAGCCTATGTGTCCGTTGGCGATACCACCGTCCTGATGGCTGGTCTTCGCAAGAAGGGCAAAGACGGCTCGATCGGCAACATTGATGATGACGTGCCGTTCAACTATCTCGGTCTCTTCGGTTCCACGGCTACGGACGCTGGCGTTCTCTTCAAGAATGGCGCGCCGTTCCTCGGTGGCCTCTCGATCCAGGCCGTTAGCGATCTTGGCAATGGTGTGTCGGTCGGTGTCGGCCTCGAAAACATCGACAACCGCGACGGCAATGCCTCGATCTTGGGTACTAACGCTGTTGCACGCAAGATCATGGACGGCAACTCTGCCGGCACCCTGCTTGGCGTTGTCAACTATGCTGGCGAGTCTGTGACGGCTCACCTGACCGGCGGCGCGATCGGCGTGCTCGATGGCCACATCGACTCGTGGTTCGCTCACACCGGTGCCACTGCGACGTTTGATAACTTCAAGCTTCGCGCAGCCGTTGCTTACCTCGGTGACAACACCGGCGGTATCAACCGCAACTATTGGCATGGTCTGGTTAGCGGCCAGGCGACCTTCGACATGTTCACCCTGGCGCTGTCGGGCGAGTTCAAGTCGAGCGATGTTGCTGGTGTTAAGACCGACGGTTATGGTATTGGCGCGTCTATCGGCGCTCAGGTCACCGAGACCGTGTCGCTGAACCTCGGCGGCCGTTACTTCCACACCAATAACTTTATCCTCCCGGCGCCGGGTGGTGCTGTGGATCGGAACATGTGGCAGGTTGAGGCGCAGATCGTTGCGGCTCTCACCGAGACTCTCAAGGCCAGTGCTGCCGTTGGTGTCTATGGTGGCGACGTTGTGCAGGCTTCGCTTGCTCCCCCGCCGTTGTCGGGCAACAGCACCGCTTACTACGGCTCGATCGGTCTCGATTGGGCTCCGGGCGGCGACTTCACTGCCTCGATCAAGGGCCAGGCCAACTCGGAAGGCGCTTACAAGGCTACCTTCAAGGCTGCCAAGACCTTCCAGTAAGCTTTTGCTTCTGTCTGAATTGGAAAGGCCCGGCTTTGCCGGGCCTTTCTGCTTTTGTGGCGCCTTCGTCACTTCTGGCGTATTCGCGGTCTGAAGAAGTGCTTTCCTGGAGCTTGATGGTTTCAAAGCCGCGATTCGACGGGTAGCTTCCGGCTGAACTGATCTTGCGGACGAGGATGGCATGCGGCGTTTCGGGTACTGGGCTTTGATAGGCGTTCTTCTGAGCAGCGTCGTTTTTGTAAGCGCATCTATTGGCCAGGAGGCGACGACACCGGGCAACTCGGCTGGCTCCATCGTTACGCTTCCGGCCGCTAAGGTTGCTGATTTCTGGCTGACTCTGCAGGTGACGCCTGAGAGCCATGGCGTTGAATTTCATGGCTTTGTTCCGGATCAGCAATCGCTCGACAAGTTGAGCGCGCTTGCTGGTGCGGACACCAAAGGCGTGACGATTGCCGATGGCGCGCCTTCCGCCTATGCTGCAGGACTGGCGTTTGCCCTCAATGCGGCCGAACATCTTGCCGAAGGTCGAATTGCGCTGCGCAGCAATGTCGTGACGATCAAGGGTGTCGCCAAATCCGAGGCCGATGAATCGGCGCTTAATGAGATGAGCAAATCGGGCGTGCCGGCCGGAGTGGTGCTGGCATTGCTTGAAGTCTCGGCGCCGAAAGCATCCGATGCGGTCCCCACCGCGGCGACCGGTGCTGCTCCTGCGGTTTCAGCAGCGGCTGCACAGGCGCCGGCGGCAGCGAGCGAGCCGGCAGCCTCCGAAGCGCCGACACAAACGGACGTGACCGAAAGCGCGGAGGCGGCAGAACCTACCGACGCGGCCGGGGCCGAGGTCGCGCCGCCGACTGTGCCTGCCATCGACCCGAACTATGCGTTCAAGGCATCTCGTGTTGCCGGAGGGGCGGTTGTGCTGAGCGGCGCTGTGCCGACAGATCCCGCAATGCGGTATTTTGGCGTGGTGGCCGGGAGTGCGCCGACCACGGGGCTTTCCATAGCCGAAGGCGCTCCGGAAACTTTTATAGCCGATGCGGTTGGTGGGTTGCGGGCCCTGATGAAGCTCAGCGACGGAGAACTGGCATTCGAGGGCGGCAAGTGGACCCTTCAAGGCAAGGCGTCCAGTGTTGGTGACCTGACGAACGCGAAGGCCGAACTCGCGGCGCTTTCAGATACCGGCGCGTGGTCGATCGAGCTCGCCGGGCCGGCGCCCAACGACGTTTGCCGTACGCAGGTGGCGGAGTTTGCGGGGACGCATACGATCCTCTTCCAATCGGGCAGCGCGCGGATGACCGATGAATCGCGCGGCGCACTCAAGGACCTGGCGGCGATCCTCGAGCAGTGCCCGGATGCGACGGTGCACGTCGAGGGGCACACCGATAGCGATGGCGATGCCGATGCGAACCTGGCCTTGTCCGTGGCTCGGGCCGAGGCTGTGACGGCGGTCCTCGTGGAGGAGGGCGTCAAGGATACGCGCCTCTATGCCATCGGATATGGAGAGACCGTGCCGATCGCCAGCAACGATACCGCTGCCGGCAAGCAGCAGAACCGCCGCATCGTGTTCACGGTGCTCGACGAACACAGATAAGGCTGCGCGCATGGTTGAATGGCTGATCGGTTTGACCACGAACTATTGGTCTCCGCTCGTTCTCGCCCTGGTGGCCGGCCTCGCAAGCGGCTGGGTTAAGGCCGGCAAGGATGCCGGAGGGAGTAAATGAGCGGCGTGATCGAGGCTGCCCTGGCGGTGCTGGTCGTTTACCTGGTCGGCTGCATTGGCGGATATGTGGCACGTCGGGCCAGCCGGTCGCCTGGCGTGCGGCGTACGGCTCAGAGTGCGCCGGCGGCTTCAGGTGATAGCGCCGCGGCTGAGAGCGATGTTGATGAGACCGCATCGCCCTTCGACGTGGCGACCTCGATGCCGGCTCGGCCGCGTAGGGCCAATGTGCGGATTGTCGTGCCTGCGCCGCCGTTGGAAGATGCCGCGGATTTGACCGCCGATGCTGAGCCTGAGCCGATGGCCGGTCTGCCGTTTGCGCTGGCGGAGCCGCGCGACGGCAAGCCGGATGACCTCAAGCAGATCAACGGGATCGGGCCGAAGCTTGAGGCGCGGCTGCATGAGGCAGGAGTATTCCATCTCGATCAGTTGGCAGCATTGAACAAGAAAGCCGCGGCAATGCTGGATGAGCGGCTGGGGCTCGGCGGGCGTGTCGTTCGCGAGGAGTGGAGCAAGCAGGCCAAGGCACTTCGGCCGCGGCGGGTGAAGGGGAAGGCCTAGGATCCGAACTCAATAAGTCCCGGTGCCCCAGAGCGCCTTATCTTCCCATTCGAAAGAGTCCAACGGAAGCGCCGTCCGTCTGCCGCGCCACTGAACTTCCCCGGCCGCAGAGCCGGGGCCCACGGGTTCCTCCACTCGAGTGGAGAATGGCAATGGGCCCCGGATCAAGTCCGGGGAAGTCCGGGGGGTGTGGCGACCATCGCAACCTCATCTACCGGTGCAATTGAGTACGGACCCTAGGGACTAGGCCTCACCGAGTTTCCGCCGTGATCTCGAAGTGCCGGTCCGCACTGTTTAGCCGGGTTTATTGCGTGACTGCCGCGAGTCGAGCCGTTGGCGTGTCTACTCTGCGACCGAAGCATCGATTCTGTGACTGAGGGATCGATGGAGTAAGCCAGGGCCGCTGGCGGTGGCAATCTCACGGACGATAGCGTGGGTGTTGCTTCGACCTGAAGGCGGGCCGCGCACCCAAAATCGTCTCCCGAGGAGCGCCGGGCGTCGCGTAAGGCACTCGCTACGGCGCCATTTTTGCGCAGCCTAAACAAGAGAGGCCCACCAGAGAGGCTCCGAAGCAGGTGAGATAAAGCTGCTGCCGGTACTGCTCTTCCGCCTATTCTCGACTGTGCCCCGGGGGCCAGTCTCGTGGAGCCGGTCATACGGGGAGGAGGCATGTTGGAAGTGGGTCACCGACGGCGATAAGCGGCCCGTCCGTGCCGATACGCCAACGTTGATAAGGGGGCGACACTCGGCTGGTCGCCTTCCGAAGGCTAACCTCTTGCTGGCTTGGACGGGCGGGCGGTCCTGAATCGCTCCGGAAGTGCGGTTGAGGTCGCGCCCTGTGGCAGCCAAGGTGGAAGGCCCGGCGTTAGCCTTGTGCATGTGCGGGGACCATCGAGCGACCCAAATCCGGAACGGCTAGACATCATACGGAACCGGCCCCATTCACGGGCGGGCTTCGCGGCTGGAGGTTTGGGCGAGGGGATCGATCGCAGTGCCGGCATAGCTGCCAAGCCGCCCGCTCCAACTTGCCAATCCTGCCGTCTAAGCGGCGACCTTACCCGTCTTGCCCAGCTTCTCGACGAACGCGACGATCGCCCGTACCTCGTCGGGGTGGTTGAGCAGGGCGGGGGAGCCTTCGTCGTTGATGATGAGGGCGGGGGCTTCGGGGCGGCGGCGGGTCATGGCCTCGAAGGTTTCGCGGCGGAGCTGGTCGGTGAGCTGGCTGCGGAAGAGCATGAGAGGGATGTGTTGCAGGGCGTCGAAGAGGGGCCATTGCGCGACGAGGACGTCGTCGGCCTCGAAGGAATCCAGCATCTTGAGGAGGTGTGGATCGAAGAGGGCGTGGGCGCGGCCGCGCTTGTCGATGAAGTGGGTCCGTAGGGCCAGGGCATCGAGCTGCGGGTCGGTAAGGCCGGGATAGTCGCGGCTGAGAATCTGGCGCATGCCCGCGCGAAGCACGGCTTCGCCGCGCCAGCCGGCGATGTGCTGGAGATTGCCGCGCAACCGCACAAGTCCGCGGGAATCGCTGAGGGGACCGGCATCGATCAATACCGCGCCGGCGATGAGACCGGGGCGCCGCGCGGCCAATGCCATGGTGACCTGGCCGCCATAGCCCTGGCCGACAAAAGCCGCGCGCTCGACGCCCAGGGCGTCGGCGAGGGTGCAGAGGTCGGCGGCGTCCTGCGGCGAGGCGTAGCGCAGCTTGTCGCTGCGGTCGGTGGAGCGGCCACGACCGAAGAGGTCGACCAGGATGACGGGCCAGCTTTCGCCGGCAAGGCGGCCGAAATAGCGGATGAAGTCTGTGAAATCCGTCATGTTGCGCTGATAGCCGGGCACGCAGATGACCGGCACACGCCGCGAACTGAGGCGGCCGGAAATATGCACGGCCATCTGGTCCGCGCCGGTGCCGATGGTGATCGTGCGTACGGGCAGGGCGGCAAATGGCGGGTGGTCGGGCGGGTAATTCCGGTTGGCCATGCAAGCGTCTTAGCAGACGCCCGCATGGTGGCAATGGGCTTTAGCCCATCAGCCCGGAATCTTGCGCAGGGCGTCCATCAGGGTCATGCCGGAGTCGCCCAGCCGGGCCCGGTAGACGAGGTAGTTGCCGAGAACGCGCTGCACGTATTTTCGCGTTTCCTGGAAGGGGATGAGTTCGATCCAGACGACTGGGTCGACGCGGCTCGAACGCGGGTCGCCATAGGCGGAAATCCACTTGTTGGCATTGCCGGCGCCAGCATTGTAGGCGGCTGCGGCGAGGACGAGCGAGCCGTCATAGCGGTTGAGCTGGGCAGCGAGATAGGTCGAGCCCAGAAGCGCGTTGTAGGCGCCATCGGTTACGAGGCGGGTGGCCGAGTAATCGACGCCGACCTTGGCTGCGGTTTCCTTGGCGGTGCCTGGCATGAGCTGCATGAGACCGCGCGCACCGGCGCTCGACACGGCATCGACCTGGAACCGGCTTTCCTGGCGGGTGATGGCGTAGACGGCGGCCTTGTCGATGGCGGCGAGCGCCGCGTTCTGGGGCAGGCCGTCCTTGGGGAAGCTGAAGAGATCCATCGGCGCGCCGCGGCTTTCGGCTGTCTCAGCGATGGTGATGGCAACCTGGTGGGCGCCGATCGATTGGGCCAGTCGAGCGGCGAGAACCATCTCGCCGGTATCGGTGAGCCTGGCGGCAAAGGTGCGCAGGAGCGGCATGGCCATGCTCTGCTGGCCATTGGCGGCGAGCAGGCGGATGGCCTGCACCGGCTCGCGGGCGTCGAACACGGTTTCGCTGTGCTTCCAGGCCGGCATGCCACGAATCTCGACGCCCTTGAGGCCAAGCTCGGCGCGAGCGAGGAGACCGTAATAGACGGTGCTGTACTTGGCGGCAGCCTCGAGCGCGGTCTTGGCGCCGGCGTCATCACCGAGCTGCCGCAAGGTGCGCGCCAGCCAGTAGTCGGCCTGGCTGACGGTGTCGGGCAGGGTGGAGAGGGAGCGCATCTTCTCGAAATGCGCCTTGGCCGATTTCGGGTCGCCAAGGAAGGAAGCGGCGATCCAGCCGGCGTGGAAGCGGGCGTCGACGAGGCGACCCTCCGGGCCTTCGCGATAGGTGTCGGCGGCCTCGTAGGCGAGCTTGGCATCGCCCGCAGAGAGGAGCTGGCGGATCAGCGTACGGCGCTCGTACCACCACTCGGCAGCATCGGGCAGGTCGCCGCTGGCCTTATTAAGCCAGTCGATGGCGCTCTCATAAAGCTCCGCCTGGCGGGCGCGCTGTGCGCGGGAGAAGATGAAGACAGGGTGCTTCTGATAAGCCGGGTCGACCGCGTCGAGCAGCGCCTTGGCGTTGTTGGCGTTGCGCGAGACGGCAATGCGGGCAACGGCGAGGGACTTCTGGCCGGACGATAGAAAGGGCAGGAGCCGTTCAACGCCGGCGGCGCGGTCGTTCATCATCAGGTGAACGGCGCGGGCCCAATGGGCATCGCGATCGAGGAGGGAGCCGAGCTTGGCTTTGACGTCGTCCTCGGACTTCTGGTCGAGATAGTTGTCGACCCAGATAGAGCGGGCGATGCGGGCGGCGCGATCCTTCTGGCCGCTTTCGAGATAGGCGGAGGCCAGGGCGATCTGCGCGGGAATGGTCGAGGGCATGGCGCCGCCGAGCAGCCGGATGACATCGGCGCTGTCGGCATTGGCCTTGACCAGCGATTGCTCAAGACGGGTCTTGTAGAGGCCGGCAGTGGCGTAGTCGGGGGCGTCGGCGGCGAAGCGCGCGATGGATTCGTAGTCGATATCGGTGCCGCCGTAATAGATCGCCGCCCACTGGATCGTGCGGCGCTCGACGGCACTCTGCAGGCCGCGAGCGGCTGCATAAGCATCGGCGTAATTGCGCGATTTGAGGAGATCGAGCGCGCGGCGGAACGTGGCCGAACCCTGAGGCAGGCCAGCGGCAATGGGCGCCGGATCGATGGCGGCGGTCGTGGTGGTATCGACCCCGTCAACAGCCATTGCGGGGATTGGGGCGGCTCCGGCCTGCAGGAACATCGTCGCTGCGAGCAGGCCAGCAACAAGGCGAGGACGCCTCTGTTGCACTAGTAGCATGGTACCGTCCTGTTGGTCCTGAATTCTAACCCAACAAGGTGCCCCCATCCTTGCGGTTAACCCAACGTTACCCGGCCAGGGTGAACATTTGGTTGCTGCAAAGTTCTCGCGGCCGATAGCGGTGATAGCCCTGACACCCAACTTGTCGTGCCGCACAACAAAAAGTATGGTGCCCACCTCCGAACGGCCGCCATACGAGCGGCACCATCACACCAAGCCACGGCGCAACTGTGGCAGAACACCAAGGAATACCTCAAATGCTGAGAGGATCGATCACGGCGCTCATCACCCCCTTTGCCAATGGGGCGGTCGATGAGAAAGCCTTCTCGGCATTCGTGGATTGGCAGATCGCGGAAGGCTCGCACGGCCTGGTGCCGGTAGGCACCACGGGCGAGAGCCCGACGGTGAGCCACGAGGAGCATCGCCGCATCATCGAGATCTGCGTCGAGATCGCCAACAAGCGCGTGCCGATTCTGGCCGGCGCGGGTGCCAACTCGACCGCCGAGGCAGTAGCGCTGGCGCGCTATGCCGAGGAAGTGGGGGCGGACGCGGTGCTCTCGGTCGTTCCCTATTACAACAAGCCGAACCAGGAGGGGCTCTTCCAGCACTTCTCGGCCGTGGCCAATGCAACGGCGCTGCCGATCATCCTCTATTCGGTGCCGGGGCGTACCGTGGTTGACCTGACGGTGGACACGATCGCGCGGCTGCGCGACGCGCATGACAACATCATCGGCGTCAAGGACGCGACCTCGGACATGGGCCGGGCGACCGCCCAGCGCGCCAAGCTCGGCAAGGATTTCATCCTGCTCTCGGGCGAGGACATGACTGCGCTCGGCTTCAACGCCCATGGCGGCACCGGCTGCATCTCGGTGACCTCCAACATCGCTCCCAAGCTCTGTGCCGAGTTCCAGAACGCCTGCCAGCAGGGCAATTACGCCCGGGCGATCGAGCTGCAGGACAAGCTCGCTCCGCTTCACCGCACGCTCTTCCTCGAGCCGAACCCGACCGGCGTCAAATACGCCGCCAACAAGCTGGGCCTGGCGCAGAACGAACTGCGTCTGCCGCTGGTCCCGATCTCGCCCGCAACCCAGCAAGCCATCGACGGCGCCCTGGCGCATGCGGGGCTGATCTAAGGCTCGCCATGGCCCCCAAGAAGGAAGGCAAAGGGCTCATCAGCCACGGACAGGTGGCTGAGAACCGGCGCGCGCGTTTCGATTACGAGATCATGGACACCGTCGAGGCCGGCATCGTGCTGACCGGCACCGAGGTCAAGTCGTTGCGCGCCGGCCAGGCCCAGATCGCGGAGAGCTATGCTTCGCCCGAAGGCGGCGAGCTCTGGCTGATCAACGCCTATATCCCCGAATACCTGCAGGCCAACCGCTTCAACCACGTAGAGCGGCGGCCGCGGAAACTGCTGGTTTCCAAGAAGCAGCTGGCGCGCCTGTCCCAGGAAGTGGAGCGGGCGGGCAATACGATCGTGCCGCTCAAGCTCTACTTCAACGAGCACGGCAAGGCGAAGCTGCTGATCGGCCTGGGCAAAGGCAAGAAGGCCTACGACAAGCGCGAGACCGCCAAGAACCGCGACTGGAACCGCGAGAAATCGCGGATCATGAAAGAGGGCGGGCGCGGCTAGCGCCTGCCGGGGGCGAGCTGGCGGGCTCGCCGAGGTTTCTATCCGAGATGCTGGTTTGGTCCACTCCGGTGAAGGCTGGGGCGGGGTGGTGTTTGGCGTGCGCGGCGAGTGCTGTGCGGGGCTGGATGCACCCGCGTGAGGGGCGGGGGGCGATGGTGAGCGTGAAACATTGTTTCACGGCGGTTTTTATTGCAGTTTTGCGTTTGGTTTTGAAGTTAACATATTGATATTGTTGAGTTTTGTTTTCCGCGGAGCGCGTAAATCGTTAAATTTTGACTCAATTTCGGGGTTCGTTTGCGCATCTTTTGCGGATTTGAGCGGAAATTCGCGAGTTTTTGAGGAATGTTTGAGGCTGGTTTTTGCTCCTGGCGGGTGGCGGTGAGAGTGGTGTCGGGATTGTAATCCGGCTGAGGGGTGGGGGGATAAGTTAAGGTGGAGCGCTCTGGTGGAATAGTGTCCAGTGACGGGCCGCCATCCCGGGAGCTTGCCACTTACTCGATCTTCCCCGGCCGGAGAGCCGGGGGCCATGGATGGCGCCACTCGGGTGGAGGGGTGCAATAGGCCCCGGGTCTTCGCCCGGGGAAGTAGGGGTGGGGAGGGATGGGGGCCTGTGGCGCCCCGATCGTGCCGTTGGACGCTCCAGGCCTCAGCCCTTGATGAACGCCGCAGCCCGGCCGATGACGTCCTCGAACATCTCGGTGGTGAGCACGCCCGTGTTCGTGTTGTAGCGGGAGCAGTGGTAGCTGTCGAAGAGGCGGCGGCCGGAGGTGAGGTGGTGTTCGGCGCCATGGCCGAAAGGGAAGGAGGCGCGGCGTTCGTGGAGGGTGGTGAGGAGTGTGTCGTGAGCGATGCGGCCCAGGGCGACATAGGCCGTGGTGGTCTCGAAATGGTCGAGCGCCGCTGAGAGGAAGCGGCGGCAATTGGCGATTTCGGGGCCGGTTGGCTTGTTCTGTGGTGGCACGCAGCGCACGCCGTTGACGATCACGACATTGTGGAGCTGCAGGCTATCGTCCGCACGCGCCTCGAACTCGCCCGAGGCAAGGCCGAACTTCTTGAGCGTGGCGTAGAGGAGGTCCCCGGCAAAGTCGCCGGTGAAGGGACGCCCGGTCTTGTTGGCGCCCTTGAGGCCGGGAGCGAGGCCGACGATCACCAGCCGGGCGCGCTCGTCACCCCAGGGCGGGACGGGCGCGTTGAAGAAATCCGGATAAAGGGCGCGGTTCGCATGGCGGAATTCGGCCAGGCGCGGACAAAGCGGGCAATCGTGCGGGGGATTGATCTCAGGCAAGGGGAAGTCTCGGAATCACTCCGAGTCATCCTCGACAACGGGAGGAGTCCGGTCAACCGGCGTGCGGCCGACAGTCTTGGCGAGCTCGGCGACATCGAGGAAGAAATCGGCCTGACGGCGCAGGTCGTCCGAAATCATCGGGGTCGAGGTGGTGAGGGTGGAGGCGACGGTAACGCGCTTGCCCTTGCGCTGGAGTGCGGCAACGAGCGCGGTGAAGTCGCCATCGCCTGAAAACAACACCATGTGATCGTAGAATGGCGCCATTTCGAGCGCATCCACGGTCAGTTCTATATCCATATTTCCCTTGATCTTGCGGCGGCCGGTCGCGTCGGTGAATTCCTTGGCGGGCTTGGTGACCACAGTAAAGCCGTTGTAGTCGAGCCAGTCGATCAGCGGGCGGATCGAGGAATACTCCTGATCCTCGATGAGGGCAGTGTAATAGTAGGCGCGAAGCAGGTAGGCCTTGCTCTGAAATTCCTTGAGCAGACGGCGATAGTCGATATCGACGCCTATAGCTTTGGAGGTGGCGTAAAGGTTTGCGCCGTCAATAAACAAAACTACTTTTTCGCGCGGATCGATGGACATGAGCATTCTCCAGACCGGGTCGGCCGGCCTCTCAGGCTGCCCAGCATACTTGCGCCTTTGCGCATATGAGTGAATAGCTAGGATTTATCACCGACACCGTGATTACGATAGCGGTCATCGCATCAGCAATATGGCTTTCCCAAGGCAATTATTGTTGGACATCTCCATCAACAATTCCGCATCCCATACTGTTCCCATACTAACCAGTGGATTTCTATCAACAAATATGGACTAGTTCACTTTACATGCCATCCTGTGCAAGAAATGGAGATGGTGTGTGATCGTTTGGGCGATCCGCTTCGCTTGCCATCCGGCATCGGCTCGTGTAAGAGCGGCCTTCATCCCACAACTCCCTGGAGACGTCAGTGGCACGCGTCACAGTAGAAGATTGCATCGAAAAGGTCGAAAACCGCTTCGATCTGGTGCTCATGGCGGCTCACCGCGCCCGCATGATTTCGTCGGGCTCGCAGATCACCGTTGATCGCGACAACGACAAGAACCCGGTCGTCGCCCTGCGCGAGATCGGCGACGGCGCGATTTCGCCGGAAGACCTGCGCGAGGACCTCATCCACTCGATGCAGAAGTATGTCGAAGTCGACGAGCCGGAGAAGCATGCTGCTCCTCTGATCGAGAGCGGCAACGACGACGACAACATGACCTTCGACACCATGAGCGAAGACGAATTGCTGCGCGGCATCGAAAGCCTCGCGCCGCCGGAGCGTCGCGACGATTGATCGCCTGACGACTCGGACTATATGGAAAGGCGTCGAACGTTCGTTCGGCGCCTTTTCCATTTAACCAATTGATCGCTAAGATCATGCCGCAAGGAGTGCGGCACCAGCCATGATGCGTCAATACGAGCTCGTCGAGAGGGTTCAGGCCTACAACCCCAATGCCGACGAGGCGCTGCTCAACAAGGCATATGTCTACGCCATGCAAAAGCATGGCTCGCAGAAGCGCGCATCCGGCGACCCGTATTTCGCCCATCCCCTGGAAGTGGCGGCCATTCTCACCGATCTCAAGCTCGATGATGCGACGATCGCGGTGGGGCTGCTGCACGACACCATCGAGGACACCGACGCGACGCGCGCCGAGATCGACCAGCTCTTCGGCTCGGAAATCGGCGCGATCGTGGATGGCCTCACCAAGATCGAGCGGCTGAACCTCGTTTCGCGCGAGGAAGCGCAGGCGGAAAACCTGCGCAAGCTCCTGCTGGCGATTTCCGAGGACGTGCGGGTGCTGCTGGTCAAGCTGGCCGACCGCCTGCACAACATGCGCACGCTCGAATACATGCCGCCCGAAAAGCGGACGCGGATCGCACAGGAAACGCTCGATATCTATGCGCCGCTGGCTGGCCGCATGGGTATGCAGGGCATCCGCTCGGAGCTCGAAGACCTTTCGTTCAAGGTGCAGCAGCCCGAGCAGTACAACGCCATCACGAGCCGCCTGCGCGAGATGCAGGCCGACCACCACGACACCATCGACCGGATCACGTCGGAGCTGAGCGAGAAGCTCGCGGCCGAGGGGATCGACGCGAAGGTGAGCGCGCGGGTGAAGTCGCCGTTCTCGATCTTCAACAAGATCGAGCGCAAGTCGATCGCGCTGGAGCAGCTCTCCGACATGATCGGCTTCCGCGTGATCGTGGAGAGCACCGAGGATTGCTATCGTACGCTGGGCATCGTGCACACCAACTGGAAGGTCGTGCCCGGGCGGTTCAAGGACTATATTTCGGTCCCCAAGCACAACGATTACCGCTCGATCCACACCACCATCGTGGGGCCGGGCCGGCAGCGCGTCGAGCTGCAGATTCGCACATTCGAGATGCACCAGATCGCCGAACTCGGCATCGCGGCACATGCGCTCTACAAGGATGGCGCCTCGGCTGACCTGGCGCGGCTCGAAAAGGAAAGCCGCGCCTTCGTCTGGCTGCGGCAGACCATCCAGCATCTGACAGCCGGCAATACCGGCGAGGATTTTCTCGAATACACCAAGCTGGAGCTGTTCCAGGACCAGGTGTTCTGCTTCACGCCGCGTGGACGCCTGATCGCGCTGCCGCGGGGTGCGACGCCGATCGACTTCGCCTATGCGCTGCATACCGAGATCGGCGATACCTGCGTGGGCGCCAAGATCAACGGCGCCATCATGCCGCTCGTCACCCAGCTCCGCTCGGGCGACGAAGTCGAGATCATCCGCGACCAGAACCACCTGCCGCCATCCAACTGGGAAGGCATTGCTGCCACCGGCAAGGCCCGGGCGGCCATCCGCCGCGCCGTGCGTCTCGCCAGCCAGCAGCGCGCGTACTCGCTGGGCGAGCACGTGGTCAAGATGCTGCTCGAGCGCGAGAGCGTTTCGGTCGACGACGCCGAGATGAAGGCCGTGGCCGAGGCCATCGGGCATCCGGGCAAGCGAGAATTGCTGGTCGCCGTGGGCGAGGGCAAGGTTTCGACCGAAGTCATCGCCGACGAGATCGCCAAGGTGAAGGGCTTCCGCCGCCACCGCAGTCGCCGGCTCGACCTGCCGGTGCCTGACAAGGCCGAGGGCTGGTTCGCGCTGCGCGCCACCAACCTGCTGCGCTTCCGGGTGCCGGGCGCGTCGACCCGCGGACCCAAGGCGATGGCGGCGCTCGAAGAACTCAACTTCAACACGCCGGTGGAATTCTCCGCCGAGGGCGTGGTCCCGGGCGACCGGCTGGTGGGCATCCTGGAGCAGGGGGGCTCGGTGCACGTCTATCCGATCCACTCGGACGCGCTGGCCGACCTCTACGATTCCGACGTGGCCTGGATCGACGTCCGCTGGGACATCGTGGGCAGCCAGGAACGCGAGTACAAGGTCGCCATCTCGATGGAATCGGTCAATAAGCCAGGCTCGCTCGCGCAGGTCTCCTCGGCCATCGCGGCGTGCGACGCCAACATCAACAACCTCGTCATGCGCATGATCTCGCCCGATTTCCACCAATTGGTGTTCGAAATCGAGGTGCGCGACCTCGCGCAATTGACGGATGTCCTGGCAACCCTCAAACGTAGTCCCGGACTGCACAACGTTCAGCGTGCGACGGTCGCCGAAGCCGGCACCATCTCCACGCTCGAATGGAACGGAAAAATCGAACAAGCGGAGCAAGCGTGAACACCGAAGACGTTCTGGCCATTTTCAAGGAATGCGGCGCGATCCTGGAGGGGCACTTCATCCTGTCCTCGGGATTGAGGTCGCCGGTTTTCCTGCAGAAGGCGCGGGTGTTTATGTATCCGGACAAGGCCGAAATCCTCTGCCGCGCGCTCGCCGACAAGATCCGGGCCGAGGGCTACGGCAACGTGACCAAGGTGGTCTCGCCGGCCGTTGGCGGCATCATTCCGGGCTATGAGACCGCACGCCACCTCAAGCTGCCGGCGCTCTATACCGAGCGCGTCGACGGCGCCTTCCAGATGCGCCGCGGCTTCGAGATCGAGAAAAACGAGAAAGTGATCGTGGTCGAGGATATCGTCTCGACCGGCCTTTCGATCCGCGAATGCATCGAAACGCTGCGCAATATCGGCGCGGACGTGGTCGCTGCCGCCTGCCTCATCGACCGTTCTGCCGGTGAGGCCGATGTCGGTGTGCCGCTGGTGTCGCTCACCCAGTTCAAGGTGCCGGCCTACCCCGCCGACAACCTGCCGCCGGAACTGGCCGCGCTGCCGGCCGTCAAGCCGGGCAGCAGGGGCCTGCAGTGATCATCGGCATCGGCAACGATCTCTGCGATATCCGCCGGGTCGAAAAGACCCTTGAGCGGTTCGGCGAGCGCTTCACGCAAAGGTGCTTCACCGAGATCGAACGCCGCAAATCGGATCGCCGCGCCCAGCGCGCGGCCTCCTACGCCAAGCGCTTCGCCGCCAAGGAGGCGTGCTCCAAGGCCTTGGGCACCGGTCTTAATTTCGGCGTTTATTGGCGCGACATGGGCGTCGTCAACCTGCCCTCGGGCAAGCCGACCATGAAACTGACCAACGGGGCCGCAAAAGTGCTGGCTGCTCTTGTGCCCGCTGGGCACGAGGCGCATATCCACCTGACCATTACCGACGATGGCGGCATGGCCCAGGCCTTTGTCGTGATCGAAGCGCGACCGGTTGTTGACCAGAGCCGGCCGCTCCCGTAATCCCTGCCTGATCCGAGGGGCAATAGATGAGCCAATCCATGTCGAAAGACGAAAAGAAGGCCGGGCGCAACGAGGTCCGCGATACGATCGTCGTGATCATCGAGGCGCTGCTGATCGCCATCGTTTTCCGCACGTTCATCTACCAGCCGTTCTCGATCCCCACCGCCTCGATGCAGAATACGCTGATGATCGGCGACTACTTCGTGGCCAACAAGTTCGTCTGGGGCTTCGGGCCGTATTCCTTCCCGATTCCGGTGCCGTTCAACGGCCGGATCATGGGGCGCGAACCCAATCGCGGTGATATCGCTGTATTCCACAACATCACCAACGAAGACTACATCAAGCGCGTGATCGGCCTGCCGGGCGACCGCATCCAGATGAAGGAAGGGCGCCTCTACATCAACGGCACGATGGTGGAGCGCAAGGAAATCGGCAAGGCGACCGATACCGACAGCAACATGCAGACGGTGCCGGTGACGCTGTTCGAGGAAACCCTGCCCAATGGCGTGACCCACGTCATCCAGGAAATCTCGGACGACCAGCCGCTCGACAACACCGCCGAATACGTGGTGCCAGCCGGCCATTTCTTCATGATGGGCGACAACCGCGACCGTTCGGCCGATAGCCGCGTGCTCAGCCAGGTCGGCTACGTGCCGGCTACGGCGCTGATCGGCAAGGCCGAGGCCCGCTTCTTCTCCATCAAGGACAATATTCCGCCCTGGCAGATCTGGCAGTGGCCGGCCAATGTCCGCTGGGATCGCATGTTCCAAGCCGTTCATTGATGAATACCAAGGGACGAGGTCATCAGAAACTCGAAGCGCGTCTGGGTTATCGGTTCGCCGACCCGGACCTGCTCGACCGCGCGCTGACCCATTCGAGCGCCGTTTCGCCGAGCAAGCGCATCGAGCGTTCCTACCAGCGCCTCGAATTCCTGGGTGACCGCGTGCTCGGGCTCGTGGTGGCCGACATGCTCTACCGCCGGTTGCCCAAGGCCAATGAAGGCGAGCTGTCGCGCACGCTCAATACGCTGGTGCGCAAGGAAACCTGCGCGGCCATCGCCCGCGAGATCGACCTCGGCCCCGAACTGAACCTCGGCGAGAGCGAAGCTCGCACGGGCGGCGCCGAGAAGGAAGCGATCCTTGCCGACGTGGCGGAGGCCGTGATCGGCGCCATCTATTGCGACGGCGGGCTGGGCAAGGCGTTCGAGTTCATCGAGCGCATGTTCGGCGACCGGATCGGGGTGCTTCACGCCGACCGCGCCGACGCCAAGACGACGTTGCAGGAATGGGCGCAGGGCAGGGGCCTCGAACCGCCCAGCTACGTCATTGCCGGCCGCACCGGCCCCGACCACGCGCCGGAGTTCACTATTTCCGTGCAGGTTGGTAAATTCGAGCCGCTGACCGCCACCGGCGCCAGCAAGAAGATCGCCGAGCACAAGGCGGCCGAGAAATTCCTCGTACGCGAGAAAGTCTGGAAGGAAACTCTTTGACCGAAGTCGACATCAATCAGCGTTGTGGGTTCGTTGCCCTTGTCGGGGCGCCGAATGCGGGCAAGTCCACGCTGCTGAATTCCCTTGTCGGCACAAAGGTTTCGATCGTCACCCACAAGGCGCAGACGACGCGCGCGCAAATCCGTGGCGTGGTGACCGAGGGCGACACGCAGATCGTCTTCATGGATACACCGGGCATTTTCGCGCCCAAGCGCCGGCTGGACAAGGCCATGGTGCAGGCCGCCTGGTCGGGCGCGGGCGACGCGGACGTCGTGGCATTTATCGTTGATGCCATAAAGGGGATAACCCCGGAAATTGAATCACTGCTCGAAGGGCTGGCCAATGTGCGCCACCCCAAGGTGCTGGTGCTGAACAAGGTCGATGCGGTCAAGCCCGAGTCGCTGCTGGCACTCTCGGCCAAGCTCAACGAGGCGGTGCAGTTCGAATCCACCTTCATGGTCTCGGCGCTCAAGGGCAGCGGGGTCGCGGACTTCCTCGACTGGTGCATCAAGCGCATGCCGCTCGGCCCCTGGCACTTCCCGGAAGACCAGCTCACCGACCTGACGCTGGCGCTGACCGCCGCGGAAGTGACGCGCGAGAAGCTCTTCCTGCGTGTGCATGACGAGATTCCCTACAATACGACTGTCGAGACCGAGCGTTTCCAGATCGAGAAGGACGGCGCCTACCGGATCGACCAGGTAGTGTACGTCACGCGCGACACGCACAAGAAGATCGTGCTGGGTGCAGGCGGGCAAACCATCAAGGCTATCGGCGCGGAATCGCGCAAGGAGCTGATGGAGATTTTCGAGACGCCGGTGCACCTGTTCCTGTTCGTGAAGGTGCGCGAGAAGTGGGGGGACGACCCTGAGCGGTATCGCGAGATGGGGCTGGAGTTCCCGCACGGGAAGGTGTGAAGCTGGGCGCGGTGCGCTTTGCTGAGGGGTGGTGCCGCCTACCTCCCTGCTCCCCTTGAGGGAGAAGGTGGCGCGTTAGCGCCGGATGAGGGGTCGGGGCGGCGGCGCGAACCCCTCACCCGCCCGTTGGGCACCCTCTCCCTCAAGGGGAGAGGGTGGTGTGGCGCGATCTCGCGTTGAGCACTGGCCTCACCGCCCGCTCGATCTTCCCCGGCCGCAGAGCCGGGGCCCTCGGACATCTCCACTCGAGTGGAGGGGGGCAATAGGCCCCGGATCAAGTCCGGGGAAGTGCCGGGGTGGGGTGAGTTCGGTGGTGTAGGAACACCAGGCGAGCATTTCCGGGATGGGTGGCGGCTTGGGTGCCTCCTACCCGTAATAAACCCCAAGCCGTTTTCCTCCGACTTCCTGCACGCTCATGTCGATGCCGTAGATCGCCTGCATGGCTTCGGGTGTCATCAGCTCGGCGGGAGGGCCGTCGCGGACGATGCGGCCGTCGCACATGGCGATAATGCGGTCGGAATACCAGGAGGCGAAGTTGATGTCGTGGAGGACCATGACCACGGTCTTGCCGAGCTCGTCGCAGGCGCGGCGCATGAGTTTCATCATGTCGGCGGCGTGCTTCATGTCGAGATTGTTGAGCGGCTCATCGAGCAGCACGTAGTCGGTATCCTGGCAGAGGATCATGGCGACGAAGGCGCGCTGGCGCTGTCCGCCGGAGACCTCGTCGAGGAAGCGGCCGGCGAGGGGTTGCAGGCTGAGATAATCGAGGGCTTCCTCGATCTTGGCCTTGTCCTCCAGCGTCGGGCGCCCCTTGGAGTGTGGGTAGCGACCGAAGCCGACGAGGTCGCGCACGGTGAGGCGGGCCGAGAGGTGATTGTCCTGGCGCAGGATGGCGAGGCGTTTGGCAAGTACGTCGCTGGGCGTGTGGGTGACATCGAGCCCATCGACCGAGACCTTGCCCGCGCTCATCGGCAGGAGGCGGCTGATCATCGAGAGCAGGGTGGATTTGCCGGCTCCGTTCGGGCCGATGATCGAGGTGATGCCGCCGGCAGGGATGCTCAGCGATACGGCGTCGACGACGCAGGTATCGCCATAGCTCTTGCTGACATTGGTGATTTCGATCATCGCGCCGCTCCCCGCAGGATAAGGATGATGAAGACGATGCCGCCCAGGAATTCGATGACGATGCTCAGCGCCGTATCGAAGGCGAAGATGCGTTCGAGGATCACCTGGCCGCCGACGAGGCAGATGATGGCCAGGAGAATCGAGGCCGGCAGCAGATAGCGGTGCTTGCCACTGCCCATGAGGAGATGGGCGAGGCTGACCACCAGCAGGCCGAAAAAGGTGACGGGGCCGACAAGGGCCGTCGACACTGAGACTAGCACCGCGATGAGGACCAGGATGATCGAGACGGTGCGGCGGTAGTTGAGGCCCAGGTTGATGGCGTTGGCGCGGCCGAGCGCGAGCACGTCGAACGTATGCAGCATCCTGAGGCCGATGAGACTTACGCCCAGGACGATGACGGCGGAGAGGCCAAGCAGCGTCTTGTCGATGGTGTTGAAGCTGGCAAAGAGCATGTCCTGCAGCACGGCGAACTCGTTGGGATCGAGCACGCGCTGCATGAAGGTGGAGAGGCTTCGGAAGAAGATGCCGAAGATGATGCCGACCAGGACCAGCAGGTGAATGCTGCGCTCGCCCCCGGTGAAGAGCCAGCGGAAGAGGAAGCCGGAAAACACCACCATGACCGTGACTTCGAGCAGGAACCGCAATTGCGGATCGAAGCTCGAAACCTCGCGCGAGCCGAGGAAGACGATGAGGCAGGTCTGGATGAGGGCGTAGAGGGAATCAAAGCCCATCACCGAGGGCGTGAGGATGCGATTGTTGGTGACCGTCTGGAACAGGACGGTCGAAACCGCCACCGCATAGGCCACGAGCAGGAGCGCCGCGAGCTTGGTGCCGCGGAAGGTCAGGATGAAGCTCCACTGGCCCTTGGCGCCGAGCACCATGAAGGCCGCGCAGGCGGCAAGCGCGAGGACGGCAAGGATGCCGAGCATGAGGCGCGGCGTGATAGCGCGTGCCTGCTGGCGCGGCGGAGCGGCCGCGAGGGGTGCGGAGCGCGTCTCAAGCGACATTGGCGCGCCTCCGCAGCAGGAGGTAGAGGAAGATGCCGCTGCCGACGACGCCGACGACCACGCCGATCGGGATTTCGTAGGGCTGGCGGATGACGCGGCCGACGATATCGCAGAGCAGCACGAAGCTGGCGCCCATAACCGCGACCCAGGGCACGGATTTGCGCATGTTGTCGCCGAACATGATGCTCACGACATTGGGCACGATGAGCCCGAGGAAGGGGATCATGCCCACCGTCACTACGACAACGGCCGTGCCGAGCGAGACGATGCCGAGGCCCAGCGAGACGACGCGCCGGTAGTTGACACCCAGATTGACGGTGAAATCACGGCCCATGCCAGCGACCGTGAAGCGGTCGGCGGCGATATAGGCGAAGATGGTGAGGACAAAGCCGATCCAGAGCAGCTCGTAGCGGCCGCGCAGGACGCCGGAAAAGTCGCCGGTGGTCCAGGCGAGCAGCGATTGCAGCAGGTCGAAGCGATAGGCGAAGAAGGTGGTGATGGCGCTGATCACGCCGCTGAACATGATGCCGATGAGCGGCACGATCAGCACATCGCGCATCTTCACCTGGCGCAGGATGCGCAGGAAAAGCGCGGTGCCGGCGAGGGCGAAGAGGGCGGCGACCAGCATCTTGCCGAAGACCGGCATGCCGGGCGCGACGAGCGTGGCGACGAGAAGGCCCATGCTGGCGGATTCGACGGTACCGGCGGTCGAGGGCTCGACGAAGCGATTGCGCACCAGCATCTGCATGATCATGCCGGCGATCGCCATGGAGCTGCCGGCCAGCATCAGGGCCAGCGTGCGGGGAATACGGCTCGCAAGCAGAACCTGCACGGCGCGGTCCTGACCCGAAAGCAGTGTGCTGAGCGATACGTCGCTAGCGCCGATGAAGAGGCTGACTATGGCCAGCCCGATCGTGAGCGCAATGGCTGCGGAAAGGAGCTTCAAGGCACAAGGGTGCGGCCGGGTTGTTGATCCGGCCGCACGGGTTCTTATTTCGCTGCGGACACGGCCTCGCTGACCTGATCGACCAGCGTGTTGATGGCGTTGTAGCCGCTGCTCACGATGTAGGCGGAAGCCGGGTCGAGATAGACGACATGACCGTTCTTCCAGGCATTGGTCTGGGCGACGAGCTCATTGTCGAGAATCTGCTTGGCAGCCTGGCCTTCGGCGACCTGGCCGACGGCAGCGTCGCGGTCGATGACGAAGATCCAGTCGGGATTGGCTTCAAGGATGTATTCGAAGGACACTACGTCCCCGCCATGGAAGCGGTCGTCGATGTCGTCGGCAACCGGCTTGAAGCCCATTTCCTTGTGGAGCCAGCCCACACGCGAAGCCGGGCCATAGGCGCCGACCTTGCCGCCGGTGGTGACGAGGATCATGGCAGTGCCGGCGTCGGCGGCGAGACCCTTGAGGGCGGTCAGCTTCGCATCGAGCCTGGCGGTGAGTTCGGTAGCCTCGGCCTGCTTGCCGAAGACTTCGCCGAGTTTGACCACGTTGGCCTTGACGTTGTCGGTGTAGGCGGCCGGATCGATGGTCATGTCGATCGTGGGCAGCATGCCCGAAAGATCGGGATACTTGGCGGCGGAACGGCCGCCGATGATCATGAGATCGGCGCCGGCGGCATTCACGGCCTCGTAATCGGGCTCGAAAAGCGTGCCGACCTTGGTGTACTTCTCATCGGCGTACTTGGAGAGATAGGGCGGCAGGTTCGAGCCCGGCACGCCGGCCACATCGACGCCAAGCGCGTCGAGCGTATCCAGCGACGGGATATCGAGCACCAGAACCTTGGACGGCACGCCGGGAAGGGTGGTCTCGCCCTGAGCGTGCTTGACAACGATCTCCGCAGCCGACGAGACGGCGGGGGCCAGAAGAAGCGCCGCGCCAAGCGCAACGGCCAGCGACTTTCCGAAGGTCTTCAAGGGTCTACTCCATTGATTGTTTCTGCTCTTCGCATAGAGACACTAATGGTGATTGTCAAAGTCATATTAACCTCTGCGGCAAAGTGTGGAAATGAACGGGCGCTGCGCTTATCGTGCAGCCGGCTCTGGAGTTGGCGATTTGGAATGGACTGGCGAAGGTTTGCTGATCGGCGTGCGACGGCACGGTGAGACCAGCGTGATCGCCGAGGCCATGGTGCTGGGGCGAGGGCGCTATCTCGGCCTCGTGCGCGGCGGTCGCTCGCGCCAGCAGGCGGCAACGCTCCAGCCGGGCAACAGCGTGCAACTCACCTGGCGGGCGCGGCTGGAGGACCACCTGGGCACCTTTGCCATCGAATTGCTGCAGCCGCGCGCTGCCGAACTCATCGCCGACCGGGCGCGGCTCTATATGAGCCAGTTGCTGACCGAGCACCTGCGGCTATTGCCCGAGCGCGACCCCCATGATCGGCTGCTGATGGAAGCCGTGCGGCTGCTCGACGGACCGGTGAGCGGCGAGAAGCTGGCGCGGTTCGAGATGCGGCTGCTGGAGGAACTGGGCTTCGGTCTCGACCTCGAAAGCTGCGCGGTGACGGGCAATACGGAAGAGCTGACCCACGTTTCGCCACGTACGGGCCGGGCTGTCTGCCGGGAGGCGGCGGAGCCCTATCTCGACCGGCTGTTCAGGCTGCCCGCCTTCCTCCGTGGAGAGGGCACGGCGACGCCACAGGATGTGGCGGATGCCTTCGCCATCAGCGGACACTTCCTGGATATGCATGTGTGGCACCCGCGGCAGATCGAGCCACCGGCGGTGCGCGGAGTGCTGGTGGAGATGCTGGGGCGGTGAGCGCGTTGGATGCCCCCGGAAAACCGCTCGTTCCGCCGCCTGCTTTTCCACAACCGCACCAATTTTCGCCCTGCTGCCGCTATACTCGCGAAATGATTCGCAAGACTGAGTACATCCATGGACGACGCTGACCTCCCCAAGCCGGAGGACGGCGGCGAGACCCGTATCGTCGACCTGCGCGAGGCGCTCGAAGAGCGCTACCTTTCCTATGCGCTCTCCACCATTACCCAGCGCGCGCTGCCGGACGCGCGGGACGGGCTCAAGCCCGTACACCGCCGCATCCTGCACGCCATGCGCCTGCTGCGGCTCGACCCGGATCAGGGCTACAAGAAATCCGCCCGCATCGTCGGTGACGTGATCGGTAAGTTCCACCCGCACGGCGACCAGTCGATCTACGACGCGCTGGTCCGCATGGCGCAGGACTTCGCGCAGCGCTACCCGCTGGTCGACGGTCAGGGCAATTTCGGCAATATCGACGGCGATAGCCCGGCGGCCATGCGCTACACCGAAAGCCGCATGACCGACGTCGCCAGCCGCCTGCTCGAAGGCATGGCGGAAGACGCCATCGACTTCAAGCCGACATATGACGGCGAGGACGAGGAGCCGGTCGTCCTGCCCTCGAACTTCCCGAACCTGCTGGCCAACGGCTCGACCGGCATTGCCGTGGGCATGGCCACGTCCATTCCGCCGCACAATGTCGGCGAGCTTTGCGACGCGGCGCTGCACCTGATCAACGTCAACCCCAATGCCGACGCACGCGAGCTGGTGCAGTTCGTGAGGGGGCCGGATTTTCCGACGGGCGGCATCCTGGTCGAGGGCCAGGAATCGATCATCAACTCCTACGAGACGGGCCGCGGCTCGTTCCGCCTGCGCGCCAAATGGGAGCGCGAGGAAAAGGGGCGCGGTGTCTACCAGATCGTCGTCACCGAGATCCCCTATGGCGTGCAGAAGTCGCGGCTGATCGAGAAAGTCGCCGAGCTACTGCTGGCCAAGAAGCTACCGCTGCTCAAGGACATTCGCGACGAGAGCGCGGACGACGTGCGGCTGGTGCTCGAACCGCGCGCTGGCACGGTCGATGCCACGATCCTGATGGAGCAGATGTTCAAGGTCTCGGACCTCGAAGTCCGCTTCCCGCTCAACATGAACGTGCTCGACAAGGGCACGGTGCCCAAGGTCATGGGCCTGCCCGAAGCGCTGCGCGCCTGGCTCGATCACCGCAAGATCGTGCTCATCCGCCGCAGCCAGCACCGGCTGGACCAGATCGCCAAGCGTGTCGAGGTGCTCGAAGGCTATATCGTGGCCTTCCTCAACCTCGATGAGGTGATCCGCATCATCCGCGAGGAAGACGACCCGAAGGCGCAGTTGATGGCGACCTTCAACCTCACGGACAACCAGGCCGAAGCCATCCTCAACATGCGCCTGCGGTCGCTGCGCAGGCTCGAGGAAATGGAATTGCGTACCGAGCATTCCGGGCTTTTGACCGAGCGCGGGCATCTCGAAACGCTGCTGGGTTCGGACCGTCGGCTATGGGGTGAAATCGCCCGGCAGGTCGCCGATCTCAAGAAGGCCTATGGCGACGACCATCCGCTCGGCCCGCGCCGCACGGCGATCGGCGACGCGCCGACGGCCGACAGCTCCGAGATCGAAACCGCCTTCATCGAGCGCGAACCGATCACCGTGATCCTCTCCGAAAAGGGCTGGATCCGGGCGATGAAGGGCCATACCGACGACGTCGACGAAAAGGGCTTCAAGGCCGGCGACCGACTGAAGCTGGCGGTCAAGGCGGAGACGACGGACAAGCTCCTGATGCTCACGACCGGCGGCAAGGTCTATACGCTGGGCGGCGACAAGCTGCCGGGCGGGCGTGGGCAGGGCGAGCCGGTGCGCATCATGGTCGATATCGAGGAGGGGCACGACATCGTCGACCTCTTCGTCTATCGGCCGGGCGCCAAGCGCGTGGTGGCCTCGAGCGCCGGCAACGGGTTCGTCGTGGCCGAGGACGACCTCATCGCCAACACCCGCAAGGGCAAGCAGGTGCTTAACGTCTCGGGTGACGACGAGGCGCGGCTGCTGGTGCCGGCGGGCGGCGACATGGTCGCGGTCATCGGCCAGAACCGCAAGCTGCTGATCTTCCCGGCCCAGCAATTGCCGGAAATGAGCCGCGGCAAGGGCGTGCGCCTGCAGAAGTACAAGGACGGCGGCATTTCGGACCTCAAGACCTTCAGGTCCGAGGAAGGGCTGACCTGGACCGATAGCTCGGGCCGCACCTTTACCCGACCGATGGGCGAGCTCGTCGAGTGGGTCGGTGACCGCGCCCAGGCCGGCCGCCAGCCGCCCAACGGCTTCCCGCGCAACAACCGGTTCGTCGGCGGATGATCCGGCACTGCGTCTGGGTGAAGTTCAGGAGCGATGTCGGCGCGGACGAGCGGGCATCGATCTATGCGGATCTCGCGGCGCTCAAGGACAGGGTGCCGGGGCTGGAGCGCGCGAGCTTCGGGCCGAATGTCAGCCCGGAAGGGCTGGGGCAGGGCTTCGCGGACGGGTTCACAATGGACTTCGCCGATGCGGGTGCCCGGGATGCGTATCTCGTGCATCCGGACCATCAGGCGGCAGGCGCACGGCTGGTTGCGGCGGCCGAGGGTGGGCTCGCGGGGATATTGGTGTTTGATATCGAGGTTTAGCTGACTTGATGGCGCAGCAGGCTTCCTTCGATGCTTGAGGAGAAGATGGCTGCGGTGGTTGGGGCGACCCCTCACCCGCCCTTCGGACACCCTCTCTCTCAAGGGGCGAGGGCGTTGGGGCTCGATCTCGTGTGGAACACCGGCACTCGCCTCGCACTCGATCTTCCCCGGCCTTAGAGCCGGGGCCCACGGATGGCGCCACTCGGGTGGAGGGGTGCAATAGGCCCCGGATCAAGTCCGGGGAAGTGCGGTGGTGGGGAGAGGTTGGAGGTACGACCCAGGTGGCAGTTCACACTGGCTCGTGTGCAACCCCGATCTGTTATTCCGCGGGTTTCTCAACCGACATCGTGAATACCACCGGCAGGTGATCGCTGCCTGTGGCGCTTGCGGCGTGGAGTTCGTGCACGGCGACGTCGCGGGTCAGCACGTGGTCCAGCGGCAGGAAGGGCAGCGTTGGGCGCCAGGCGCCGAAATAGTGGAACAGCGTCGGGTAGGTGAGGAGGCTGTGGTCCTCGCGCGTCAGGCCGGCGCCGCGGGCGAAGTTGCGCAGGGCGTAGGACCAGGAGGTCGAGTTGAAGTCGCCAACGACGACCAGTGGCCCGGAAACCTGTTGGATGGCGGAGGCGAGCAGGTCGAACTCTTCGCGCTGGCGGGCCATGCGGGGGGCGGGCCAGTCGAGATGCGTGGTGAGGAGCGAGAATTGCGAGCCGTCGGCCAGCGCGAAGCGCGCCAGGATATGGGCGGTGCGCTGATCGCCGTAAGCGTTATCAGGGCAGGCGCCATCCTGGGCCTGCTCGAACGGAATCTTGGAGAAGAGGCCGAGATTGGCGCGCTTGCCACCGCGGCAGAAGGCGGAATAGGGGTAGGTTTCCTTGAGGAGCGGCGCCAGTTCGGAGCGCTGCTCGCCGAAGAATTCCTGTACGGCGATGATGTCGGGTTGTTCCTTGCGGATGACGTCGAGCACGCGCAGCATGTCGTAATTCATGCCGAAGAGATTGTGCGTCATCACCTTGACGGTGGCGCGCCCCTCGGCGACCGGCGGGCGCGGCTGGAGGGAGGCGGCGAATTCGGGCACGACGGTGATGGCCGAGGCGAAGAAGCCGGTGGCCGTGGCCGCCAGCATGAAGCGGCGCCAATTGCCCCGGCGCAGGATGGCCGGCACGAAGAGCAGCGACAGCAACGTACCGATGAACAACACGGCCTGCAGGTGGTTGAGCAGGTCGAAATACGGCACGGCAAAGCCCAGCACCGCCAGGATCGCCATAACGGAGAATACGAGGGCGCCGGTGCCGAGGATGAAGCGCAGGGCGCTGATGATGAGGCGCATGAAGCGTCCGGTCTGGAAAAACTGCGTCAGTCTAGCGGGCGCCAGCCGAGCGGTCCCTTTTGGACTTCCAGCGGACGAAATGCCGCCTTGTAGGCCATTTTGGGCGAATCTTTGACCCAATAGCCCAGATAGACGTAGTCGAGCCCCTGTTCACAGACTTGGCTGATGTGATCGAGGATCAGCAGGTTGCCGAATCCGCGATTGGCCATGTCGGGGTCATAGAAGCTGTAGACCATCGACAGCCCGTCCGGCATGACGTCGGTCAGTGCCACGGCGACCAGCGGATTGCCGGGGACGGAATTGAGCCGATACTCGACCAGCACGGACTGCACCGGGGTGTCCTCGACCATGTATTCGTAGTCGATGAAATTCATCTGCGTCATGCCGCCACCGGCGTGACGGGCATTGAGATAGCGCTTGAACAATACGAACTGTTCAGTGGTCGCGCGCGGTTCGCAGACGCGGGCGACAATATCGGTATTGTTCTTGAGCACCCGGCGGAAACGGGCGTTCGGCTTGAAATGCCGGGCGACGATGCGCACTGACTGGCACGCCGAGCAGCCTTCGCAGGCAGGGCGGTAAATCAGGTTCTGGCTACGGCGGAAGCCGTTATCGCTCAGCAACTGGTGCAACGACGCGGCACGGCGGCCCGTCAGGTGCGTGAAGAGCTTTCGTTCCTGGCGCCCAGGCAGATAGGGGCACGGCATTGCTGCCGTGAGGAACAGTTGGGTGTTATCGGGGGTATGATCCGTCATCTATTGTCCAGGTCGCGACCCGGCTCATAGACTATTGCGGACTGAGCCCCCGTGCAACGGGGAGAAATCGGGGTGTCAGAAAGCGCGTCCGGCGTTGGCCTGGTAGCTGGCCCAATGGCGGGTCATGGGCGAGCGGCGCACCATGAGCGTACCCAGGATCAGGTCATGCAGCATCTGTCGGCGCGGCGTGAAGAGCGCGATGCCCAACGAGATCGGCCAGAAGATCCAGACGCTGACCCAGAAGAGCAAAGCGTGCAGCACGGCCATGCCGCCATCAAGCGTCGAGGCGCGAGTCGGGGTGAGGACGATGTCCATCATCTGCATGCCGACAGTGGCGCGGCGCGGAGAGCCGAGCGTGGCCGCGTAGTAGAGCACGATCGAGAGCGGCAGCAGGACGATGAGGCCGAGCCAGGCGAGGCCAAAGGTCAGGAAGCCGGCTATGCCGCCGACGATGGCGAGCGCGAAGACCATCATCGAGATGATGACCATGTCGACAACGAACGCCATCATGCGCCGCGTCAGCACGCCTTCGAAGAGCTCGGGCGCGGTGTCGGGATCGGGCAGGGCAGCGTTCATCGGAGTGCCTTTCTGGCCAGGGGTTCGTCGCGTGCTATTTGGGGACTGTGAGGTCCCGTGCAAGAGCGCGGGCACAAAATTGTGCCCTGGAACCGTTGAAAGCCTGCGACTCAGCTGCGCTCTCGGTCCCTCACCGCAGGGGTGAGGGAGGACGGATCGGGCACGGTACGGCGGATTTCGCCGAGAACCGGGTCGGATTCGTATCCGACATCGGCCAGAAGCCGCGGGTCGCGGCGGGCCAGGGCCTGGCGAGCGACATGCTCGGCATATCGGCGGCGCAGGTAGGCGAGCGCCCGGGGTGTCCAGGGGCGCCGGGCGGGTTTTTCGGCTTCGAGGAAGGCGGTAATGTCATGGGCGAGGCTGGTCATTTGAGCCTCCGTTGGTTGAAACGATTCAAAATTGAACCGATACAAAGAGGCAGTCAATCGAATTTTGAAACGGTTCAAGAATTGTGATACTGGGAACGCATGAGCGAAAAGACCGCCAAGCTTGCCGATGTCGCCAAGGCCGCCGGGGTTTCCCAGGGGACGGCGTCCAATGTGTTCAACCGGCCGGACGTCGTGCGCGAGGAAGTGCGCGAGAAGGTTTTGGCCGCTGCCAAGAAGATCGGCTATGGCGGGCCGAACCCGAAAGGGCGGCTGCTGCGGGCAGGGAAGGTCAATGCCATCGGCATCGGCGCCAACGAGCCGCTATCCTATTTCTTTGAGGACCCGTTCGCGCGGACGGTGATGGCCGCGATCTCGGAGGAGGCGCAGGCACGCGGGGCGGGCATCGCGCTGGTTTCCGCCCAAAGCGAGGAAGCGCTGGCCTGGAATATCCAGAGCGCGCTGGTGGACGGGTTCATCCTCTTTTGCCTCGAGGGCGCGGACAAGCTGGTGGAGCTGTCGCAGGAGCGGCAATTGCCGTTCGTCGCGATCAATCCGCCGGACGGCTATGAGTCGGTGGCGGCGATCACCATCGACAACCTTGCCGGGGCGCGGCTGGCGGCCGAGCACCTCATCGAACTCGGGCACAGGCGGTTCGCGATTCTCGGATTGCCCTTCAATGAGAAGGGGAGCGGGCGGCGAAAGCCGGTGGACGTGCGTGCGGCAAGCTATGGCGATACGCGCGACCGTGCGCTTGGTTACTACGCTGTGCTGGCGCAGAGCGGCATCGGCGAGGACGAGGTGCCGCTGATCGAGACGCGGGGCGACCGGAAGACCGTCAACGAAGCCATGGAGCAGCTGTTCGGAGCACCGGAGCCGCCGACCGCGCTGCTCTGCATGTCGGACCTTGCTGCCATGCTGGCGCTTGAGTGGCTGCAGGCGAAGGGTATTCGCGTGCCGGACGAGGTGTCGGTGATCGGGTTCGACGGGGTGCCAGAGGGCGCCATGTCCAATCCGCCGCTGACGACGATCGCCCAGCCGCTGGCCGAGATCGGGCGCAAGGCCGTGGATATGATCCTGGGAGCCGCGCCGCCCGCCGGAACGGAACGAATGCCGGTGCGGCTCCTTGTGCGTGGTTCGACGGGGCCCGCGCCTAGGCGTTGAGTTTGCGGGCCATTTCGAGCGCGTAATAGGTGAGGATGCCGCTCGCGCCTGCGCGCTTGAAGGCATAGAGACTTTCGAGGATCGAAGCGTCGCGGTTGATGGCGCCGGCGGCGGCCGCGAATTCGAGCATGGCGTACTCGCCCGACACCTGGTAGACGAAGACCGGTACGTTGAACTCTTCGCGCACGCGGCGAACGATATCGAGATAGGGCATGCCCGGCTTGACCATCACCGAGTCGGCGCCCTCTTCCAGATCCTGCGCGACTTCACGCAGCGCCTCGTCGGAATTGGCATAATCCATCTGGTAGGTGCGCTTGTCGCCCTTGAGGCGCGAGCCTGAGCCCACCGCCTCGCGGAAGGGGCCGTAATAGGCCGAGGCGTACTTGGCAGCGTAGGACATGATCTGCGTGTCCTCGAAGCCCTCGGCATCGAGAACGGCGCGCAAGGCGCCCACGCGGCCATCCATCATGTCGGACGGAGCGATGATGTCGGCGCCGGCCTTGGCCTGGACGAGGGCTGAGCGGATCATGACATGCACGGTCTCGTCGTTGAGAATCCTGCCGTCACGCACCAGACCGTCCTGGCCGTCGCTGGAATATTCATCGAGCGCCACGTCGGCGATGAGACCGATCTCGGGCACGGCTTCCTTGATGGCGCTGAGCGCGCGGCACATCAGGTTGTCGGGATTATAGGCCTCTTCGGCATTCTCGCTGCGGCGATCGTCCTGCGTATTGGGGAAGAGCGCGAGGGCAGGGATGCCTTCGGCGGCAGCCTGGCGGGCGGCCTCGACGGCGAGATCGACGCTCAGGCGCTCGACGCCCGGCATGGTCTTGATTTGAGTGCGCTCGTTCTGGCCATCGATGATGAAGAGCGGCCAGATGAAATCGGAGGGTGTGAGCACCGTCTCGCGCACCAGGTTCCGGCTCCAGGCCGAAGCCCGCGTCCGGCGCAGCCTGCGCCCGGCGAGGAACTCCATGTCGTGTTTGGGCCAGTAGTCGGACATGAAAGGTCTCCAATTTGCCGTGATGCGGTTCTCTATCAGCCCGCGCGCCTTGCCCGCAACCGAGGCGCACGCTAGACCGGACACGATTTGTTGGGAGCCAGGCCGATGCAGATACCCACCGAGTGGATCGCCATAGCGCTGCGCGCCATCGCGCTGGTGACGCTCTTCCTCGGCCTCTCCGACGCCTCGCGCCTTCTCGGCGTCTCGATGGGGACGACCAGCCCCATCGACATGATGGGTATGAGCGCCTTCATCTATCTGGGCGTCTTTACCGTGGCGCATCTCTTTGCCGCGGTCGGCATCTGGATCCGCGCCAATTGGGGCAACGTGCTGCTGACCGGGGTGACCGTTCTTGAGCTCGGCCTCTACCTTTCAGGCAGCCCGAACGTGCAGATGAGCCTTTTCGGCTTCATCGTGCGCCTCGTCATCCTCATCGCTATGCTACTGGTTTTCCTCATCGCTTTCCGCACCAGGCGGGCCGCGATCCACGACTGACGGAAGCCGTTTAGGCTTCATTCAGGTTACAATTGTGTTGTGCAGTGTAACCTTTGATTCAGCCAAATTCCCGAACATTTCCAGTAAGATGCCATTAAGTGTGCGGCTTAAGGCGATCTTATTCGGGCCCCTGTAATTTGGCCCTACTGAGACGCGAACAAATCGCGCAAAATTTAGCAGAGAGGCCAACAATGGTAACCAAGTCGAACGCCGCTGAGGCAATTGAACATCCCGGCAAGGCAGAAAGCCTGAAGCCCCTCTACCTCGAAGCCGTGTCACGGGTCGAACGCCTGCACCGCCGCCTGCTCGACCTGATCAAGGACGAGTTCGACCGTATGGGCTGGGACGATATCAACCCGGTGCAGGCCCTGCTGATGTTCAACATCGGCGATGCCGAGATGACGGCCGGCGAGCTGCGGTCGCGCGGTTACTACCTGGGCTCGAACGTTTCCTACAACCTCAAGAAGCTCGTCGAGACCGGCTATATCTACCAGGAGCGTTCCCGCGCCGACCGCCGTTCGGTCCGTATCCGCCTCACCCCCAAGGGCGAGGAAGTGGCCGAGGTGATCGACGAGCTCTATGATCGCCACCTGAAGTCGATCGAGAAGGTCGGCGGCCTGGGCGACGGCGAATTCGACGGCCTCAACAAGGCCCTGGCTCGCCTCGAGCGCTTCTGGGTCGACCAGATCCTCTACAAGCTCTAACTCGAGCACTGTGGCATTCGCGCCACACCGACCAAGAAACGCCGGCACCTGATGCCGGCGTTTCTTATTTGCGCCTCAAATTCCCGTATCTAGCTGGCTTACACGCAAAGTAGCAGTCATTCGTCGCGTTCGCCTGCGTATCGGCCCGGACGTCGGTTCACAGCTGTTTGAGCGCCGTTGTTCGGCGTGCCGACAGGATGGTAAGGCGATAGTAAATGATCGTGTGCTTTGCTTTGGCGACTCTTTCGACTTCGATGCAGGTGAATTGATGCGGCTTTCTCGGCGTACTCTTCTTCGCTCCATGGCGGCTGCCGGTGCAGTCGCCGCGCTACCCGCGGTGGCCAGGGCTCAGGAGGGCGACTCCATCTGGGACATGTTCAGCCGGAACCGCGTGCTGCGCGATACCGACCGGAACAGCAACACCGCCGCGGCCAACGCCGCGATCGAGACCAACGAGCCGATCCTGTCGGTCGATACCGCCTATAATCTCCAGCAGGCCATTGCGCAGTACGAGCCGTTCGTCGCGGCCGGTGGCTGGGAACAGGTGCCCAAGGAAGTCTTCGGCCTGACGCTCGGCAATGGCCGCCGCTCGGTCGTCGCCCTCAAGCGCCGCCTCATGTCCTCTGGCGACCTGCCGCCGGCAGAGCGCATCGACGACATGTTCGATGCCCAGACCGACCAGGCGGTCCGCAATTTCCAGGCGCGCCACGGCCTTATCGTCACCGGCCAGGTGGACGAGCCGACCTTCTACGCCATGGCCGTGCCGGCCGAGACGCGCCTCAACCAGCTGCGCCTCAACCTCACCCGCGTGCAGAACATCAGCCAGACGCTCACCGACCGCTACCTGGTCGTGAACGTGCCGGCGGCTTCGGCAGAAGCGATCGAAAACAGTGCGGTGGCCCAGCGCCACGTCGCGGTCGTCGGCCGTATCGACCGTCAGACGCCGATCCTGCACTCCAAGGTGCACCAGATCAATTTCAACCCGTACTGGCACGTGCCCAAGTCCATCATCCAGAAGGACTTGATCAAGTACATGAATGAAGATCCGGAATACCTGACCAAGTTCCGCATCCACATCTACGACGGCAAGGGTAACGAGCTGCAGCCGACCGATATCAACTGGTCGACCAACGAAGCCGTCAACTACATGTTCCGCCAGGAACCGGGCGCCGAGAACTCGATGGGTCACGTGAAGATCAACTTCCCGAACCCCTACGACGTCTACATGCACGACACGCCCACCAAGTCGCTGTTCGGCGAGAATGCGCGCTTCCACTCCTCGGGCTGCATGCGCATCAACGAGGTGGATTCGCTGGTGGCCTGGCTGCTCCAGAGCAATGGCGACTGGGATGTGGGTCGCGTCCAGCAGACGTTTGCGTCCAACGAGCGCCTCGACGTCAAGGTGAAGAACCCGACCCCGGTTCATACCACCTACATCACCGCCTGGGCCAATCGCCAGGGCACGGTCAGCTTCCGCGACGACGTCTACAATTTCGACGCCGAAGGCCGCACCACGTTCGAGCAGGGCTGACAAAGATGGGCGAACGCGAAGTTCTCTTCGAGTTCACCCAGATCGGCCAGCAGATGCGGGTGTCCGCGATCGACGCGGACACCAAGATCGAAGTCATCGTCATCACGCCCGTCACCGCCAGCCGCTACCAGATGCAGGCGCTTGCCATGGCCAAGCTCAAACGCAGGCTGGCCGAGGGCGAAGGGCAGGGCGGTGCCGCCCCGCAGCGGCTGTTCTGACCGTACTAGCGATTGCCGAACCGCTGCCGCGCCGCGTCGGTGGCCGGGGTGTAAAGGCTCACCAGCGTGCCTTCCGGATCGCGGAACTGGGTGGCCAGGTTGCCCCAGGGCATGAGCTTGGGCGGCATCACCACCTCCACCCGATCCTTGAGCCGGTCATATTCGGCTTCGACGTCATCGACCTGGATTTCGATGATGGCGCTGCGATTGGCAGCAGGTTCGGCACTGCCTTCCTTGAACAACGCGACGATTTCGGCCGAGCCGAAGGCGAGGGTGGCCGACGGTGTAACGATCTCGGCGAAGACGGGCGCGAGCCATTCGGCTTTCTTGCCTGTGACGGTCTCGTAGAAGGCGACGACGGCTTTGATGTCGGCGGCGACGAGGCGCACTGAAGCGAATTTCATGAGGGTTCCTTTCGAGGGCCACGAAGCGCGGCGTTGATGGAGCCTTGTCGCTAATGGCTGCTGCCAGCATTGTGGCAGCAGGAGTCAGCAGATGCGTCGAGCCGATCGATTGTTCCAGATCATCCAGGTGTTGCGCCGCTCGACGCGGCCGATCACGGCTGCGGCGATTGCCGAGGAACTGGAGGTTTCCAAGCGCACCGTTTATCGCGACATCGCCGACCTCATCGGGCAGCGCGTGCCGATACAGGGTGAGGCCGGTTTCGGCTATGTGTTGGATGCCGGCTACGACATGCCGCCGCTGATGCTTAGCGCCGACGAGGTCGAAGCGATTGTGCTGGGCGCTCAATGGGTTGCGGATCGTTCCGACAAGGCGCTCTCAACTGCGGCGCGCGATGTCATCGCCAAGATCGCGGCCGTCGTACCCGAGCATCTGCGCCCGTTCATCGAAGTGCCGAGCGTGGGCGTGAAGCCTGTGGATGCGCAAGGAGAGCGGCTGGATACGACGCCTATCCGCATGGCGATCCGGAACGGGCAAAAACTGCGGCTGCGCTACCGGACCGAGACGGGTGAGGAGAGCGAGCGGACGGTATGGCCGGTGGTGCTGGGTTACTCGGAGGCGACCAGCCTTCTGGTCGCGTGGTGTGAGCTACGCGAGGATTTTCGGCACTTTCGGACGGATCGGGTGGTCGGGATGGAAATGCTGCAGGAGCGGCATGGATGGAGCCACGCGCGGTTAAGGCGCCGGTGGGAGGTCTGGCGGGAGGAGAGGCGGGGGCGGTGAGGTGCCCCGTGATCTCACCCCAACCACGAAACTTCCCCGGGCGCAGAGCCGGGGAAGTAAGGGGTGGGGATGGTTATGTGGAAATGGCGTGGCGCAGGGCGCCTAACGTACAAAAACCAAGAGAGCCGCCCTTGAGCGGCTCTCCCTCGTCACCTGCACCCCGTCCTAAAGGTTGCAGGCATGGCGGCGGCCGTCGTAGCCGAGATAGGTGTCGCTACGCGGATCGTAGGATTTGAAGCGGGCCGAGCAACGCTGCACGTGGCCGCTGCTGACCACAGGCTTGCGCGAGTTGAATGCGCCACTGGCGATCGCACCGGCTACGAGACCGAAGATACCGGCGATGGCGGCATCGGCGCCGTTATTGTAGTGGGAGTAATACCACTGGTTGTAGCGGCGATTGTCCCAGCGATGGCCCTGGCGGCCAAAGTCGTAGCAGTCCGGATCATTGGGGAAGCGGTCGCAATACCGCTGCACGTACCGGTAACGGTCGCCATAACCCTGGGCGGCCACCGGCGTTGCAGAAACGAGCGCCATCGAGGCGGTCGCCAAGGCGACAGCTATGCTTGCGATGACTGGTTTCATTTGTTTTCTCCGTGGCAAGCGTCTTGTCACACCCTCAACGAAAGCCATCGGCATCGGTTGCGTCACAATTGGCACCTCAACGGGTAGTCGGCGGCTTGGAATCGTCACCCCCGATGTGGTAAACGACGCGCGTCAGCGAAACACGACACCTTTCAACCTTCCCGGGGAACGCCAATGAGCGCTGCCACGTCACTTCCGCTCTTTCCGCATTTCTTCACTGACTCGCTGGCCCAGACCGATCCCGAGATCGCCCAGGCCATCAAGCAGGAGCTCGGTCGTCAGCAGAACGAGATCGAACTGATCGCGTCCGAGAACATCGTCTCCAAGGCCGTACTCGAAGCCCAGGGCTCGATCATGACCAACAAGTACGCGGAAGGTTATCCGGGTAAGCGCTATTACGGCGGTTGCGAGTTCGTCGATATCGCCGAAAACCTGGCCATCGCGCGCGCCAAGGACCTCTTCGGCTGCGAATTCGTCAACGTGCAGCCCAATTCGGGTTCACAGGCCAACCAGGGCGTCTACCAGGCGCTGCTGCAGCCGGGCGACACCATCCTCGGCATGTCGCTCGATGGCGGCGGCCACCTGACCCACGGCGCCAAGCCGAACCAGTCCGGCAAGTGGTTCAACGCCATCCAGTACGGCGTGCGCAAGCAGGACGGGCGCGTCGACATGGACGAGATGCGCGCCCTGGCGCTCCAGCACCGTCCCAAGCTCATCGTGGCCGGCTTCTCGGCCTATTCGCGCGTCATGGATTGGGCGGCGTTCCGCGCCGTGGCCGACGAGATCGGCGCGCTGCTGATGGTCGACATGGCCCACGTTGCGGGCCTCGTGGCCGGCGGCGTCTATCCGAGCCCGTTCCCCCACGCTCATATCGCTACCACCACCACGCACAAGACGCTGCGCGGCCCCCGTGGCGGCATGATCATGACCAACAACGAGGATATCGCCAAGAAGATCAATTCGGCGATCTTCCCCGGCATCCAGGGCGGCCCGCTGATGCATGTCATCGCGGCCAAGGCCGTGGCCTTCAAAGAAGCGCAGACGGGCGAGTTCAAGCTCTATGCGCGCCAGGTCGTGGCCAATGCCAAGGTGCTGGCCGAGACGCTGGTGCGTGGCGGCCTCGACATCGTCACCGGCGGCACCGACAATCACCTGATGCTGGTGGACCTGCGCCCCAAGAAGCTCACCGGCAAGGCTGCCGAGAAGGCTCTTGAGCGCGCCCACATCACCTGCAACAAGAACGCCGTGCCGTTCGACCCGGAAAAGCCGGCGATCACCTCGGGTATCCGCGTCGGCACCCCGGCGGCGACCTCGCGCGGCTTCCGCGAGCCGGAATTCCAGCTCGTGGGCGAACTGATGGTCGAAGTGCTCGATGGCCTTGCTCTCAACGGCGAGGACAATAACGGCGCTGTCGAGGCCAGTGTCCGCGACAAGGTCAAGAAGCTCACCGACGCTTTCCCGATCTACGGTCAGTAAACCATGCGCTGTCCTTACTGCGGCAACGAAGATACACAGGTCAAGGACAGCCGGCCGACCGAGGATTCGAGTGCAATCCGGCGCCGTCGCATCTGCAATGCCTGCGGCGGCCGCTTCACCACCTTCGAGCGCGTGCAATTGCGCGACCTCGTGGTGGTCAAGAAATCGGGCCGTAAGGTGCCGTTCGACCGCGAGAAACTCTCGCGGTCGGTCTACACGGCCCTGCGCAAGCGCGCGGTCGAACCCGAACGCATCGAACGCATGATCTCCGGCATCGTCCGCCAGCTCGAGAGCCTGGGCGATGTGGAAGTCACCTCCGACCAGATCGGCGAATATGTGATGGAGGGGCTCAAGGGCCTCGACGACGTCGCCTTCGTCCGCTTCGCCTCGGTCTACAAGAACTTCTCGGCGGCCGACGACTTCCGCTCCTTCCTTGCCGAACTCGGCAACGGCAAGAGCCCGCGGCATGAGGCCGATGACGACTAATCGCATACCTGCTGCCGGTTTGACGGATGTTGACCGGCGGGCAGGGGATGGACGATAACCTCCCAAATCGTTGCAGCGCGGGCGGAACCGCGCTTCTTCCAGTTTTCTAAGGACTACCTCTCGTGGCGCAACCTTCCAAACGCGGCGAAAATGGCGAACGCCCGGCAAACCAGCGCGGCGCTGCCCGCCTTGCCGCCGTGCAGGCTCTCTATCAGATGGATGTGGGCCGCCAGACCCTGGAAGACACGCTCGATCAGTTCAACGCACAGCACCTGGGCGGCCGCGAGATCGAGGGCGAGCAATACCTCCCGGCCGATGCCGATTTCTTCCGCCAGATTCTGCGCGGCGTCGTGAAGTTCCAGCGTGAACTCGACCCGGCTATCGACAATGCCCTGACGGACGACTGGCCGGTAACGCGCGTCGACGCGACGCTCCGGGCGATTCTTCGCGCCGCCGCATGGGAATTGCTGCGGCGGCAGGATATTCCGGCCCGCGTGGTGATCAGCGAATACGTGGATATCGCCAAGGCGTTCTACGAGGACGATGCGACCGGTCTGGTGAACGGCGTACTGGACCGTATCATACGCGAAAGCGGCCATCCGAACGCGTAAGGGTGGAGGCGCGCTATCCGCGCAGCCCTGCTGACAACTTCCACAAATGTTTCTTCTTCGGCGAAGCCCGGGGAGCCTCTACCCCCCAAGTCGAAACAAAGAAAAGACGCCCTCCCATGGGGAGAGCGTCCGATAATCTCGTGGTGCGCGCTGTTGGCTTACAGCGACGACAGGATCGACTCGATGAAGGTCTTGTCCTCACCGAACGACGGCGTACGGCGCGATTCGATGGTGACGGCCTTGCCGTCCTTGGCGCCGTAGAGGGCCTTGTCCTTCACCTTCTTGTTCTTGTCGAAATAGATGGCCAGCACGCGCCGTTCCTTGATGGAGCTCAGGCCCATCGCGGTCGTCGCCAGCTTGGTCTCGACGTAATAATAGGCCGTTTCGCCACCGAAGGTGCTGGTAGTCTGCGGCGAGCCGAGAACGGTGTTCACCAGTTCCATGCTCTGGCCGGGACGAATCTGCAGCAACGCATCGTCCGAAATCTCGTAGCCTTCGGTCTTGTTGACGATGAGACCGCCGCCGGTCGAGCAGGCGGCAAGGCCAACACCCAGGACCAGGGCAGCGGCGAGCGGAGCTAGGCGTTTCAACGGCATGAATTTGACTTTCCCGATGGCACTCGACTATAGGCTCGCGACAGGGCTTGATAAGCCCACACTAAGGCCGCCGGAATGTTTAGCCGCCAATGCTTCGTACTGCAAGCTGGCTCTCTGCCGACCGGTCACGACGCCGAGCGTAGCCATGATCCTGTCCCTGTTCAGAAAAAACACTGATACCGCGCCGGTTTATGCCGTCTATAACGCCATTGTGGCGCAATCCCGGCAACCGGTTTTCTACGCCGAGTGGGGCGTTCCCGACACGGTCACGGGCCGTTTCGACATGATCAGCCTGCATATGGCGCTGCTCTTCCGGCGCCTGCGCTCGGATGATCGCAAGGTCAAGGAATTCTCCCAGGCGGTCTTCGACCTCTTCTTTAAGGATATGGATCGCTCGCTGCGTGAAATGGGCGTGGGCGACCTCTCGATCGCCAAGCGCATCCAGAAGATGGGCAATCAGTTCTTCGGCTTGCTGGCAGCGGTCAACGCGGCCATGGATAGCCTGAACATGCAGGCACTGGACGACGTGCTTTCCCGCAATGTCTATGCGGAAGTCGATAATCCGCCGGTGCGAAAACTCTCCGAATACATGGTGGCGCAATCCGACCTCCTCGGCGGCCAGTCGATCGAAGCGATCATGGCGGGGAATGTGACGATGGAGCTCAACGCATGACCAAGCGACCCGAAGACAGTGCGCTCGACGCCTCCGTCCGCATCGACCACCTCCCGCCGGAAGGCAGGGACCTCAAGCTTTCCGCCAATGCGGAGCAGCGTGCCGCACTCACGGAGCGGCTGCGTATCAGCGATCTCGAAAAGCTCGATGTGAGTCTCAACGTCGCCCCGTTCCGCGGCGGCATCAGGGTACTCGGCCGGCTTCAGGCGCGAGTCGTGCAGCCCTGCGTCGTCAGCTTCGTGCCGGTAACGCAGGACATCGACGAGCCGATCGACCGCGTCTTCCTGCCCGGTCGCGAAAAGCAGCATGCGCCCGGCGCCGAGGTCTTTATCGACATGGAAGAAGAGGACGCCCCCGATTATTTCGAGGGTCCCGAGGTCGATCTCACCGAATTGATTGTGGAAACACTGTCTTTGGCGATCGATCCCTATCCGCGCGCACCCGGCGCGAGCGTCGCCGATATTGCGCAGGATCCGGACGATGAACCGGATTCGCCATTCTCCAGCCTCAAATCTCTTCGAGACAGCGGCGATAAGAGCTAGACTGCGGGTCTCCGCGGGACTTGCGCCGACTCCGTGATTGGATATCTTGGCGCCACGCTGCCGCAGGCCGCATTAAAGGGCGATATGAACGATAGAATCAGAATCTCCGTGGACGCCATGGGTGGCGACATCGGTCCGCGCGTGGCCATCCATGGAGCGGCTCTTGCCCTGAAGGAGCGCAAGAACACCAGCTTCATCTTCCATGGGCGCAAGGAAGCTATCGAGCCCTTGCTCGAGCAATTCCCTGAACTCAAGCCCGTCTCCGAAGTCCGTCACAGCGAAACCGTCATCGCCATGGACGAGAAGCCCAGCCAGGCCCTGCGCAAGGGCAGGGGCAATTCCTCGATGTGGGCCGCCCTGCAATCGGTGAAGGACGGCGAGGCCGATGTGGCGATTTCCGGCGGCAATACCGGCGCGCTCATGGCCATGGCCACCTTCTGCCTCCGGCCGATGGAAGGCATTTCACGCCCGGCCATTGCGGCCATCTGGCCGACGCTGCGCTCGGATATCGTGGTGCTCGATGTCGGCGCGACGGTGGGCGGGGACGCCAAGCAGCTTGTAGATTTTGCCGTGCTGGGCTCTGCTCTGGCGCGTTCGCTCTTCGATCAGGACCTGCCCACGGTGGGCCTGCTCAATGTGGGTAGCGAAGAGGTCAAGGGGCTCGATACCGTCAAGGACGCCGGGCGCATGCTCAGCCACGCCAGCGGGGCAGGGTTCCTCTATCACGGGTTCGTCGAGGGCGACGATATCGGCAAGGGCACGGTGGACGTCGTCGTCACCGAGGGCTTTACCGGCAATATCGTGCTCAAGACCGCAGAAGGCACGGCGCGGCAGGTGGCCGGCTATCTGCGCGGCGCACTGACGGCCAATTTCATGTCCAAGGTCGGCGCGTTCTTCGCGCGGCAGGCGCTGACGGCCTTGCGCCGCAAGATGGATCCGCGCACCGTCAATGGTGGCGTTTTCCTGGGTCTTAACGGCATCGTCATAAAAAGCCATGGCGGTACCGACGAGATCGGCTACAAGAGCGCGCTTGGCCTCGCCTATGAAATGGCGCGCAGCCATCTGATCGATAAGATTTCCGAGGGCCTGTCCCGGTTCCCACCTATCGTGGAGAGCCAGCCGGAACTCGAAGCTGAGGGAAAATCTGCGTGAGTGAGTTGCGATCGATAGTCCGTGGCGTTGGCGGCTATCTCCCCGAGCGGGTGATGACCAACGACGAGATGTCCAAGCTCGTGGACACCTCCGACGAATGGATTCAGCAGCGCACCGGCATCAAGCAGCGTCATATCGCCGCCGAGGGCGAACTGACCTCGGATCTCGCCGTGGCGGCGGCAAAGCGGGCCCTAGAGGCCGCTGAGCTGACCATCGACGGCATCGACCTCGTCATCGTGGCGACGACGACGCCTGACATGACGTTCCCTGCCACCGCTGCGGTCGTGCAGCAGAAGCTGGGCATGCATCATGGCGCGGCATTCGATCTCCAGGCCGTGTGCTCCGGCTTCGTCTACGCAGTGGCCACGGCCGACAGCCAGTTGAAGAACGGGCTGGGCAAGCGCGCGCTGGTCATCGGCGCCGAGACGTCTTCGCGCATCCTCGACTGGACCGACCGCACGACCTGCGTACTTTTCGGCGACGGTGCGGGCGCCATGGTGCTCGAACTGGGTGAAGACGGCGACCGCGGTGTGCTGGCGTCGAGCCTGCGCTCGGACGGGCACCACTGGAGCAAGCTCTACACGGATGGCGGGCCATCCTCGACGATGAGCATCGGCCACATCCGCATGGAAGGCAAAGAGGTGTTCAAGCACGCCGTCGGCAACATCACCGACGTGGTGCGTGACGTGTTCGACAAGACGGGCACGACGGTGGACGACCTCGACTGGTTCATCCCACACCAGGCCAACAAGCGCATTATCGACGGCGCCGGCGTCAAGCTTGGCATCCCGCCTGAAAAGGTGGTGCTGACCGTCGACCACCATGCAAATACCTCCGCCGCCTCGGTACCGCTGGCGCTCAGCGTCGCTGCCGAAGACGGCCGGATCAAGAAGGGCGACCTCGTGATGCTCGAAGCCATGGGTGGCGGGTTCACCTGGGGCGCTTCGTTGATCCGCTGGTAAAAGGCGCGTTGACCGCCCATGGCACTGAGCGCTAGTCTAAAAGTGCCGGGGGCGGAGGGGCTTAACCGGAACCATAGAGGCGGAGCGGGGTGCGAATGGCACAAAAAACTGTGACGCGAGCGGATTTGGCTGAAGCAGTCTACGAAGCTGTGGGCCTATCCAGGACCGAGTCGGCAGAACTTGTGGAAAGAGTTCTAGACCTCATCGGTGACGCCCTCGTGAAGGGGGAGAACGTCAAACTTTCGTCGTTTGGCTCGTTTCAGGTTCGTTCCAAGAACGAGCGGATCGGCCGAAACCCGAAGACGGGCGAGGAAGTGCCGATCCTGCCTCGGCAGGTACTGGTGTTCAAACCCAGCAACGTGTTGAAATCCAAGATCAACAAATCTATGGTACGTGCTGGAAAATAAGCGTTCTTTCTAGGAGGCCGTGAGGTGGAAAAATCACCGGACGCCTTCCGTACTATCTCGGAAGCCGCAGAGGAGCTTGATCTCCCGCAGCACGTATTGCGCTTCTGGGAGACGCGCTTTGCGACCATCAAACCGCTCAAGCGCGGGGGTGGTCGACGCTATTATCGTCCCGAAGACGTGTTGCTCCTCAAGGGGATACGTCACCTGCTCTATGATCAGGGGTTCACGATCAAGGGCGTGCAGCGCATCCTCAAGGATCATGGCAGCCGCTATGTCATCGCGATCGCCGATGGCACTCCGCTCGAGACTCTCGTGCCGCTTCCGAGCGACACCGAGGACGAATCGGAGGAGCTGATCGAGATGGCTCCCAATGGTCATTCCGAGCACATTCCCGCCGTAATTGCCGAGCCGCGCAGCCGGACGCTGGATGCAGCGGACCGCGAAAAGCTCGAAGGCGTGCTCAGGGAATTGCTCGACTGCAAGCGGATGCTGGAGCGAGCACGGGAGAACTAGGCAGGGGGGAGTCCAACGCTCCTTCTGCTTCCAGCGGGAAGGTGGCCCCCGCCTGCCTATATCCTCAGATCGACTGTTCCCAGCGAGGGCCAGGACCCCGTATCGAGTGCCTAGCCCCCGGCCTGCGCCGGGGAAAAGCACTTGCGTGTTTTGGAGTTGGCCCCGTGCCGAGGGCGCTGAGCTGCCTACTCCGCCACCGCCGGCATGGCTGCACCATTCTCCTCAGTCTTCTTGTTCTGCACCGGCAGACGCACGTCCTTGAGGAGCAGGGCCAGCAGGAAGCCGACGGCGAAGAGGCCGGCGCCGAAATAGAGAACGTTGGAGAAGGCACCGGCGAAGGCTTCGACCATCCGGGCGCCCAGTTCGGGCGGCAGTTCCTGGACGGCCTTGGGCGTCAGGTCGGGGAGCGGTGCAGGGAGTTGGGCGACCACGTCAGCCGGCAAGGCATTCTGGGCGCGCTGCAGGGCGCCGTGGAGCAGGCCGCCATTGGCGGCGAGGCCAAGGGATGCGCCGATCATGCGCGAAAGTGTGAGGGCGCCAGTGGCGGCGCCGACATCGGCCTTGGGCGCGGAGGACTGCACCGCGACCATCAGCGTCTGCATCTGCAGGCCCATGCAGATCGAGAAGCAGAACATCAGGATGCCGATGGCCCAATAGGGAGTCTCCGCATTGATGAAGCTGAAGGCGTAGAGCGCGGCCACGCCGAGCGCCATGCCGATGACCGGGAAGATCTTGTAGCGGCCGGTACGGGCAGTGATGTTGCCCGAGACGATGGCGGCAAGTAGCGAGCCGACCGAGGAGGGCAGGAAGAGCAGGCCTGCCATGGCCGGCGGCAGGCCGGTGATCATCTGCATGGCCAGCGCGAAATAGTTGAGCATGCCCAGCGTCGCCACACCCATCAGAATCGACATGACGAGCGTGAGCGCAATCTGCCGATTCTTGAGAATGCCGAGCGGCAGGATGGGCTCGGCGGCACGGCGCTCGACCATCACGAAGGCGGTGAGGGCGGCGATGACTACGATCGGCAGGATGAAGATAAGCGGGCCCGAATAGCTGCCGCCCAGCGCTTCCTCGGCCCAGAAGACCAGCGCGGTGACTGAACCGGCGAGTAGCAGGCCGCCCAGGTAGTCGATCGAATGGCTGCGCTTGGGGCTGAACGAGGGCATGGCAAAGGCCAGAACCGCGATGACCAGGACGCCGACGGGCAGGTTGATGAGGAAGATGTACTCCCAGCCAAAGCTCTGCGCGATGAAGCCGCCTGCAACCGGGCCGATGAGGCCGGAAAGCGTGAAGACGGCGGAGCTGAAGCCCTGATACTTGGCGCGCTCGCGCGGCTCGAAAAGATCGGCGATGATAGCGAAGGCCGACGTCATGAGGCCGCCGCCGCCAAGACCCTGGAGCACGCGGGCTGCTATGAGGCTCTGCATCGACCAGGCCATGCCACAGGCGAGCGAGCCCAGGGTGAAGAGAGCAATGGCGACCATGAAGACGCGCTTGCGCCCGAAGAGATCACCAAGCTTGCCGTAGAAGGGCGTAACCGCCGCCGTGACCAGCAGATAGCCGGCGCCCACCCAGCCGAAAAGCTCGAGATCGCCCAACGCCTCGGTGATCGTCGGCAGCGCGGTGGCGATGATCTGCATGTCGAGCGAAGCCATGAACATGCCGGCCAGTACAGCCAGGTAGACGACGATCTTGCGGCGTTGCGAGAGGACGGGCGGGGTGGATGCGGCGGCCATGTAAGTCATGATTTGCGAGTGTCCCTTGCGTAGGCGCAGACTTATCTGCCTCCTACACATGCGTGTCAATCACATATATATGCGTAACGCATATTATTGCTGGGCGCACATACACGTGCTATAGGCGGTTCATGAACGACCCGACCAAAAAGCCCGGCAGCCCCTGCTATTTCAACGACGACGACAAGCGCCTCGAGGTTTTCGAGCGTGAGGGTATCGGCCGCCGGTCGGCCGAGGCCATCGCTGAAATCGACGTTACCATGCAGCGCATCCGCCGCGGTGTCAGCAAACGCGAATTTGCCGCCAAGCTCGTGGCGACGCTCGGGCCGGACGTGGATTTGCAGCATCTCGATACGATGGGGGCCATCGCCAACTGGGGCCATCCCTCACCCGAGAGCGAAGTGACGGTCGGGCTGGTGGCCGAGCGGCTCGCTATCGACCCTTCGCGCGCCAGCCGGCTGGTGTCGGAGGTCGTCGACAAGGGCTATGCCCGCCGGGTCGCGTCACAGGCCGATGCACGCCGTATCTGCCTCGAACTGACCGAAGCCGGGCACGCCTTCACCGAGGAATTCCGCATCCTCAAGTGGAAGATGCTGGCGCGGGCCATGGGCAAGTGGAGCGAAGACGAGATCGTGACCTTCGCGCGGCTGCTCGACCGTTTCAGCCATTGGGGCAGGGACGGGCTGGCTGTTCTCCCCAAGGAAACCGAAGACGCGGAGTGATGCCTCGCGGCAACGCTCGCTCCGGCGACATCCGGCTCACTTTCATCGATCGTTTACAATTTCGGAACGGAGCGTAAACAAGGTCGACCCCGTGACATGCGGGCAAACTTGCAGTAACGCGCCTTGAGCCCTCGATTTCGAGTTCCAGGGCGCCTGTACTTCCGGAGCCGACTTTTATGTCTTCTTTAGCTGCGTCGTCTGCCGATGCAGCGCCGGCCAATCCGCGTTCGCGCGTGCTTCTGGCCAGTCTCATCGGCACGACTATCGAGTTCTACGACTTCTACGTCTACGCGACCGCGGCCGTACTCGTATTTCCTCATCTGTTCTTCCCCGCCGGCAATGAAACCACGGCGCTCCTGGCCTCGTTCGCCGTCTTCGGCGCTGCCATGGTGGCTCGCCCGCTCGGCGCGATCTTCTTCGGCCATCTTGGCGACCGTCGCGGCCGCAAGGTGACGCTGGTGGGCGCGCTGCTCACCATGGGCATCGCCACGTTCCTCATCGGCCTCCTGCCGACCTATGCGATGGCCAATTGGCTGGCGCCGGCGCTGTTGGTGATCCTGCGCCTCGCCCAAGGCTTTGCGCTCGGCGGCGAGTGGAGCGGCGCCGCACTCGTTGCGACCGAGAACGCGCCCAAGGGCAAGCGCGCCATTTTCGGCACCTTCCCGCAGCTTGGTGCGCCGGTCGGCTTCATTATCGCCAACGGGCTCTTCCTCATCATCGCGGCCATGATGCCGTCCGACGATCCTTCGCGGCCCTCCCTGGCCTTCCTCGACTGGGGTTGGCGTATCCCGTTCCTCTTTTCGATCGTAATGGTCGCGGTCGGCCTCTGGGTGCGTCTGAGCCTCGTCGAAAGCTCGGCTTTCGAGAAGACGGTGAAGACCGGCCAAGTCAAGCGCCTGCCGCTGGCCGCCGTGTTCCGCAGCCATTGGAAGGAACTGATCCTCGGCACCTTCTACATGCTGGCGACCTACGTGCTCTTCTACCTGATGACCACGTTCTCGCTCAGCTATGGCCGCGCGGCGGCAGATGCCGGCGTGCCGGGGCTCGGCTACAGCTACAACACGTTCGTGCTCATGATGATCGTGGGCGTGGTGTTCTTCGGCATCTTCACGCTGGTTTCGGGGCCCTGGGCCGACCGCTGGGGCCGTCGCCGCACCCTGATCTGGGTGACGATCGCCATCGCGCTCTTCGGCCTCGTCTGGGTGCCGATGCTCGCCGGCGGTTCGTTCGGCGTGATGGCCTGGCTGATCCTCGGCTTCTCGCTCATGGGCATGACCTTCGGCCCGATGGGCGCGCTGCTGCCCGAACTGTTCCCGGCCAATGTCCGCTATACGGGCTCAGGCATCTCCTACAACGTGTCCTCGATCCTGGGCGCGGCAGTGGCCCCGTTCATCGCGGTGGCGCTCTGGAGCTATGGAGCGGGCAGCCCGTTCTGGGTGGGTATCTACCTCACCGCCATGTCGGTGCTGACGCTCATCGCATTGCTGCTCGGCAAGGAAACCAAGGACGTCGATATCGAGGCCTGATCGGCCGACGGATGTCTTGTGAGGCGCTTCCGCAGCGATGCGGGAGCGCCTTTTCTATTCGGCGGGAGCGTGGGCGCCGAACGAGGTCGCGGCGTGGTGCTCTGCCTGCCAGACGCGGTGGAGGTAATAGGCCTGGGCTAGCAATAGCCCAAGCTCGCAGACCCAGAGCACACCGACGAGACCGGGGACGCCATTGAGGATGGCGTTGAGCATCGCGATCGAGAAGAGCGTGCGAACCGCCACGTCGGTAAGGCCATTGGCCCAGCTCGGATTGATAAGGCGCAGCACGGCCCAGATCGAGATCAGCGAGCCGAGAAAATTGATGAACATCATGGCCAGCGGCGAAAGCTCGCCCACCGAACCGCCGAGGCTCATCGCCCCGTTGAGCGCATTCAATACCGAAAGGTAGACACCGGCAATGCCGGGCAGCGCCAGCGGCAGGCAGGTGACGAGGTCGTAGATCGCGCTGGTCTTGACGGCGCGCGCCAGTTTGACGTTGAGCGATGCCATAATTCCCCCCGAGAGAGACCCGGGAGGATATTTGCATATTTACGAAAACTTTACCATGTGCCGCGCGGGCTAGAGGAGATCGGCCGGCACCTTGCCGCCATTGTCCTTGAGCTTCTGGATAACCTGCTTGTGCAGCCAGATGTTCATCGCAGCGGAATCACCGGTATCGCCCTTGTAGCCGAGCTCGGCGGCAAGCTGCTTGCGGGCTGCGAGGCCGCTGTCCAGCCCGAGCGCCTTCATGAGATCCACGATCGATTTGCGCCAGTCGAGCTTCTGTCCGGCCTTGGCCACGGCAGCATCGAGCACTGCGGCGACATCGACAGGCGCCGAGGGAGCGGCAGGTGCCGCAGCAGGGGCGGCAGCCGGAGCAGGCGTGGGCGCCGGGGGCGGTGCAGCCTGTGCGACCTGAACATTGGCCGTCGGTGTGGGCGCAAGCGAAGCGGCCACGCGGTTGGCGGCAGCGATTCCGATAGCCTTGGCGGCATCGTCAGCGCTGGTATTGGGGGCAGGAGTGGCCGTGGCGGGTGCGCCGAAGATCTTGGCCTTGATGTCGTCGAACAGTCCCATTGAACTTTCCTCTTCGCGATGTCGTCCCAATGACTATTCGACAGCCTTGTTGAAGATTTCAAGGCAGCATTGGGACTTAGGCCGTTCGGACGCCTGCCGAATCTCACAGATTGTCCCCATGGGGCGAAAATCGGGGTTGCTTCCAAAGGCCGGTTTCACTATGTCTCCCCGCAGTCGGGGTGTAGCGCAGCCTGGTAGCGCATTTGTCTGGGGGACATGCTCCCTTAACCCGATTTCCCGCGCTTCGTCAGTGAGTTAATACGAAAAGCCAGCTCGTCGGCGGGGATTGTGGCGGGGCCTGCTGCATCCATGGCGGCGCGGATGTCTTCAACCATAGCATGAGCATATTTCGCCGTGGTCGATGGCTCGGCGTGCCCGAGCAGGTTCTGCACGACCCTGAGATTTGACTTCCTCAGAATACGTGTCGCGGCCGTGTGGCGCAGATCATGGAACCGCAGGTTCTTGATGCCAGCCCCACTGACTGCTCGCCTGGCCGCTGTTCGGAGCCCAGCGTCGGTCATCGGATACCTAATGCCCCGGACTATGCCCTTTCGCTTGTCCGTTCGCGCCGCCACATAGGTAAAAACCCATTGCGGATCGTTGTCCTTGATAGACCAGAGCAAGTCGAACACCGCATTGCTCATGGGCACCGTGCGGCTTTTCTCGCCCTTTCCGATCACAGTGAACACGCGGTTGAAGAAATCAACGGACTGCCATGTTAGACCAACGATTTCCATGCGACGGCATCCTGTAAGCACGGCGAACAACACCCCATCATCATAGCCTCGGTCCAGTTGGTCCATAACCAGACCTTCCTCTTCGACTGAAGCTTCGCGAACGCGCTCTTTCGGTTCTGGCAGCATGTGGCCAGCCCAATCTATTTCCCCGACCGCGCATCCCCACTTCGTTTCGGCACGCCGCAACACCTTGCGCAGCTGCTCGGTGCAGGTCCGGTTGACAGTGGCGTTGCTGACGAGTGTCTTCGGCGTCTGATCGTTTCCGACCTTGCGGAACTCACGGCGGCGCTTTGCGACAACGAACGAGACCCTGTTGTCGTCTATGTTGGAGACCAACGTCTTGGCTCCAAGTTGAGCCTGGAGCCATTCGAGATTGGACAGGGTTGTCAGAGCGTTCTTATGGTGCTCGCCAACTTCCTCCATGTAGCGCACGCAAGCAGCGCCGAAGGTCATATTAGCGCTGAATTTGTCGGCAGCGGCCCTCAGGCGATCTCGGGCTTTCTCCCGCTCGCGCTTTTGAGCTGCTTCGGCTTTGCGCTTGTCAGTCTCGCCCGTATCTCCGACAAATCGCTTACCACCGACCTCGAAGTCGTAGCGATAGGTGCCGACGCCGTTGCGCTTGTAGACGGACATTCTACTCTCCTGCGGGCGACCTTGAACGCCTCAATATCGTTCGGATCGTATCGGCGTGAAAGGCGCTTCTCACCCCTGCCGACATTGATAAAGGGCAGAGAGCCATCGTCCGTCAAATCTCGGAGCTGGCGGTCAGATATTCCGAGCGCATCGGCAGCTTGGGCCGGCTTGAGCAACCCGCTCATGCTCCATCCCTCGCGGCTTGGATCATGGCGCGGAAGATGGTTGCCGCAGTGCTTGGGCGAACTTCATCTGGAGTCAATTCGCTGGTGGCACTGCCGGCCACATTCATCTCCTGCGTAGGCTCCATGAGAGCATCGAGGACGGCATCGGCGTAGTCGGACGCCTCGGCTTTGGTCATGCCATAACCACGGGGCACCTTGGCCAGAATCGCCATCGCGATCTTCTCCCGCATGCTGGTCATTCCTTGGACCTCGCGGCTTGGAGGGCAGCGCGGCCGACGGGGGTGATGCTCCAGCGACGTGGCTTCGCCAACACCTCCGCAAGACCGTTCTTCCTGCAAAACTGGCGAACGCGATCTTCGGCATCGTCGGCTGGTTTGAGCCTCCATCCGTTTTCCAGCGCTTCCAAGAAATCGTACTGCGCGTAGGTCAGATTCACTTCTCGGCCCTCTCGGGGTTGAGGGCGGAACGGGCCATGAAAGCCGCGCGTTCGATCTCGCTGGGCAAGAAGATCATGGGCTCTTTGCGAGATCGCGTGAGCTTCTGCTCTATCTGTTCCTGCGCCTCCTGCTCCCAAGGCCATTGGCGACTGATCGTATTTTCCCAGCTTGCTCGACCCTCGTGCACGGCCTGGCGATCGGGCCAATCGGCAGCTATGAATGGCTTAAGGGAAGCAAGGAATGCCTCTGCGCCTTCCTGGTTCTCCTTTCTGGCCTTGGCGACAGCACGCTCCCACTGTTCTGCACCACACCAGGGCGTTCTCATGCTCACCCCGCAGGACTCTGCATCTTCTATGGCCTGCTCAAGGAATGCACCGGTGTTGCAGCGGGGGCAGGCGAAGTCACCACCATGGGTCAGCCCACCACCGGGTTCGTCGCAGCTATCCAAATCCCATAAGAAACCATCAATGCAGCAGCTATCGATATAGCCTCCGCCGAATTCGTATCCTTCATAGCCGCAGCTCATTCGCCCTCTCCCCTCACTAGAGGCTGGTAAGGCGCGGCCAGAACCTCGAAACGGCCATCCTCCCATTCCTCGATCGGGCGCGCCCAGAGCGATCCGTCATCGGTGGACTGGTACATAGCGACTGGGTGCATATCGACGGAGGGAGGCGGCACCGACGCTGGCGGTTCTTTCATCAGCGCATCAATGGACGGTTTCTTGTCCACCCAGTGCTTCGCCTGCATCTTGCCGATGCCGAGCAGCACGTATTCGCCGCCGCTCTTCTTGTGGCGGTGCGTTGCAACGGGTTGCAGCGGGGCGGCGGCGATCATGGCCTTGAAAGTCCCGATGCCAATCTCTTGCCGCAGAAAATCCTTGGTGATGGGGCCGCCGCGACCGCCTTCAATAATGGGGCCGAACGCAGCCACTTTCATTGCCTCGGTCGGCTCTACCGGCACCAGCTTCCACCCATCAGGCACGGCCGGCGCGGGAGCCTCGACCAGTGCCGAGCGGTAGAGAGGGAGGAAATCTGCCTCTATTTCCTCAGCGGCATGCGTATCGGCGAATTGCCGTTGCCAAGCGGTCAAGAGCGGCCGGAACTCTGCGGCCTTGAAGACATTGCCCGTGGGCTTGTGCAGATAGGCCACCGGCTCTTGCCCTTCTGCGCGGGAGAGGGCGGCGGTGAGGGCCGTACGGGCATCCTCTGCGGCCGCGCGTTGATCGCCATCCCAAACCCACTCTCGGCATTCCAGAGCCGATTTCAGCCACAAATCGACGTCGATAGCGGCCTGTCGCACCTCCTCCGTCACCACGGCCTGGTTGGCGTGGCTGTCGGCAGCGCGACGGTCGCGGAGTTCGGTGAGGATGGAGCGGATAGTGTCGGGATCGCAGCGGGCGATGTGGGCGGCGTCAGCGTCCTTGTCGCCAAGCGGGAACGGCCCATGACCTTCGACATATTCGTTGCGAGGGTTCATGCCATCGTCGCAGTCTGCAATCAGGTAGGCGATATTGCCATCTGGGGAGCCAGCCAGCACGCCATCATTGCCAGAGAACCACGGCGCCCCGGTCGTATACCAAGGCCCCGGCGTCACGCCTTCCAGCCCGGCCAGCATTTCCGCCAGCAGTTTCTCGCTAATGGGGTTGGTGCTCATGAGTGGCTCCTGATGGCAGCGGCAATAGAACGGCCGGCAGCGATTCCGAGGCGGTAGTCCCGTGCCCCATCGGGTCCATCCTCCCATTGGGAGACGTCTCTTTCCCCGAACTTTGACCAGTCGGCATCACGCTCAGCCACTTTCGCGCAGCGCTCACGCTCGGCGAGGATGGCGCGGGACACTGCCTCGGGGATATTCGTGGAACGCATTCCCTCAGCGATAGAGGACTGCGCCGTCTCCCACACATCCTGCGGGATATCGTCAGGCTTCGTCATGGTGCACCTCGATAAGGGCTTGGAGGAGGGCGTCGAGAAGGGCGAGCACTTCGTCCGGCGCATCGGCGGAGAAGTCCCGGCACGGCTCGTCAGGCTCGGTGAGGCAGGCCCATGGCATATCCTGCTCGCCACAGGTGCCGCTTGCGCGTTGCCAACCCGGCAGCTTCTCCTCGATCAGCGCAACTGTGGCGTCGAGGGAGGAGGAGTAGGAGGGAACGGAAAGGCAAGTGCTTAGCTCGTCAAACGGAGCGCTCCGGACGTTGCACAGGAAGCACATGTTGTCCCGGCGCCGATCGAAAAAGGCGTAGCTTCCGTATGAGGTCTGGCGCATGACGATAGGGCCGATCGCGACCGCTATCTCCGCGTCGAGCACCGCATCAGGTCCCGTCGCCTTGCGCACCCTATCCAGCAGGGAATGGAGATCGGGGGAGGTAATGGCGTCGGCCTGGCGACTCATCAATCGCCACCTTTCGGCAGGTAGATGCGCGCGGGCGCCGGGCCAGAGACATCGATCGTGTAGCCGCCGCCGCGCCCCGTGCCGCGGTTCACCCTGACCTTGATGCCCGGGAACGGCTTGCCGTTGGGATCGAGGCCTCCGATCTGCTCCAGCACCTCAGAGGCCATGCGCTCGCGAATTTCTTCCTCGGTGACGGTGGCGCGGAAGCTGATGGTGTCTGGCGAGATGAGCTTAGTCACGATGTCCGCTCCTTCTGCCGCGTCGGGATCTTCCTCCCTTGCGGCCATGGGTTTTGCGATCTGGGAATGCGCTGGCGCTCCTCGCGGGGCTTGCGCGACTTGATAGGGCGGGCGCTAGCCGGCGTTTCGATGGTGATCGGCATCACCAGCACGCCGCGCCTGATACGGTTCTCCAGCGTGCGCTCCAGGCCTCGCAGCATTGTCTCGAGGACGATGGCGTAGCTGACCTTGCCGCTCCAACCCTCGTCGAGGAAGCGATGGCAATTGGCGCAGGCGTCGGCGCCGTCGAAGTCGTGCGCCTTCTGGCCCATACCCTTGCCGTGCCGGAAATGGGCGAACACGGTGGTTTCGTGGCCAAGGCCGGAAGGGTCGAGGCAGATGCCGGCGAAGCGAAGCTGGCACGGCTGGCCCTTGGCGGCCGAGAGGTACTTGTTGGAACGGATGGGCTCGAGGCGTTGGCGCGGGGTCATGCGGCAGCCTCGATTTCAGGGTCGGCCTCGACGCAGCGGCGAGCCCGCAACGCGGAGCAAATGCCCTTCGTCAGTTCCTTGCCGCTGCAATGCCAGCGCAGGGCGCGCGCCATGTCCGACATGTTCGAGCGGCGCCCCGAGGGAACACCGAGGCTCCCGCAAAGCTCGGCGAGCTCATCGCGCCATAGGATTTCCAAGGCTGCGGCTGGTAGTGTTTCCTCGTAGGTTTGGTCGGGCTGGCTCCAGTAGGCCGTGTAGTCGACGCCGCCCTCTACCACGGATTTCATTGCCCGACGTTTCTCGGGGAAAATCCAAGCAAGAACAGGATGTCTGATGCCGGTGTTCTCGGGAAGGTCGCGGAAATAGTACCGTCCGTCGCGCTGGTAGTGCGCTGCGTGTACACCTGTCTCTCGCTCGACAAGGAATTTCTCGTGAAGGGCCGCGACGACATGGTGGGCGCATCCCATCATGCTTTTGATCTGGCTCGGCAGGCGGTCCAGTTTGTCCCTTGCCGACTTCACCTCGACAGCAACGATCTCGGCCGGGCTTACGGCCAGCACGTCAATGCGATTGGGGCCATAGGTGCTCACGTTTATTTCGTGGATTATCCTGGCTTGGGGGCGGATTAGCCGAAGTCTTTCCACGACGGCATCACGCACTTCGGCCTCGGCACTGCTGCGATAAGCTGGCATCAGGCCGCCCTCGCGCCATCGAGGAAGCCACCGCGCCGGGTTTCGTGCAGCTCGACACCGTTCATGTCGCAGAAGGCGAGAATGTAGGTGATGAGGCTCGCCGCCCGCGCCACCGACATGCTGGCCGTGCTCTCGCGGATCGGCACGAACTCGCCTTCGATCCCGGGCACCACTTCGGCTTTTGCGCCGGTGGCGACGGCGTGGCCCGACACCATGAGCACCTTCCATTCATCCACGGTACGCTGAGCGCCGGCCCACTCGATGCCCGACCGCGATAGGTCCGTCAGGATAGCGTGCAGCTTCGCATTTTGGTCTAGGCTCCGCTGAGGCGGGGCAACGGTGACGCGGCTATTCGGCGCCGCGTCGCGCAGGGCACGCATGGCGTTGCCCCGCACATGGTCGTTGATGAGCACGAAGGACTGGCGATCGCTCATGGGTCAGCCCGCCAGCAACGGGAAAGTGTGGCTCATCGCCCGCTCGCGGCCCCGCTGGGCCAACTGCTCGATGCGGGCTGCATAGGCGTCGGGCAGTTCGACGTACTGCTCACCATGGGCGTACGTGTCGTGCCAGCGGTCGTAGTCGTCGGCCGTGCGGATGGCGCTCAACGCCTGCTCCGCAGCCTTCACGTGATCCTCAGACGGGCTCATCGAATAACTCGGCGGCGCTTGTTAAGCTGACCCGCCGCCCTTGCTGGTGGGAATGGGTTACGCCGCAACGGGCGCGGTCTTGCCTTCGATGAGCTTTTTGAGCTCAAGGGCATCGCTGGGGTGCTTGGCCCAGAACTGGCGGAGACCGACCTGGTTAGCCGAGGCCCAACGGGAAACCTGTGCAGGCTCCTCTTGCTGAACGAACTCGGCGGCGCGGTCGAAGAACTGGCCAACCGGCACGCTGTCGAGCTGCCAGTTGTCGCCCCAGGTGACGACGATGCTGTCGTTTGCGCCAATGGCGCGCATGCGCTGTTCTTCGCGCTCGGCCTCGACGATCTCCGTAGCGGTCGCGTCAATGACCTTGGCGCGGTCCATTTCTTCTTCGGCATAAATGCCGCCGAACTGTTCCGGCCAGCCAGCACGCAGAGCCTGGGCCTCGGCGCATTTGGTGATCATCACGACGGGCATCTTCGGCCAGTTGCCAGAGCCGTCGAGGACCTGGAGGGCGCCGGGTTTTAGGCGCTTGGCTTTCTTCGATTTCCCGCTGTCCTCGTAGACTTCCCCAGTGTCGTGCCACTCCCATGCATCGGCAGGGTATGACAGGGGGGCGAACTCGTCCCACATGGCCTCGCCAACGACCTTGAACCAGTCGCCGCGCTTGTCCTGCTGCCAGAGGTATACACGGGCCATGACGATGCCCTTGGGGTTGGTTGGCCCCTTAAGGTCTTCGTCGTAGATGATCTCTGCAGGCTCAGACGCGGGGCGGTAGTTACCGCACCGCTGCGCAACGACCCTCAGGCCGTCGCGCGAGACGACGATCGACATGCGGCGCCTAGACTGGTCCTTGGCATCCTTGTTGAACACCAGAGGAATGATCTGCCGGCGGAAAGGGTCGAGCCCGTAGGAGCGGGCCGCTTCCATGAAGAGATTGAACTCCTCGCCGTTGCATTCCTTGGCGACCGATTGCTTGATGACCGCAAGCTGGGAGCTGGTGTAGGCAAACTGAGTGATGGCGTTCATCGCCTACTTCCTCCGAATGGTGAGGGACACGGTACCGTTGTCCAGGGACGCGCCTGGCACGTTCTCGTTGGCGGCCAAGGCATCGGCCAAGGCCTTCTTGTCCAGTTTCGGCTGCGGATCGGGGATGACCCAAAAGCGAGACGGGATATCCGCTTCGTTGGTGACGACGACGCCAGGCTTACGGCGCGCTATCGATAGAGTGGCCGTCGGCAGCTTCATGCTCGGCAGCTCAGCAGTGAGCAACGCCTGTTCGATGAGAGTGCGAATGCGCTCGACGCTTCGCTCCTCGCGGTCGCGGCGTTCAGCGAATTCCCCTTCCTTGGCCTTAAGGCCTTTGATCAGGATTTCGCGCTCGTCGATCTCCGCCAGCGCGGCCGCGAGAGCTTCATTCAGATCGGTTTCGCCGTCGATTGCATCGGCGCGCAGCTCTTCATCGTCAGCCGCTCCAGCTTCGTGGAGCGACACAAGCAGCAGCTTCGCGGCCTCGGTCTGCCGCCGAACCTTGAATTCGACTTCGGTCATCACAGACCTCCAGTGCGGAAAGCGAGCGCCACGTACACACCGAAGCCGGTGAGGGCGCAGATGAGGGCCATGGCGATGAATTCGCGCCAGGGCAGGGACTTGGGGAACTCGGCCGGCGCCTCGTCCTTGACGAGGATGCCGGTGCCGCGATCGGTGATGTGAACGCGGAGCGTCGGTCTGGGGAGGCGATCAGAAGCCATTCCAGCCTCCGACGATGACGGCGGCGCAGAACGTGGTCGCCGCGACCAGCAGCATGGCCGAGTAGGCTGCGATGGTGATGCGTTCCATCACTTGCCCTCCGCCTTTGCGATGGCAGCTTCGCCAAGGGCAATTGCTCTAACGTCTCCGTTCAGCAGGCCACGTAGCGCTTCCAACATTTCAGGAGCGGCTGCGATCAGGCGGGCATCCGGTTCGCCATCCCCTAAAACATCCGACACAGTCGCAAGTGGACTGCTGGCCGTCATGCAAGCATGCGGCGCCGTGATCGCAAACTTGTCGATGCCGCTGGTCGTGATGCGTTCGTAGCCCCACGGCCCGGGCGTATGTTTCGCTTCGCGTGCCATCTACGCCTCCACCGGGAAGAGGGAGGGGATGGCAGCAATCGCGCCGTCGAGGGCGACCAGCCCGGCCTCGGCGTCGAGCCGGGCGCGATGGAATGCAGCGAAGTTCAGCGCGTCGGCGTCGACATGCTGATAGATGCTCGGCACCGCGTCGCGCTCGATGGCAGCAACAATCGCCTCGGTCGCGTCGATGCCGGTCCGGCCCTTGATGTATTCAGCGGCCCAACTGCACTCGCAGAGGTCGCAAACGACCTCGCGACCATCGGGCAGCGCCACGAAGAGCATGAGATCGCGCGTCTTGCCACTACGGTCCGTTCCAACTCGTACTGTGATTTCGGCGGCCATGTCGGTCTCCATCGGTGATCTGATGGAGAAAAATGTAACAATAAATGCGACACTGTCAAGCAAGATGTAGCAAAAACTGCTACATGTGGAAAATTGCCATAGGGGCGACAGATTCGATTCGACAAGCTGTCGAAATCGAGTCTCAATGAGAACATAACAAGAACAAATTGGGGGCGTTTATGTGTGACGCGAGATCAATTCTTCTGCACGTTCGGTGCAGCCACTGCCTGAAGATGTACCAGCAGGACCTGCCGATTCCGGCTGGCGACGAGGTTCCTCTAGACGGGGAGGAACTCATCGAGAGCGCCTTCGTGCGCGACTTGGTGTTTCGCTGCCCAAAATGCGAAGCCGTTTATGCCGAGATCGTCGCCTTCAAGATAATGGAGGCGAGCCGTGCAGCGTGACGCGAGGGAGCCGGAGTATCGGGCAGAGGTGCCTGTCGCGAAGTTAAAGGGCGGATCGGAGACCTGGTACGTCGTGCAGGGGTATCGACGAGGCAAGCGTGGTTCGCTTGTGCCAGATGAGCCCAAGATGGCGCGATCATATGAGGATTGCCAGAAGTTGGCGGCGAGGATTTCCACGACGCGACCGGCGGTCATTGCATTCTCCCGTCAGGGGGATGCGACCACCGGGGACTTTGACGATCCGGTCGTGATCGCGACCTACGGTGAAGTGCCAGACCTGGGGTGAAGTTTTCGGGCCAGTAGCTAGAACGGTAGCTCGTTCATGGTTCGAGTCACTACTGCCTTCACCTCCACAGTTATCCCGTTGTCGGCCCAGGAATCGTGCTGGACCACGATAGGCTTGTGTTTGGAGTTGGATGAGCGCGGGTGAAACTCGATCCGGTCCCCATAGAACTCAACCTGCTTGATGGAGAGTTCGCGGGTATGCCCGCCGTCGCGAGTCCGCTGCACCACAACCACCAGGCGGTCACGCAAGGGGACGCGGCCTGCAATTTCCTCATAGGGAAGTGCCACGACTCGTGATCCCGGCAGAATGGGAAAGGGCTCAAGGCTGTTCATCGAGTCACCCGAGACCTCGTAGACCTCTTGGGTGACATTCGGAAATCGCGGGTCGGGCGGAAGCGAAATCCACTGGAGATCGGACTGGTCCAGCTCGTCCACCTCGCGCCATGCGCCAGCCTCAACTGTGCCGGCGACATGTGCCGGGACCAGCCCAGTACCGGAAGGTCTGATCTCGGCCGCTTGGTCGCTGTCCTGACCGGCGCTCGGATCATTCAGCATCAAGGCCTCAACCGTCGTACCGAGAAGTCGCGCCATCTCGCGGGCACGGTCAAGCTTGAGTTTCGAGTGGTCATTGGCCAAGCGGTTGATCGTCGCGCGTGACACGCCGAGTTCATCTGCCAGCTGCTCCTGCGAGAGCTTCGATACTGCGAGAAAAGGTGCGAGCCAATTAGCCATGCGACACTTATTGAGCATGGCCGGCCTCTCGACTATGCCATAAAATGTTACATATGACTTGACGCGCTGCTTTATGTGTAGCAAATATTGTTACATGAAGCTCGAAACCTACATCCGCGACAATACGACGGTCACTGCGTTTGCGAAGCGCATAAAGCGCAGTCGGGCGCAGGTTCATAGGTACATCCGCGGTGAGAACCTCACGAAGGGGATCATCGAGGAAATCTGCGAGGCGACCGGCGGCCAAGTGCAGCCGGCGGACTTCTTTGCAGAGCGCGAGGTCGCGGCATGACGCGAGCCCTTCGAGAAGGCTGGTGGTATCGCGCCAACACCGAGCAACGATTGGCACAGATCGACGGAGGCATCGAACTTGGCATGACGGCGCGGCAGATCGCGCTCGCCAGCGGCGGCCATCCGGGGAGCGTCGCGTTCTTTGCCAATCAGCACGGACGTTCGTTGGGGCAGTCGAAGTCGACCGCCGGTGTTCGGCGCAACGGCCAGCGCAAGCATGATGCTGCGAATTACTTCGGCGGTCGCAAGGTCGATTTCTGGAACGGCGACGATCATCGGGTACCCGCCGAAGTCGAGGAGGTCAGTTTCTGATGTCCGACAACAGCGTCGCCCAGGATCAGATCGTTGCCTTCGTCGATCGCATCATGCGCCTCAAAGAAGAGGCGAAGGCGATCAATGCCGATATCCGCGAAATCTATGCCGAGGCCAAGGGCAGCGGCTTTGATAAGACGGTGCTCGGCAAGCTGGTGGTCTATGTCGAGAAACGGTCGAGCGACCCTAATCAGCTCAACGAGACCGAGGCTATCTTCGATCTCTACCTCGAAGCCTACGACAGCGCGAAGGGTCGAGTTGGCACGCCGCGTGCTACGCACACGCATGCGTCCGATCCGTTGCGCAATCTCCAGGCATCGACCGGCGCCAGTACCACCATGTCGGTTGGCGATGCGACCATCGATATGGCCACGGGCGAGATCATCGAACCCGTAGGCACCGAATTCTTTGCAGAAAGTGCAAACAACGAACCCCAGCCGGAAACGGCTGAGCAGTCGTGCACGGACACCATCGATCTCCAAAGCACTTCCGTCGATGCTCCGGGCTGCACCTCTTTCGCTGGCGCGGAGGGCGACGAAGGCCAGCACCCAATTCAGCCGGAAACGGCTGTTCAGAGCGCGGAACCTGAAAAGGCCTCCGCAGAGGACGGGCGGAATGTTGAAGCCGCTGGTGGAGCAGCGCCCGTCCTCACCCATTCCATTCCCGCCAGCCCCGAGCCCCCAAGCACGCTGGCAGGAGAGGGGGGTGGCATATCCGCAGGTGTCGCTCCCCTCAACAACTCGTCGGCTGGCCGTGAAGTGCCGCGCGCCCCGGGCGCCACCTGGCTTGAGCGCTGCCCGACTGCCCCGGTTCGCTGGCATGAGCTCTCCCGTTGCTTCCCTGAATTGTGGGGGCCGGGCCGAGCCGAACTGTCGGATGACATCCGCGCCAACGGTGTGAAGTGCTCCATCGTCAAGATCGGCGATGACGTTCTCGACGGTCGGGCCCGTTACACGATCGCCCGCGAGCTGGGGATTGAATACCCCGTCACGGAATATGCCGGCAGCGATCCGCTCGCCGACGTCATTCGGTGGAACCTCGCCGCGCGCGCCCTCACGGCAAATGAGCGCAAGGCCATCGCCAACAAGCTGATGAAGCTGCCGAGCGTTGCGCATCGCGTCTCCGAAATCATGGAAATGTTGGGTCTGGAAGCTGAGGTCGCAGCATGATCAAGAACGCGCTCGCAGGCCTTCTCATGATTGCCGTCCTTCTTGGTGGCGCGGCGGCGATCATCGCCCTTCAAATTTCGGGGTGGTTACCGTGACCGCCTCTGTTTCGCTCCTCCTCCCGATCATGGCCGATAACTCCCTGGCTATGGTCGCACTGCGGGCGCAGTCGCTCTTCGCAACTGCTGGCTGCGCCCGCTCTTTCCTCAATCTCGTTCGCAAGCGCTCGGAGTGCTCCCGGCAAGGTCTCTCCAAGTCGCTTCATCATCAGCATCGTCCTTCCAATCTCGCCTCCGTGGCATGGACCCACCATGCCAGCGAGCGAGGACAAGGACGTGGCTTTCTCACCCAAGAGCTTGGACGAGTCATCCAAGGACGAGGCGCCCATGACTGACGCCACTCTAGCGACTGAAATTCTTCAAGAAGCCTTCCCGGTATCGGCGAGCCGCAACGTCAAGGCTGCGATCGGCGAGGCTTTCCAGGCACTCAAGGGTCGTGAACGACACCTGGCGCAGGCCAACCCCGACGTTCTGCGTGAACGTCCGCGCGCATGGACCGAGCGTCGCGTTCGGTCGATCTGGAACGGCAAGGAAGCCAAACGGATCGACCACTATGAAATCGAAGATCTGCGGGCCATCGCCCGGAAGGAGGCCGCGCTTGAACTGCAACGAAGCAAAGCCCGTCAAGCTCGGCTGGCGGCGCTTCTTGCCGACCCGGCTTCGTATCGTGGTCGCCAACTGGCTGATCTCGCGCGGGAACGGGTTGGCGGAATGGATCGCGCCGGAGCTGACGGCTCCGACTGACGAGTAGCGGCGCTCGCCGCATGGGGCCGGGGCAGGTCGGACTAAGGAACATCTGCCCGTCCCGGCTCCCCTAACATGAAAGGAACAGACCGATGAACGTTGCCTTCGCAACGAACGATGTTGCTCGCTCTGAATTACGGGATGCTGCCAAGCCCTTCGCAACCGTCGAGGGTAGGGCGCTGGCCAAGGCGCTGCAGGTGGTGAACTACGTCACCGAGCGGCGAAACGCCTATCCCACCCTCTCCTGCGCGAAGCTCGAAATCCGAGGCACGACGCTGATCATCAGCGGCACAGACCTTGAAATCGAGGTGATCATCACGGTCGACGTGGAAGATGCGGGCGGTGCGTGGTCCGGCTGCGTCGATGCGAGGGTGCTCGGCGACATTGCCCGCGTCGCCGGCTCGTCCAATGTGACGATCTCTCCCCGCGGCGATGAGAACCTCGATCTGCGCTTCGATGATGGCGCCGCCTTTGATCTCGTCGTTCTCGCGTCAGATGCTTTCCCGAGCTTGCCAGGCGAGCGCGGCCTGACCATCGAGCGCTTCACCAACGGCATGCTCGCCGCGTCGCTGGCGAAGGTATCGCAGTTCATCAGCACAGATGGCCTTCGCTACTACATCAACGGCGCGCTTTGGGAGATCGGGACGACCGGGCGCCGCTTCGCCGCGACCGACGGGCACCGTCTGGCCGTCAACCTCTATGAGGGCAAGTCGCTGGGGCAGTCATCAGCCCGCCGCATCATCCCCTTGAAGGTTGTCGGCCTGCTCGAAAAGCACACGGCCGGCTTGGACGTTACGGCATACAGTGTGGCGCGCGTCCCCGACGGTGCCGCGATTGAATTCGTTGCGCCGGGCCTGGTGATCCGGGCGAAGCTGATCGACGGCACGTATCCGGACATCGACCGCGTAACGCCCAAGGCGAGCGATGTGCGGTTCGATTATGCGCTCGACCTCCCTGAGGTGACGGCAGCGCTCCGCCGCGTCAGCGTCATCTTCTCCAAGTTCTCGGCCCATGCGCTCCGCTTCTTCGAGCGCGATGGCCGCCTGGCGGTTGAGGCCAAGAACGCGGACCATGGCAGCGCGTCCGTGGTGCTATCGACCACCTGGCCGGGCGCAAAGGCGGACTTCGGCTTGAAGGCGACATATCTGCTCGACGTGCTCAAGCACTGCACCGGCAAGGTCACCCTCCGCCAAATCGATGCCAGTAGCCCATTCCTCGTGATGGACGAGGACGAGACGATGACCCGCGTCATCATGCCGATGAGGGTCTAGCCATGGACCCGCATTGCCGCATCGGCCGGGTCAAGATCAAGCGCAGGTCGCGCTACCGGTCGCCCGACGCCTTCAACCTCAAGATCAACGAATTGCGCGCCGCCCTGAAGCGGAAGCGCCTGCTCGGGAGCGTCCGCGCATGAACAAGCATCTTCCCTCCCAGTCCTGGAACCTGGATGACCGCATGACCGTGGTGCTGTTCGCCGGCATGGGGGGCGGCTGCGACGGGCTCGAGGACGCTGGCTTCCACGTGCACCTCGCCGTCAATCACGACCCCCTCGCCATCGCCGTGCACGAGACGCGGCACCCGCACACGACGCACCTGCGCTGCGACGTGTTCGAGGTCGATCCGAAGAACGCGACCAAGGGGCGCCGCGTGCGCAATCTCCACGCATCTCCCGACTGCACGCACTTTAGCGTCGCGAAGGGCAGTAAGCCCGTCAGCAAGCGCCGCCGCTCACTCGCGTGGGTGATCCCTCGCTGGTGCGGCACCGTCCGTCCGGAGGTGGTGACGCTGGAGAACGTCCGCGAGATCACGACTTGGGGGCCGCTGATCGCCAAGCGCGACAAGGCGACCGGCCGCGTGCTGCGGCTCGACGGCAGCGTCGCTGCCAAGGGCGAGAGGGTGCCGGTCGCGGAGCAGTGGCTGATCCCAGATCCGCGCCACAAGGGACGCATCTGGCGCGCTTGGCTCAAGCATATGCACAGCCTGCGCTACAGCTTCGAGTTCAAGAACCTTTGCTGCGCCGACTATGGGGTGCCGACGATCCGCACACGGCTGTTCGGCGTCGGCCGTGCCGACGGCGGCGTCATCCATTGGCCGTCCCGGACACACGCGCCACGCGACAAGGCCAAGGCCCTGGGCCTCAAACCGTGGGTCGGAGCCAACACCATCATCGACTGGTCGTTGCCGATGCGATCGATCTTCGGGCGGGACAAGGAGCTGGCCGATGCAACGAAGCGCCGCATCGCGCGCGGTGTGGTCGAGAAAGTCATCGAGGCCAACGATCCGTTCATTGTGCCGATCACCCATGTTGGCGATGTGCGTGTCCACGACATCAACGATCCACTGCGGACGCTGACGACCGCGCATCGAGGCGAGCTTGCCGTGCTTGCTCCGGTTCTGGCGGGCGCAGGTGGCCGCGCTGCACAGACCGGACCCAGGGACGTTCGGGAGCCGCTGAGCACCACATCCACGAAGGAGGACCGCATCCTTTCCGCTGTGCATCTGGCGAAGTTCAGCGAGAACGCAGTCGCTTTCGATCCGCGTGAACCGCTCAACACGGTGATGGCGGGCGGGCAGGGGCATGCGCTTGTCGCGGCCACCATGGTCCAGACCGGCTATGGCGAGCGCGAGGGCCAGGCGCCGCGCGTCAAGGATATCGAAGAACCGACAGGTACGCAGGTGGCCGGTGGCGGCAAAGAAGCCATCGTCTCCGCCTTTCTCGCCAAGCACTATACTGGCGTAGTCGGGAGCGACATTCGCGAGCCCATGCCTACGCTGACGACGGGTGGCGAGCGGGGCGTGACGCAGATCGCGCCGGTGATTGCCACGCTGCGCGGAACGAGCAAGGAACATGATGCGCGCGAGCCGCTGCCGGCCCAGTCGGCTGGCGGCGGGCATGACATGCTGATCATGCCGTTCCTCCAGACCTATTACGGCTCGGGCGACAACAATCACGACGCGCGCGAGCCGCTGCGCACCGTCACGGTCAATGACCGGCACGGCATCGTCACCGTCGAGGTCGATGGCCAGACAATGGTCATCACCGACATCTGCATGCGGATGCTCGACCCGCTGGAGGCCGCTCGGGCGCATGGATTCGATCCCGCTTCGCTCCAGCACGAGATCGAGGTCACAGACGGGCGCGGTCGCAAGGTGCGGCGCAAGCCCAACAAGACCGAAATCGGCCACCTGGTGGGCAACTCGGTGCCGCCGCGCATGGTGCAGCTGCTGGCCGAGGCAAACTGCCGGCGCGAACTGATGGAGGCGGCAGAATGACTGCCATGCTCACCGGCAACAAAACTGCGTCAAAGGCAACGCGAGGGCCGGATTTCTATGCGTCGCCGTTCGCCGCCCTTCCGTCTCTTCTCGTGGCCGAGGGGAGGCGCGTGCCTCGCGTCCTTTGGGAACCGTCTTGTGGAAACGGTGCTCTCGTTTTGCCTCTTCGGAATCGCGGATTTGAGGTCGCGGCCACCGACTTGCATTGGTGGGGGTGTCCAGACAGCGTCGGCGAGGTCGACTTCTTCTCGAACCTCGCCGACGTCCACGCGCCAAAGGAACCATTCGGCATCGTCACCAATCCGCCCTTTGACGGGGTGGAGGAGTATGTCGAGCGTGCCGTCGGATTCGCGCCCTACGTCGCCCTGCTTCTGCGTCTCGCCTTTCTGGAAAGCGAAGGACGGATGCGATGGTTTCCGCATGTCGGTCTTCGCCGAGTCCATGTGATTGGAGAACGCCTGCCGATGATGCATCGGCATGGCTATGACGGGCCGAAGCTGTCCAACGCAGGCATGTGCTTCGCCTGGTTCATCTTCGAACGCGACAAGCGCCCCATTAAACAAGTTCCGGTGCGCTGGGTTAGTTGGAAGGAAGCCTGCAAAGTCTTCCCCCAGACTGACGAGGACGTGCCTCCGGCTGCTCGTGATCAAGACAGCCTGCTGTCCTGGGTGGAGGTCGCCGCGGAATGAAGCACTTCACCTCCGACACGTGGACTGAAGGGCGCGTCGAGCGCCTCCGCGCCCTCTGGGCCGACGGCTTGAGCCTGACGGTGATTGCCAGGGAATTGGGGGACGGCGTTACTCGCAGTGCCGTGGCCGGCAAGCTGAGCCGCCTCAAAGGCGTCAAGCAACGCCCGACCGTTGTGCGCGTCTCGCCGCCGCCCAGACCGAAAGTGGTGCGAGAGCCGCTCCCGGTCGTTGAGAAGCCGCAGCCGACCATTGCCGCAGCGGAGATGTGGCACGCACTGCCGGGCACCGTGCCGATCAGCCTGGAAGAGCTGACGCGCGATCTTTGCGCCTGGCCCATCAACGACACCAAGCCCTATCTCTTCTGCGGCTGCAAGGTGGCGCGCGGCTCGTTCTGCGCCGCGCATGCCAGCGTCGGCTATCGTTCGGACGCTGAAAAATGACGGATTGGTTCAGATCTTGGCACGGCGCGCCCACCGACCCCAAATGGCTGGGCATCGCAAGGCGAGCCGACGTGGCGCCCGGCATCGCCGTGGCCATCGCGTGGGCCCTTATGGACAGAGCCTCTCAGGCAGATGACCGTGGCTCAATCGATGGCTACGACGCTGAGGGCCTAGCCTATTTCTTCGGCTGTGACCCGGAGCGGGTCGACGCGGTTATCGCCGCCATGACTGACAAAGGCATGATTGTGAACGGTAGGTTCGCGAGTTGGGAGAAGCGCCAGCCGAAGCGAGAGGATGGATCCAGTGAGCGAGCGAAGGAATGGCGCGCGCGCAAGAAGACTGAAAAGACCGCAACAGAACCAGAGCGAACGCAAGCGAACGCAGTCGAACGCAACCAACCAACAGATACAGAAGAGACTAGAAATACCCCCCTAACCCCCCTGTCGGGGGGCGACGATGCCGACGTGCTTTTCGATCAGGTCTGGTCAGTCTTCCCTCAGCACCCCAATAGCCTCAAAGCGCAAGCCCGGCGAGAGTTCGATAAGCTCGACCCACTGCAGCAGTTGGCATGCCGCACCGGCGCCCAGGTTTTCGCTGACTCATTCGCCGCCTCGTGCCGGGTCAGCGGCGTGCGTGTCGACCACCAGCGGCGGTACGTCAAGAAGCTCTCGACCTGGATAGCCAATCGCGGATGGGAAGGTATGGCTGAGCGAGGCGCAGCCCCGGCGGCGGCCGTCGCGATGGTCAAGCTGGATCGAGAGCGGGACCGCGACCTGTGGAGAACATGCGAGGCAATCATGGGCAAAAAGGCGCCGACATCGGACATGCAGTGGGCGTTTCGCAGGGACATCGTCGAACGAGCGCGAACACAACCTACTGGCGACAGATAATTTGCACTGTGTAACGGCGTGCCACGCTGACAAGGTCCTTCGTGCTATGCAGCTGTTTGTCCTTCTGCCCGCCCGGCTCGGCCCCATGTTGGAAGATCGAGAGGAAGTCCAAAAGCACCCGCGAACTAATGGCAAATCCAACATTGGGTGCGACTGTGCCTGCCTCGGCAATGAGCGTCTTGTCGTTCACCTTAGCGACGGCGACGCCTACGACCAGCCCTGACCCGTCAAGTATCGGGCCGCCACTGTTTCCAGGCTGAATCCCGGTGTTGGTTGTAAACCAGCCGCGAACGCCACTCGCCATCGTTTCGGCCGATACAATTCCGGTTCCAACGTTAAGCGATGAATTCAGAAGGTCGGCGAGGGGATAGCCGAGCATAATCACGTCTTCACCCAGGACCGGCGCGCTCTCCCTGATGGTTGCCCACGCTGGGCTCCGACCGGACTTTAGCTGCAGGGCAGCCAGATCAATCTCTTTGTCTGCCTTGAGAACGGTGGCCTCGCCGTAGCCGGGTACCTCAATAGTGGCGCAAGAGTTTACGACGTGTGCGTTGGTCACCAGCATTCCGCTGGGAGCGAAGAAGAAGCCGGATCCGGAGTAGATGGCTGGCTCCGGTTGCGCCGGCGTGGTGGGCGTTTCGGTCGCGCCAGCGGCAACAGGAGAGGTCTCTCGGGAATGGCTCGGGGAGAACGTCGACGCAGCAAACGTAGCGACAACGGGACCAACTTTGTCGAGCTGATTTGTCCATGTGACGCGGTACCCAACGCTGGTGTCGCCAGTGTTGTAGGTCATCAGATAGAAGAAGCTTCCGTTCTCGAGCCCCGAAATCACGAAGCGGTTTTCGGTGTAGGTGGAATACTTGACCACCAAGCCCGGACGAGGTGCCTTGGCGCTTGCATATGCCGCGGAGAAGCCAGCACCCGGCAATGCCCTGCGCATGGTTTCCATGGAAAGTGAACCATCCGGAGACGTAAAGCGCTTCCCGAACCGTGTCTTTATGTCTCGAGTCAACAAGGCCTTGGGCACAACTATGTCCACGCCCGCCTCGCTCTCGAAGATGTCCGTCATGCCTAGGGCGCCAAAAACCGCTGCGGCCTGCTTGTCGAGCAAATCACTCTGGGATGGTGTCAACACCCCATCGCTGAATGCAAATTCCTGCTTCTGGAATGTCTCGAGCGCTCGGAATGTGCCAGCACCGAACTCTCCGTCGATCAAGCCGCTGTAAAGGCCTAACAACACAAGCTTGCCTTGCAGCAGAAGGCGGTCTTCCATCGAGAGGTGGTCAAACCAAGTCTTGCTCGATTGAAAACTGGCGACAGCCGAGCCGCCACCAAACGCAATCACAACAGCGATAAATAACGCAAGAAACAGCCTGATACTACGCATGTCCTGAGCCCGCATTTCTATGCCTTTGTCGCACTCTCTCTTTCTGCGCACAAGCGAGCAACGAAAGCAGGATGGACTTGATAGGCGGCGCAAACTGAGCGAGAACCTCGGTGTTCCTTAGTTCGATCTGCCCCAGCCTCATTGGTTTCAACACCCATGGGGGTTTTAGTCATGTCGAGATGGTACGTTGTTCTGACGAACGTGAAGTGCGAGGAGAAGGCGGGGCGCAATCTGCGCCGCGCTGGCTTCTCGGCTTATGCGCCGATGGGGCGTGTGGAGAAGTTCTCCAAAAGGAAGAAGATTTGGCGCGAGACGGAATTCCGCATCTTTCCGCGCTACCTCTTCGTGGAAGTCGATGGACCGGTTGCATGGTATCGCCTGCGGGCCTGTGAAGGGGTCGAGCGCGTGTTAGGCGCCGAGGGGCGGCCCCAGGCCCTCAACCAAGTCGAGACCAATGCCCTTTTGGCCGTTCGCGACGCGGAGCAGAACTTTGCGTTCGATGACACTCGAGCAGGGAAGCTGCATCGCAAAGAGATCGGTCGGACGAAAAAGGAGACGACGAAGCTGCGCTTCCCGGTGGGCAGCCACGTCCTGGCGAAGCGCGGGCCCTTCACTGGGTTCCCCGCCGAGGTGGTCAACGTCAGCGGCAGGGGCACCATCAGTGCCGTCTTGAACGTGTTCGGCCGGCTATCGCCGGTGGAGTTTCCTCCGGACTGGGTGGAGGAGCTTGACGAGGTCCCCGAAGCAGCATAGCGGCGTTTTTAGGACGAACTTGCTGACCGTTAGCGCGGCTCCAGATTTGGAGACTTGTGCCGGGCAAGCCCAGCCATCCATTGCAGATCGGCGCGAAGCTTTTGCATGCGCGCAATTCGAAGCCGCTGAGAGAGTCTCAAGCGGATTTTCTTATATCTGCGCGCCGGTCGCAACGCCGGCATATCCCACTCGAAAGGAAAGCCTATGTATCGCTCGCTGCGATCGACGATCTTTGCCGTGGTCACCACGGCCTGCCTCGCAATTGGTGGCTACTTCGCTACCGGCGCCGCCATGGCGGCCTATGCCTTCGATATTCCGCTGCTCCTGCCCGTCGGCGAAAGCCTGGCCCTCGACCGCCTCGCACACTCCGCCATGCTGGGCGCCGCCGATCCTAATCTTGTGTGCCAGCGCGCTTTCACTGAGCGTGCCGCCGTCCATGACCTGTTCTCGGCGGGCGGCTTCACCCTGACCGAGTACGGCGCGCGCTGCTAGCGGGCAGGCCAACGTTTGGCGCGTTGCCTCAGGGCGGCGCGGCCTCCTTTTTCGACCCGCAATCCCGGCACACGGACAAGGCCTAGACGCGCGCAGTCCAAGCGGGCGCACCAAGTCCCGTGGGGTGGACGCAACGCAGGGCAATCTCGGGTGGAAGCGAGTGGCCTAGCCCGCTTCGGCAGCCCTTGCGGCGTCAATGCCACGCTGAATGCGTGCTGTCAGTACAAAGAGAAATTGGCCTAGAGCTTCGGCAAACTCTACTGACTGGCGAGCTTCGTCCGGTTTGACGTGAGGGTTATCTGCGTCGGCATGGCGCGGCCTGTTTGATCCCAGTCTCACCTCATGAGCCCAGTCAGCCATGCTTTTCGTCAAGATGTTCTGCTCAAGGGCTTGGTCAATTCGTGAGTATAGGCTGCCGTTGGCCAAGTCGAACTTTTTGAGCATTGCGTCGACAGCGCTGCCTGACATGACTGCAGCAGCATCCGGAGCATGTAGGGTATCATATGCCTGCTGCAAAAACGTCCTGGCTGGCTCAGGGATATCTGCGTGAGCCTGCTTCGGCACGGGAAAAACATCTTCGACGTCGAACCAATCGCCGATGTAGTTTGCCGCGACGGACATCACTGATCCACAAGTTTTGCACTTGTAGGCTCCCCAATATCGACTCCTAGATCCATCCGAGCGCTCAGTGGGTTTGTCTGTAGCCCAAACCCTCTCTAACAGCGGATCGACGACGTTGCAGAATGGACATCGCGGCATTCCCACCAATTGCGGGCCAGGCATTTTTCTGTTGTTCGGACTGTTATCGGTTTTTGTTTTGATCAATGCCCATCCTCCCAAACCATGGTCATAAGAGCGTTGCATGAAGAGGCCGATGCCGCCAGACGGGATATTCGACAATCCAGCCGAACCGGTATTTTACCCTGCGCGGGACCTGGTTGACTGGTCGCGTGAGACTTTCATCAACGAAGGCGCGGTGCTCCTCAACGAAGACCATCGTCACCTCCGCTGGGCAAGCATCGGCGCGCTGTGGACCAACGTGCCGAATGGCCGCGCCGGCCGCCGTGTGGTCGGTCAATGTGAAATGGGCGTCCCACCGATGGGCAAATGGGGAAGGGCGCGTATGGAGCGCCAGCTCCTCGACTGGTTCGGAGAGGTGCCGACCTTCCTGCTGACCTTTGATGCCGAATACACCGCGACCTGCACCGATGCTGAGTTCATGGCCCTGGTCGAGCACGAGTTGTATCACGCCGGCCAAGAGCGTGATGCCTTCGGCGCCCCGCGGTTCAACAAACAGACCGGCAAGCCGATCTATGGCATTCGCGGCCATGACGTGGAGGAGTTCGTCGGCGTGGTCCGTCGGTATGGTGACTCGGCTGCGCACGTCGAGGAAATGGTAGCAGCGGCTAACGCGGGGCCCGAAATCGCCCGGGTCGATGTTACCCGGGCGTGTGGCACGTGTCAGCTAAGGGCGGCCTAAGACTTACCCAAGCCTCGCAGGACCTCTTTCACAATATCGGTCTTTATGGCGATAGGATCAATCGCAACGCTCAGAATCGTACTGCATCTAGGACAGGTGTAGGCAATGCCTTTCCATTGCTGAGCGAACGGAGACCCGACATTTAAGTCCGCGAGATTTGCATTTGTGATGCTGCTCTCGCATTTCGGGCATTTGGCAACCATGAGCTTTTCTCCAAACCTGACCGGAGCCTGACACAACCATGGCAAAAGGCAACATGCCGGTCGCGGTTCAGACGTTCATCGTCCAGAGCCTAGCCTGTTTCGACAGCCCGTCTGTTGTGGTCGCGGCAGTCAAGAAGGAATACGGCGAGGAAATCACCCGGCAGGCCGTCGAAGGCTACGACCCCAACAAGAGGGCTGGAGCAAAGCTGGCAGCCAGGTGGCGAGCGCTCTTCGAAGAGACCCGGAAGGCATTCCTGGAGAACACTGCGGAGATCGCGATCAGTCATCGCGCGGTTCGGCTTCGGGCGTTGCAGCGAATGGCGGAGAAGGCCGAGACTCAGGGCAACATGGTCCTGGCGGCATCGCTGATGAAGCAGGCGGCGGAAGAAGTCGGCAATGTCTACTCCAACCGTCGCGAGCTCACTGGCAAAGATGGCAAAGACCTGCCGGCCCCAGCCGCTCCGGTGACCTTCTTCGAATTGCCCAGCAATGGGAGGGATTGAGCAAGGGCAGGGCGCCCCGAAAGTCATCCGGCCTCAGCCGGGACCGCAAACGCAGTTCCTTGGCTCGGCGGCGGATATCGCGATCTACGGTGGTGCGGCCGGCGGCGGCAAGACGTGGGCATTGCTCATGGAGCCGCTGCGGCACATAGCCAATCCCGGCTTCGGCGCGGTCTTCTTCCGTCGCAACCTCACCCAGGTACGCAACGAAGGCGGCCTCTGGGACGAGAGCGAGAACATCTATCCACTGCTGCAGGCCGATCCGCGTAGTGCGCCGGACATGTCGTGGACCTTTCCGTCCGGAGCCTCAGTCAGCTTTGCCCACCTCGAGCACGAGAAGACGGTGCTCAACTGGCAGGGCTCGCAGATCCCGTTGGAATGTTTTGACGAGCTGACGCATTTCACCGCCAGGCGGTTCTGGTACATGGTCAGCCGCAATCGCTCCATGTGCGGCGTTCGGCCCTACATACGGGCGACCTGCAACCCCGACGCGGACAGCTGGGTCGCCGAGTTCATTGCCTGGTGGATCGATCAGTCGACGGGCCTGCCGATCATCGAGCGGGCCGGAGTCCTGCGCCACTTCATCCGCATAGGCGACAAGATCATTTGGGGCGACAGCCCCCAGGAGTTGGCCAGCTACACAGCGCCAGACGAGAACGGCATCGAGCGGCCGATCCCGCCGAAGTCGGTCACCTTCATTCCGGCGCGCCTGAGCGACAACAAGGCGCTCATGGCAGCCGATCCAGGCTACCTCGCCAACCTCATGTCGCTCCCCACTGTGGAACGCGAGCGGCTCCTAGGCGGCAACTGGAAGATCAGGCCGGCGGCCGGGCTGCTGTTCCAGCGTGGCTGGTGTCAGATCGTCGACGCGGTGCCGGCCGGTGTTCGCTGGATGCGGGGCTGGGACCTGGCGGCAACGCCGAAGACCGAGGGCAACGATCCGGACGGCACGGCGGGCACGAAGATCGGAAAGCTGCCCGATGGTCGCTACCTGGTCGGGCATCACGTGAAAGACTGGGCCTCGCCAAACGGGGTCGAGACGCTGATCAAGAACACAGCAGAGCAAGACGGGCGCGACACCGAAATCTCGCTTCCGCAAGACCCCGGCCAGGCGGGCAAGTCGCAGGTGACGAACCTGATTAAGCTACTGAGCGGCTTCACTGCGCGGGCAACGCCGGAGAGCGGCGACAAGGTGACACGCTTCTCTCCGTTCTCGGCCCAGGCCGAGGCGGGCAACGTGCTCGTTCTTCGCGGGCGATGGAACGATGACTGGTTCACTGCCTTGGAGGGCTTCCCCGAGGCGACCCATGACGATGACGCCGACAGCACTAGCCGAGCGTTCAACGCACTGATCGAGCCGAAGACTGGCCCCGCAACCGTGGTTGAGACTGGATTTTACTGATGGCCTTCGACCCGACCGCCACTCATCCGACTTACGATGCCTTTGCCCCCTCCTGGCGCCTCATGCGCGACTGCATGGCTGGTGAAGATGAGATAAAGGCCAAGGGCGTGAGCTACCTGCCCATGAAATCGGGCACTCGGGCTATTGCAGATGTGCAGCTCAGGCAAGCAGCCTACGATGGATACAAGCAACGTGCCGAGTTCCCCGAGCTCGTAGCGCCTACGGTCCGCGGCGCAGTTGGCACCATCCTTGATCAGCCGCCCAATGTCGTCCTGCCGCCAGCACTCGAACCGCTGCGGGAACGGTCGACGCGCGACGGTCTGTCGCTGGAGGCGCTGCATCGGCGCATCTGCACCGAACTCATGGTGACGGGGCGTTATGGCGTCCTGCCTGGTATTTCCGCCGGCGGTGAGCCGTATCTTGCCGGCTACGTGGCCGAAGCGATCACCAATTGGGACACCGACGCCGAGCAGCGGCCGGACTGGCTGATGCTCAACGAAAGTCGTCCGGTGCTCGATCGGTCGACCGGAAAATGGGAGGCGCTCGATCAGTATCGCGAGTGTTTCGTGCTGGACGGACGGTACGGCGCTCGCGTCTGGGTGAGGACCAGCGCGGGCTGGACTGCGACTGAGGTGGTCGAAGCTTCGACGCGCAAGCGGCGACCTCTCGATGAGCTGCCGTTCGTCTTCATCGACACCAACGACCTGACCCCGGATCCTGACGACGTGCCGCTCTACGGCCTCGGCAAGCTTGCCGTGCGGGTCTATCGTCTCGATGCCGACTATACGTTCGCCTTGCATATGACCTCGGAGCCGACGCCCTGGGCGAATGGCTTTGCCGACCCGGCGGAGGCGGTGAAGAACGGGCAGGCGCCGACGACACTGGGTTCATCCAAGTTGTGGCTGCTGCCAGAAGGCGCGCAAGCTGGATACCTGGAGTTCTCGGGGCCGGGCCTCGCCGCGCAGGAGAAGGCAATCCAGAATAGCCTCGACCGCGCCGTGATCTTCGGCGCCAACCTTCTGGCCGACACGCAGCGGACCGCAGAATCGGGTGAGGCGATCAAGCTTCGGCTGGGCAACCAGACGTCGACACTCAAAACCATTGCGCTCACATCGGCCGAAGGGCTGGAGCGCGCCCTTCGCAATCTCGCGAAATGGATGGGCGAGGACCCGGAGGGCGTCGTCGTTACGCCCAACACGGACTTCTTCGATCATACCCTGTCGCCACAGGAGATCACCGCCGTTGTGGCTGGCTGGCAGGCTGGCGCTTACTCGAAGCAAACGATGTTCGACCGCTTCAAAAAGGGCGAACTTGTTCCGGCCGAACGCACCTTCGAGGAAGAGCAGGAGCTCATTTCGACTGAGGGAGCAGGACTCGGCAACCCAGACCTGACGGGCGGCAATGTCGGCGGTCAATGATCGCATCCGCGATCTGGAAATTCGCCATCAGGTGCAGGTCCAGCGGCTCGGGTCCGGGGTACTGAGGCGCCTCATCGGCCTTCTGGATCGCGCCGACGCAGAGATTGTCGACAAGCTGCTTTCGCGCGGCGCGACGCTCAAAGGCTCGTTCACGTCAGTGCGCCTGCAGAAGCTGCTCGACGCCATCAGGGAGATCAACCAGGCCGCCCATGTCACTGTTGGCAAAGAGCTTCGGTCCGATCTCCTAGCCATCGCCAAGTACGAGGTTGGCTTTCAACAGCGGCTGATCCAGTCCGCTCTACCCATCGCATGGGACTTCGTGTCGCCCACGGCGGAAATGCTCAAGGCGGCCGTGACGTCCCGGCCGTTTCAGGGCCGCCTGCTCAAGGAATGGGTGACGGAGCTATCGGACGCCAAGGCACGCAGGCTGCGCGATGCCATCCGCCTCGGCGTCGTCCAGGGCGAAACGGTAGACCAGATCGTGCGCCGGGCGCGCGGCACCCGGGCATTGAACTACGCCGACGGCATCATGCAGATCGGCCGCCGCGGTGCTGAAGCCATGGTGCGAACCGCCGTCGCCCACACGACCACGGCGGCCCGCGACGAGCTCTACGCGGCCAACGACGATCTGATTGCCGCCGAGCAATGGGTTTCGACGCTTGATACACGGACCTGTCCGCACTGCATGGGGCTGGACGGGCAGAGGTTCGAACTTGGTAAGGGGACGCGGACGCCGGCGCACATCGGTTGCCGGTGTATCCGCGTGCCAGTCACGAAGTCATGGCGCGAGCTCGGGTTCGACATCGATGAACTGCCGCCGGCGACGCGCGCCAGCATGAACGGTCAGGTCAGTGCAACCGAAACCTATGACAGCTGGCTACGAAAGCAGCCTGCGAGCACGCAGAACGAGGCCCTGGGCCCGCCACGCGCAGCGCTGTTCCGGAAGGGTGGCATGAAGGTAGACAGTTTCACCAACTGGGCAGGGGAAGAACTGACCCTGGACCAGTTGCGGCGGCTCGACGAGGAGGCTTTCGCCAAAGCTGGCATTGCGGCATAGTGACGGGCGTGAAGGACGATTTCCGCGACCGCTCCCATCTGACCAGCATCGAAGGCGACCGACCGGCCGACACGCCGCGGGCGGGCCGGCGTACCGCGCTCGATCAGGATGAGCAGGTGACCTGCTGGCAGTGCGAGCTCGACACCGGCATCGCTACCAGCATGGTTACTGAGGTGACGCTGGCCCCGCGCCGCAGCCCCGCCGGAAAGAAGGTCGGCGGGACCAAGGCGTGGGTATGTGCCCACTGCATGGCGCGAGGCAAGGTCACCAGGTTGCTTTAAGGCTCCGGAGGAGCTTGCTCCAGAACCGCAGCTACTAGTTAGGCTTCATCAACAGCTTCGACGTCGTTTTCTTGGCTCACCAGGTTGTTCTGGAGCGGCCAAAGGCCACGGCGCTTCGGCCTAGAGATGAAAGTGCTCTCCGGGTAGTACTGCTTTAGAAGTGTCCTTGTCGCGCCAGTTCGTATGTATTTTAGTAAACGGAACTCGATCACCAAGTGTTTGAAATTCCCAGAGAAAGGGGCTAGCGCATTATATCCTGCTAAAGCGGCTTCGAACGTCGAAAGCTGCCCTCGTAGGAGGTTCGCGTAAGTTATTTTCTGGCTCTTCGAGAGCATCTTGTCGTTGTCGATGCGAGCCAATGCGGCATTCAATAAGCGAAAATAGGTCCCGAAAGTGCTTTCAAAGCGGCTATGGATACGCTTCTGATAAATTCTTCCGACCTCCTCTGCCGTGAGTTTCTCACCAGCCTTGGCATCGCGGTCCATCCAGTGCTTGGCTTCGAGCACTGCGGCACGGAACGCCTTGAGACCGGTTTGTTCGCCCCTGAGTGAGGAATTTGAAGAAGGAACTTCGTTTCGATAGGCGGCGCTGAAGAGGTATCTGACCTCATTCCGCGCCTCTCGCAACAGCCTCAACTGCTCGAAAAACGAGCTCTCGAACGCTTGCCGATGCAAATCCCGCTGTTGCCGGTTCAGTGAGATGGCCTGAAAAAGCAGCGTCGCCATTACGGCGGAGAAGCCGAGGGCGCCGAAGAGTGCATTGAACCCCCCAAACGAGTCGCCCCACTGCCCGGCCTCGCTCCAGTCTTTTGCCCCTGAGAAATGCGTGATCAAAGCTAGAGAGCTGTGTGCCCAGTAAATCCAAATTACGCATACCGCCGCAGCAAGCAGCGGCAAAACTATCCATACAAGCAACATTTGACCGCCCTCATCACAAGCGCACTGGTATCCAGAGTGTCTGTGTTTTCTTTTAACAACTGCCGCCTCCGGGCGGCTTTTTTCATGCCCGCGAGCCGGGCTCCCACTGAAAGGAAAGCCGATGGCTTTGAAAGCACTTCTCGAAACGCTCGACGGGCTCCCCGAGAGCTTTGTCGAGTTCTACAAGGAAGAGGGCGGGAAGTTCGTCCTCGACATCGAGGGGATCGATGATCACCCCAAGGTGCGCGGCGTCATCACCGCCAACCGCGCGAACGTCGCCAAGCGCGACGAGTACAAGGCCAAGGTCGCCGACCTCGAGGCCAAGCTCGCCGAGATCCCGGAAGGCTTCGACGCGGAGGAGTACCTCGCTCTCAAGGCCGCTGCCGGCGACGAAAATGACCCGGCGAAGAAACGCATCAACGACGAGCATATCCAGTCGCAGAAGCAGCTCTACGAAACGCGGATCACCAACCTGGTGAAGAAGCACACCGAAGAGCTGGCGGCCAAGGACGAGGCCCTCGCCGAGGCCCATGGCTTTATCGACAGGTCCGTTGCCGAAGACGGGCTGAAGAGCTCGCTCCTCGAGGTCGGCGTCGACCCCGATCTTCTCGACGGTGCACTCGCCTACCTCAAGCCGTCCGTGAAGGTTCAGCGTGCCGACGACGGAAGTCGCAAGGCCATCGTGGAAACCGATCTCGGCGAGATCGCCGTGCCGGAATTCGTCAAGGACTGGGCGCAGTCCAAGGGCAAGGCGTTCCTCGCCAAGCCGAGCGGCCCCAGCCCCGAAGGCAACAATGGCGGCCGCGGCCCCAAACTGCCGACCGGCAACTTCGGCGGCGACAAGAGCGAGCGCACCAAGGCGATCGCGGCGAAATTTCCCGAACTGGCTCAGCAATAGCCGGTTCGTGTCTCTCGGCTGCCCTCGATGGGGTGCGGCCCGGCGCGATGCGCCACTCAGCCGGTCTGACGGCACACCCCAACATCACCCACAATCGGAACATTGAGGTTCAGCTATGTCCCTGTCCCAGATGCAGGTCTTCAACAAGTACATCATGCCGGCGACGATCGAGACGCTGGCGCAGCTCGTCGACAAGTTCAATGGTGCGTCCGGCGGCGCGATCCGCCTGACCACCGAAGGCTTCGAGGGCGATTTCCTGCAGGAGTCGTTCTACGCTGCCATCCACTCGGCTCGCCGCCGTGTGAACCGTTACGCCACGAACAATGCCGCCGCTGCCACCGACCTGACCCAGCTCAAGCACTCTTCGGTGAAGGTTGCTGGCGGCTTCGGCCCGGTGAGGTTCGAGCCGTCGCAGATGACCTGGCTCAACAAGCCTACGGCAGAGGGGATCGAGGTCGCCTCCCGCAACTTCGCCGAGGCGCTGCTGCAGGACCAGCTCAACACCTCGATCGCCGCTCTCGTCGCCGCCATCGGCAATCAGGGCAATGCGACTACGGTGGACGTGTCGGCGACCAAGAAGGTGGACTACGTCGCGGTCAACGATAGCCATGCCTTGTTCGGTGACCACTCGCCGCTTCTGGTTGCTCAGGTGATGGATGGTGCCAGCTATCACGGCTTCATCGGTCAGAACCTCACCAACGGCCAGACCCTCTTCCAGGCCGGCAACGTGCGCGTCGTGGACATCCTCGGCCGCACGGTCGTCGTTACCGATGCTCCCGCGCTCTACACCGCGGGGGATGCGGGACCGCCGGAAGTTCCTGCCAAGCGTCGCGTGCTCTCGTTGGCGTCCAACGCCGCAACCGTGTCGGACAGCCGCGACATCATCTCGAACATCGAGACGAGCAACGGCAAGGAGCGGATCGAGACCACGCTGCAGATCGACTACACCTTCGGCCTCGGCCTCAAGGGGTACACCTGGGACGAAACGAACGGCGGCAAGTCTCCGACCGATGCCGAGCTTGGCACCGGCTCCAATTGGGACAAGGTGGCGACGTCGATCAAGCACACCGCCGGTGTCATGGCCATCGGCCAGGCCTAAGCGCTGGCTTTTGCAGTGGAGGCGGGTTCGCTCGCCTCCATCACCAAGGCCAGAAAGGAAAGACACCATGTCCAAGATCGTACTCGATAAGACCGCTTTCGTTCGCCATCCCGTCCTGCCCGAACTCAAGCGCCAGCTCAACAGCGAGGGCTACCGGATCGTCGACGCATCGTTCGCCCCGGCTGATGCAGAAATCCGCGACGGCTCCATCGGCGCTGAGGCCACGATAGCCGTTCCTCAGCAGGCGACGGCGGCCAATTCTGCTACCGGCGGTGACGGGGCAGGCGCTCTGAATACTTCTGCCGCCCTCGATGCGCTGGGCACGGCCGGTGGAAACTTCATGGCCTTCAAATCCGCCGCCAAAAAGGTGCTGGGCGACGCCACGCCCGACAAGAAGGACGAGATCGTCGCTGCACTCATCAAGCTGCTCAGCGACACGGAACTGAAGACCTTTCTTACCGGCAAGGGTGTCGGTGTGTCGGACGAGACGCGCGATCAGCTCGAGGAACTGGCCAAAGCTGCTTGACCCCGGGCCTTGCGACGGAGAGGCAGACCATGACCACAATCGCGTATCGCGACGGGATAATGGCCGCAGATAGCGGCTCTTGGATGGGCGATGCCTGCCATGGCTGGGCGGACAAGCTTGCCCAAGGCCCAGACGGCACCCTTTACGGCGCTGCCGGTCACGCTCCCGAGGCGATGGCTTTCCTCGAATGGGTAAGGGCTGGAGCAGATCCTGCGACGATGCCGAAACCCGAAGCTGTTGGCGATGATGGAAATTCGTTCATCGTGCTCGCTGTGAGTCCTGGCGGCCCAGTTCGGCTTATCGCAGCAAAGGGCGTCGAGGCTTACGACGCCCCGTATTTCGCCATCGGTGGGGGCTCCGCGACAGCATTTGGTGCCTTGTGGGCCGGAGCCAGTGCCGTCGAGGCGATCGAAGCGACCAAGGAGCATGGATCGAGTGCCTTTGGCCGTGTGCGCGCGATATCGCATGGGGATTTCGCATGCTGAGCTTCACCGACCCAGCGGTCTCAGTTGTCGACGCCGACGCCTACGCGATCCTGCGTGCCTGGGCGGAGTGGGTCGGCCCCGACCAGGTGAAGGCCGGTGCTATCCGGCGGGCCCAAGATTACATTGCCGGCATCGGAAACGGTCGTTGGGCAAACGAATGGCACAATGACGATGCCCCCGCGGAGGTGAAATACGCGATCATAGAAGCCGCACGCCGAGAGCTCGTCTCGCCAGGCTCGCTCAACCCCGACTTCATCGCCTCAAAGGTGCTCAGGCGGGAGCGGAAGAAAGTAGGGCCGCTTGAGAAGGAGCTTGAGTACTCCGAAGCTTCTAAAGCGTCGGCAGTGCGGCCCGACATTGCAATCATCGATCAGCTTCTCGCCGGTCTGCTGCGCCCCGCGGGTGGCGCGTCGGTAGACATTCTCCGGGTATAGGCCATGGTGGAAAAGTTCGACTACCTCCAGAGCCAGCAGGACGCCGAAGATCTGATCGCTGAGTTCGGCCAGATCGGCGCGATCCCGCGCTCAGTCTCCACGCCAGGACCAAACCCTTGGGACCCGCCGACGAACGTGACCACCTGCCATCGGGTGACCGTCGCGCTCCTGCCGATCGATCTGCAAGACGTGGGGCGCGACATATCAGGCACCGTCATCAAAGCGAGCGATCAGCAAGCTTTGGTCTCGCCCGTTGGTCTCGCCATTGTGCCCACCACGACCGACATCTTGCTCGTCAATGGTGAGTTTGTCGGCAATGAATATGTGGGGGGCGAGCCATGGATCGTTTCGGCGGCCAAGATGTTGGCGCCGGCCGGCGTTCCTGTCCTCCACGACCTGATCGTCAGCCGCTAATTGTTGCTGCCGCAAAGATTTTCGCAGGGTGCGCCGTCGTCGTCTCCGTCCAGCTTGCCGCCCCAACGGCAGTTGTACAGATACCAGGTGGCTTCATCGCAAGATCTGATTTTCCCGCAAGTCTTGCGCTGATCGCAACTCCAGCTCTGTGCGATGACAATGCCGGTTTCTGGTAAGAGCGCGGTGCTTAGGTTTCCAGCAAATGCTGGTGCCGACGAAAGCATCAACGCGATGGATATCGCAATTCTCATTTGAAGTACCCCCGCCGCTATTCGTGCATACGCAGCAAAGGATTGTCCAGATGCCGGGATTTGCTGCACAGGTCACAGCTTTCAATCGCAAGACCGAGGCGAAGATCGATACTGCTATTCGCAAAATTGCCCTCGATGTCTTCTCCGAGGTGATCATGATGTCGCCCGTGGATACGGGACGCTTCCGGGGTAATTGGCAGGTCGCGATCGGACGTATCCCGCAAGGCACGCTGGAGCTCGACGACAAAGCGGGCATCGCGACGATTTCGAAGGTCCAGGCGGAGGCGATGAACCTCTCAGCGGGGCAGGTGATCTACCTCGTCAACAACCTGCCTTACGCTGGGCAGCTCGAGTATGGCTATTCCAGCCAGGCACCCAACGGCATGGTTCGCCTTACCGTGCAGAGATGGCGACCGATCGTTGATGCCGTCGCGCGCGAGCTGAGCAAGGAATAGGCGATGCCCGCAATCGAAACGGCAATCTGGCTCGCGCTACGGGGCAGGGTGGAGACCTTGGTGCTCAACACTGTTCACCCAGTGGCTTGGCCGAACGAGGCGTTTACGGCGCCGGCCGGGGCCTATCTCAGGGTCACGCACCTTCCTAACCGCACCGAGCGCCTATTCCTCAAGGGCGCCGACCCGCACTGGTATCGCGGCATCCTGCAGATATCTGCCATGTACCCGCTGGCGGTTCTAAACGGCGAGACGGTTGCGAGGGAGATCGCGGGGCAGGTGGCAGCGCATTTCCCGGCCGGGCTATCGCTGGTCTATTCGGGAGCCCGCGTAGACATCACCGCCCGCCCGACAGTGGCGCAGGGCTTCCGCGACGATGCGAGCGCTCGCTGGATGACTCCGGTGAGCGTGCCCTACGAGTGCTTTGCCTAATCCATCCCGGCCATCCGGGTCACACGCCGCCTCCGGGCGGCTTTTCATGCCATTGAGAAGGAGAGCCAGCGATGGCACGGACCAACAAGGACCGCAAGGCCTACATCTGCACTACCCCGCAGCCGAACGTCCTCGATCAGGCAGCGTTCGAGGCGCTGACGTGGATCGAGATCGGCAATGTCGGCGCGATCGGCGAGAGCGGCACGCAGACCAATGTCGTTTCCTATGACGAACTGGCCACGGATGTGACTCAGAAGGGGAAGGGCATCTCGAACGCTGGCGATCCGACGATCGAATGCGCCCGCAACCCGACCGATCCCGGCCAGGTCGCGCTGCGCGCTGCGGCCAAGACCAATTTCAACTATGCGTTCAAGTTCGAGGACAAGGACGCCCCGGACGCGGACCACACCAACTCGGTCTACTACAACCGCGGCCTCGTGACCGGGCCGACGCGCCCCAATGGCCGGAACGAGGACTTCATCCTTGAAGTCTTCACGATGGCGCTCAATCAGCGCGAAATCGTCGTTGACCCGCAGTCCATCGTTGCGCCGACCAATACGCTCCTGCCGGCCATCGCCGGGATCGCCCAGGTTGGGCAGGTGCTCACTGCTCTGTCCGGTGAGTGGACCGGCGAGCCGTCCTTTGCCTACCGGTGGAAGAAGGCGGGCACCAATATCGCGGGGGCCAGCGGCAAAACCTATGTGCCGGTCGTCGGAGACGTGGGCGCCGACATCTCGGTCGCTGTGACCGCCACGAACTCGGCCGGCAATCTCTCGAAGACCAGCGGCGCTACCGCCGACGTCATCGCCGCGTAAGGAGCGCACATGGACCTCTCGACCATCAAGCCTGACACCATCGACATTCCGATCACCCATCCGGGGACGGGAGAGCCGACCGGGCTCGTCATCAAGGCCGTGTCGCTGCAGGATGAGCGGGTGGCCGCCGTCCGTCGCCGGCTCCAGAACAAGGCTCTGCGCGCCCGCAACAAGACCACTACAGCCGAGACGATCGAGGAGAACGGAAACGAACTCCTTATGGCCGCCGTCGTCGGCTGGGAGTGGGGCGGGGAGTCCGATTGGAAGGGCAAGAAGCTGGACTTCACCTCGGGCAACCTTAAGATCGTTCTGACCGATGCCCCGTGGCTCGCCCAGCAGATCGACGCTGCCCTGACGGATGAAGCCGCTTTTTTTCAGAAATAGGGGAGGAACTGGCCGAGGCCGTCCGCGTCCTCGTCCGCTATGACTTCCCCGACAAAGACGGCGAAACGCGCAGGGAACGAAATGCGCGTTTCGGCCACGAAAGCCCCCCGGTGGAGGTCCCGCCGGTTGGGGAGTACCTCTGGGAGTGGTTCTGGGATCTGCGCCGGTCACAACCAGCTGGGTTCAATGGCCCCAATCCCGTGACCAACACCGAGATGATGGCATGGGTGCAACGGACCGGGCATGTTGTCCGGCCCGAAGAGGCGGCCATTCTGATGGATATGGATGGCTCGTTCTTGGCCGTTGCCGGCTCAGCGAACCACGATGGCGTTTCTTAGCGCAAGTGGGAGTGTGAAGTACTGAGCCAGATTCCAAGAAGCCATAGGATTGTTTATCAACGAATCCTCAATATGATCTCTAGTGAGTTTTGGGGGTCATGAAGTTGCTTGATGGGGATGCTTTACTGCACCAAACGGACGTCGAGAGCGCTCTTTCGATAGCCTACGTCTATGCTATCGCCGCCCATGCCGGGTACAATTGCAGCGAGGCGCCTCAGCCTGACCGCGATAGCATCGATCTGCAGATTTGGGCAGGTGGGCAAATGCGCCCCAAGCTGGACATCCAGCTTAAGTCGACCGTCAACCTCAAGGGGTCAGAGGTGCACTTTTCGTATCCGGTCAAACTGAAAAACTATGAAGACCTGCGAGTGGCAACTCAGACGCCACGGATTCTTGTGGTGTTGGATCTCCCATCGGAACCAGAAAAATGGCTAACGGCCAGCTCAGAACAGTTAGTAATCCAACGTTGTGCGTACTGGGTGTCATTGCGCGACGCGGAACCCACAGAAAATAGGGCAACTGTAAGTGTGCCGATCCCAAGACAGAACGTTTTTGACGTTCCCGCTCTGCGCCGCTTGATGGAGATGTCGCGGCTGGGGAAGATAGAATGAAGGCACGCATTACCGACGCCGAGGCACTCAGAGCGGTCTCTCCGGCCGCCGTGGCGGCGTATCTGATTTCAGAAGGTTGGGCCAACTTGGAGGCCTACGGTGAGCATTCCGTCGTTTACGCCAACAAGCCCCTCGCGGATGAGTTGGTCGTCCCCGTGACAGAGGCGCTAGGCGACTACGCCTCCGTGATTGGTGAACTAATTTGGCGCATCGCGAGGCACGAGGGCCGTGACGAGCTTCAGGTATATAGAGATCTGGTTTCTGCTGACAAAGACGTAGTTCGGGTTCGAATAGCTGAAGCCGACAGTGATGGCTCGGTTTCAGTAGATGATGGTGTTGAATTAGTTCGTAACTCTCGTGATTTGATGCTGTCCGCGGCATGTGCTGCCTGGAGCCCACAGCGAACTTACCGAGCAGGTAAAGTTAAGCAAGCTGACGACTTCTTAAGTCGTGTTCGGCTTGGTCAAACGGAGCAGGGGAGCTTTGTCGTTGCCCTTTTGGCCCCGGTTCCGCCTCAGCTTCAACCTGAACAAGCTGTGTTTTGGCCTAACTTCCAGGACGAGCCCTACGAACGCAGAGTTACACGGCGCCTAACGACAGGCCTTGATGCGGCGGCGTCAGGTGTTGAGAGTCTATTGTCAGGCGGACCGGACGGCGTGTTTGCCAGGTCCGTGCATTTGGGAGTTAGCGCGAACCTCTGTGACGCCGCAGCTTCCCTAAGCCAGACCGGTGATGGATTCGAAGTATCCGTGACCTGGGCGAGGACAAGGCCGACGCCGCATGCCCGTTGGGTCCGAAGCTTCACCAGAGCAGAGGGGGAAGTGCTGCGCTCGGTGGCGCGATCTTTTCGAGATCGTCAGTCAAGGCCTGATGAGGTCATTGAGGGCTTCATAAACAAGCTTGTCCGCGATGGCGCAGACCCGATGGCGCCTGGAGAAGCAACTCTCAAGGCCTTCATTGATGACGGATGGGTCTCCGTGAAAGCGACACTTGGAGGCAGCGATTACAACGTGGCAGTCGAGGCGCACAAAAAAGTGCACCCGGTACGTCTCCATGGTGATCTCGACCGAGTTGGGCAGCGCTGGCAGCTAAATTCGGCGGAGTTGATTGAGATCGAGTTGGGAGCCGGAGATGACGACTGATCGAGGGACGCCGCCCTCGTCAATTCGCGTCCTCTCGCTCGGGCGATAGCACCAGAAGGCAGCGATCAGCGAGGCGGTTGACCCGTCGCAGCAATAAAGGCGTCCTCGACGCGCGCTTGCAGTTGGCGGGCTCGCTCAGCGAACCACGATGGCATTTCTTAGTGCAAGCGGGTTGGCAATGAAGTGCAGGCCTTCGATCCCGGATCCTGTACCGCGGATGACTACGGAACCGAAGCCGAACATCCGACCGAGGAGAGACTGGTCGACAAGAACGGACTCCACCTTCTCCATATTCATCTCGGCTGTTTCTCGCCAGATCAGACCGCGCTTTTTGACAACGCGATAGTTGGTGACGGCGATCTCGGTTGTCACCTTGGCGAGCCACGCTCGGAAGAGCGCAACCACACCGAGAATGAACAGCACTGCTCCAATGAGCCGGGCACCAGTAAGGAGGCCTCCCTCTAGGGGGAGTAGTATCACGACCAGGCCGATGGCTGCGACGCCAAGGCCGCGCAGGTAGACGATCCAGTGCATGTGGCCAACGTTCAACACTCTTTCGTTGGGCTGCAAGATGCTGTCGACGTAGCTCAATTGTTCATCCCGATCAGGTTCGCGCGGCGAAGCTAACGACCTGCGCAGAAAAGGGCAATCGCATGGATATCGCAGAACTTGGTTTGGCGGTGCGGTCAGATGGCGTCGCTGTGGCGAAGAGCCGGCTCCGAGACCTCGAGGATCAGGCGGCGCGCACCGAAACAGCTACCCAGAAGCTCGCTCGCAGCTTCGATCGGTTGCTCAAGCTTGCCGGTGTCACGTATTTGGTCAACCAGCTTGGTCGAGCGATAGGCGCCGCCGTCAGTCGGGTTGAAGACATGGAGCGCATGTCTCGCCAGGTAGATAAAGCGCTCGCCAATTCCGGCAACAGTGCCCGAACGAGCGCTAAGGAAATCGCAGCTTGGGCCGATACTCTGGAGCGACGTACGGGGCGTGCTGGTGCCGAAGTCATGGCAGTCGCGTCAAACCTTGCGACCTACGGCTTCGGTCGCAAGGAGTTCTATCGCGCCCTTGAGCTTGCCAACGACATGGCGGCGGCTTGGGGCGGCGATCTGCGCCAAAACGTCGAGGGTCTTGCGCGGGCATTGGACGATCCAATTCAGGGCATGGCCATGCTCTCGAAGCGGGGCGTGAAGCTTACCCAGGATCAAAAGGACCTTGCCCAGGCATTCCTGCAGGCCAACGACAAGGCCGCCGCACAGAACGTCGTTTTCCAGGCCCTTGAAGAGCAGGTGAAGGGCGTTGCGGAGCAGGGCTATGGGGGGCTGACCAGGGCTTGGGGTAATGCCCGCAAGACTTGGGAGGACGCGCTCGACGCGATGGTGAGGGGCACGGGGCAGTCGAAGGGCCTCCGCGATGCACTTATCGATCTTGCCGAGGCGGTATCTTCGCCCGATATGGTCAGCGCGATTGGCACCTTTGCGAACATCATCATCAAAGCCGTGAGCGCCATAGCGCAGGTGATCGCTGGGACGATGAAGGCCCTTCAGGATCTGGCCAACTTTCTGAACGCACCGGGCGGTGCTCTGACCGACTTCAATGCCAAGACCGCTTCTCTGGGAAATAGATCGCTGCACATCATGCAAGAGCAGTTGGCGAGCAAACAGGCTGCGATCGCCAATGCCGAGGCAAGCCGTGGCGGGGCGAAGGATATGATCTGGTCGTTTTTCGGCCTCGGCAACGACAACGCCATCAAAGATATGCAGGCCGAAGTGGATGGCCTCAAAGCAGCGATCGCCGCCCGCGCCAATCCGGCATCCTTTAATGTGGGCGCCAGCTTCAACGCGCTTGACGGTGCGCAGACCCTTGAGGGAAAGGATGCGCTAATTGCAGCTATGAGCCCCGGCTCGGCCGCAGCGTTCGGTGACTTCGACGCTTATTCCGGCTTCAAATATTTCGATAAGAACGCGGAGAAGGCTGCCGCCAAGGCGCAGAAGGCCTACGACAAGATCATCCTCGGGTCGAAACAGTTCATAGCGGAACAGCAGCTTGAGGCTTCCGCGCTCGGCATGACCGAGCAGGAGGCCAATCGGCTCCGCTACACCCAGGAACTGCTGAACAAGGCGGCTAACGACAACATCAAGCTCACTCCGCAGATCCGCACCGAGCTTGAGGGTTACGCTGCAGCGATGGCTGCGGCCGAGGAGCAGACGCGTCGGATCACCGAGATCTACAATCTCGGCAAGGACACGTTCAAAGGGTTCTTCTCCGACCTGAAGTCTGGCCTGAAGGAAGGGAAGGGGCTTTGGGAAAGCCTTGGTAATGCGGCAGCGAACGCCCTCGACAAAATTGCCGACAAGTTCCTCGATATGGCGCTCGACGGCATCTGGGACACGCTGTTCGGCGCCTTCTCGGGCAAGGGCGGCGGGTTCGGTGTTGGCGGCGGCGGCATCTTCGGTAGCCTCCTGGGCTGGCTGTTCCCGAACGCCAAAGGGGGCGTCTATTCGAGCAAGAGCCTTTCCGCGTATTCGGGCCAGGTGGTGAACACGCCAACGGTCTTCGCATTTGCGCAGGGAGCCGGCCTGATGGGCGAGGCTGGGCCTGAGGCGATCATGCCGCTCAAGCGCACCGCCTCGGGCGCGCTCGGTGTGCTGGTTGCCGGCGCAGCCAACCAGAACCAGGGCAACGACAACTGGCCGCTGATCCAGATCATCGACCAGCGTTCGGGCGGTGAAGCGATCAAGGCGGAACGCGTCACCGGGCCGAACGGCGAAAAGGCCGTGCGCGCGATCGTGCGCGATGAGGTTCAGGAGGCACGCCGCCGTGGCGCGCCGGGGTTCTAGCCGATGCCCATCAACCTTCCCGATTACGCCTTCATCCAGAGCGGCGTCGATCCCGACCTCGGCATTGCCTCCGCTCGCTCCGAAGGCGGGCTTATCATCACGTCTCGTCGGGCCGACCCCTTCTGGGCGGGACCGATGACGACGCGGCCGCTCTTCGCGCATGGCCCCCGTAATGAACATGCCGACTTCCGGGCGTTCCTGTCGCGCTGCGTAGACGAGAACTTGCGCGTCGACTTCGTTCATCCCCGCCATCGGTTCCCGCATGCCTATGATGCGGCATCCTGGCCGATGGCTGGCAATGCGGAACTGGTCTCGGTGCCGAACCTCCGGACCATCGTGCTGCGCGATCTGGTGGAGGGCATGACACTCCAGCGGGGTGACCGGCTTTCCATCGTGCAGGGCGATATCGTCTGCCATCGCTGGGTAGCGGCGGACCTGACGGTGACGAGCGCCATCACCCAGGTCGTAGAAGTGACGCCGCGCCTCCCGATTGGCGTGGTCGCCGCCGGCGCCACCGTACTGCTCAAGAACCCGAAAATGCGCTTCATGATCGTTCCCGGCACCTGGGATGACAAGGAAGTGGCCGAGGCCTCGCCGATCTCGTTCGAAATCATGGAGGCGTTGCGGTGAAGATGTTCGCCCCCGAGACGGCGGCGCGGTTTGCTGCCGGCGAGGTTGATGGCATCGACGCGCTGACGCTGGTTTTCGACAGCGGCATCGTCAATGTCGCGATCGGCGTGCGCGGGCAATTCACCTGGGATGATCCCACCATAGGAGAACAGACCTTCTATGGCGCCGGCGCGCTGACTGCCCTCGATGTGCCTGAGAATGCCCTTGGGCCGGAAAGCCGGGCGATCACTGCGCGGCTCTTCGAAACCTACATGGTTGAGGGCAGCGACATCCCGGTCAACGTCTTCGACGACGGCGTGCGCGCCACGATCGATGAAGAGCAATGGGAGGGACGCACCGCGATCCTCTCCATCTTCTGGCTCTCAAAGGACGGCGTGCCCATCGAGCGCGAGCAGGTCGCCGTTCGGCAGATAGACGCCATGCCGCTCGATTGGGACGAGGAAGGCAATCCGGTGCGTTCGCTGATCCTCGAAGAGCCCGACATTGCCCAGCGCGAGATCGAGGGCAAAACCAGCAATGCCGAGTTTCAGGCGCTGATCGACCCGACCGACAGGGCTTTCGAGCATGTCGGCACGACCAAGAACCAGAAGATCAATTTCGGCAAACGCCCGGAAGAGACCATAGGCTGACCATGTCCACACCACCGACCTGGAGAACCCCGCTGGTGCGCCGGCAGGGCTGGGAAAACGCATTCGTCGAAACGGTCGAGCGCCACATGGCGCAGCCGTTCGCCTGGGGCGTGTCCGACTGCCTGATCGTCCCTGCCGACCTCTGCAAAGCCATGTGCGGAAGAAACCCGCTGCCGTCGCGCCTGCGCCGCTATCGCACCGAGCGTGGTGCCATGAAGCTCATGCTCTCGCTCGGCTTCCGTGATGTCGAGGAAGCTCTGGCTGCCACCTTCCCGCCAGTGGTGCCGCTGCTGGCGCGCCGCGGCGATTGCGGGGTCTACGAGCAGACCATTGAGGGCAAGCCCTGGTTCTCAACGCTCATTGTTCTCGGCGACGGTTCCGCCCTCGGCAAAGGCCCGAGCGGTCCCGTGCGTGTGCCGGTTCATCGTCTCAAGTCCACCTTCGCCATAGGAGCCCGGTGAATGGCCTTCGTCGCCCCGCTTCTTGGGAATATTGCCCTCAACCTCGCCATCGGTGTCGGCGCGTCTCTGCTCGCCAGTGCACTCAGCCCGCAACAGAAGAACACGCCTCAGACGCTCTCCACCTCCAAGGGCTTTTCCTTCGAGATGCAGGTGGGCGAGGGCGCGCCAGTTTCCGCTGTCGTGGGCCTCGGTCGGGCGCGTGGCCAGCTCGTCTATGTCAACGAATACGGCACCGACAACGAATACCTGCAACTGGTGATCAAGGTCGGCCACGGCTGGCACGAAGGCCTCGAAACGCTCCTCATCGACGAAAAGCCCATGGCGCTGGTCGGCACGAACGCTGATCCGCGCGGCCGGTCGGTGGCGCAGTTCACGCGAGGTGGTGTCCCATACATGTGGGTCAAGGCATACAATGGCGCGCCGGGCCAGGCTGCCGACCCCGAGCTGATTGCGCGCGCCAATCCCGCCGGCCGCTGGACGGCCGCCCACAAGATGACGGGCTGCGCCTACCTCATCATCACCTCCCGCTACGATCCGGACTTCTACGGCTCGACGCTGCCGCTTTCCGGCTCGGTCTGGCGCGGGCTCCGCCTCCTCGACTGGCGCCAGCCCGGTGCGGTCTGGGGCGACCAGTCCACCTATGTGTGGACCCGAAACCCGGCCGTCATCCGCTACAACTATCGGCGCGGCATCTTCGTCAACGGCGTCAAGGTGCTGGGGCAGGGGTTCTCCGCCTTCGCCAACGACCTCGCTGGCTACACAGCAGCGGCGAATCTCTGCGACGAGGATATCTACGAGCCCGTCACCAACACGACCTTCAAACGCTACGAGTTCGGTCGCGAGATCGGCGACGACGAGGAAAAGCTGTCGGTTCTCACCGAGCTTGATGCCGCCTATTGCGGCTCGAGCTTCAAGCGCGGTGGTGCCGACGTGCCACTGCCAGCGCAGCAACTGGTTTCGGTCATGACGCTGACCAACGGCGACCGGCTGCGCGGCCATCCAGTACGTGCCGATCGCAAGGGCACCGTCAGCAGCAAGAAGACCATGTGGCATGGCCAGTTCGTCTCGGCCGATGTCGCCTGGGGCCTGGCGCCGTTCACGCCGCGCATCAATACCGAGCTGGAGAGCGTGTTGGGCGGGCGTCGGGCGATAGCCCTCGACCAACCTTTCGAATACCTCCAGACCCGGGCGCAGGCCCGTGCCGAGATCGCACTTCGCCGCCAGTTCTATGCCGGTACTCGGGTTGAGACCTTCACCCCGAAGGCCTTCGCGCTTGAGCCCGGCGATTGCATCACGCGCGTCTGCGAGTGGGGCAGCGTGCTGATGGTGGTCGAAAAGGTCGAGCCGATCGAGCATCGCCTCGGCGTGACCGTCACGCTGTCCGAATGGAGCAACACGATTGTTCCGGCCAGTGGCGACAGCTTCGTGACCCTACCGACCGAACCCGGTGCCGGCCCAGCGAACCCGGATCGCACCATCGCTGTCTCGGGCCTCTCGGTCGTGCCGTTCCAGCGCGCGGGCGGCGGCGCAGTGCATCCCTTCGCCCGGGCGACGTGGACCCAGATCACCGACCCCAATGTCGACCAGGTGATGATCCGGCTATGGCCGGCCGCCGGAAGCGAGGCCAACGACAAGCAGGACTTCTTTGCCAGCGCTCGGCTCTCCAGCACCTTGCTGCTCGGACCACTCCAGGCCGAGACGGATTATACCGGCTATGCCATCCCGATCCGCAGCGACGGCCGCGTCACGGTCAAGACCAACCTCTTCACGTTCATTTCGGGCAGCGAGACTGTGCCGGCCGAGGTGCCTGACGGTTCGGTGGGACTCGAAAAGCTCAACGATGAGCTGAAGAATGCCCACGGTCTCATCACCCGCGAGGATCTTCTAGGCTCAGTTCCCGACCGCCTGGCGCAGCTTGAACAGGACCAGTTCAACCTCGCCAATGGCCTGGGCGATGTCAGCGACACCAGCAAGCGCGACGTGCGGGTACTCAAGGCGCAGAGCGGCAGCAATGCCGCCGCCGTCATCGAGGAGCGCAAGGCGCGCGTCGAGGCCGACGCTGCCAATGCCACGCTGATCCAGGAGACGATCGCCAAGCTTGGAACTGCCGTCTCCGATGCCTTCTTGCGCTTCGACGTGCTCGCCTCGGACAACCTGACCTATGCCGACATCGCGGTGATGGGACGGATCGGTGAGGCCGGTGAGATCATCGAGAGCGGCATTCGCATCCATCTCGAAGTCGTCGGCGGGGTGCTCACATCCCAGATCGCTCTGTTGGCCCAGAAGCTGGTCATCACCGATGGCGTTCACACGGCCGAGGCGTTCCGGTTCGACGCGGTAAACGGCCGGCTGGTGCTCAAGGAACTGGCCGTGGAGCGCGTCACCTCGCTCGACCTGACCAGCCTCGTCATTGATGGCGTCAATCCGGAAATCACCTTCACCGGAGCCTGAGATTGCCTTTCACCTACATGGAGGATGGCGGGAAGTGCCTTATGATCGGCGACGAGATGGCCATCTGGGACGAGCCCGCCAGCGGCGACAAGTTCGCGCCCTACAAGCATCCAGAGCAGCACCTCGATGCCGTCTACTTTCACTCCAAGAACGACTACTACGCCGAGGCGGCTGCGGCCTCGGTGCCGGTCACTCACGCGGCCTATCCGGCTTCGGCACCATCGACCTGGGCCAGCGATGTCTATGGGCTGATCACCATCACGCTCTATCCCGACACCTACACGGCAAGCCGCGTGCTGCTGACCCACAATCTCGGTTATGTGCCGAAGTTCCTCATCGCTGACGAGAACTACAACGAGCTGCCAGGCTCGGCTCCAATCCAGTACGCCAACAATGAACAGGGCGGGACGCGTTTCGTTCGGCACTATGCCACCATCACCCAGATCGTGCAGGTGGAGTATGTGGTCCCCGGTCTGGGGGCGATGCCGTCACTCAACAAAACCTATCGCGTGGTCGTGTTCCGCAAGCCCCAGGCCGACCCCTCCAAGCCAGTCTTTCAGACGAGCCGGGACGGCAACGTCCTCATCGCCGGCCGAGGCAAGGTGAACTATTCCGAAAAGCACCTGCGGCTCGCTGAGACAGGCGAGACGGCGTTCCACATGCCGACCGAACCCGTCTATGACATCAACAACGGCCAGGTTCGCTATGTGCGCTCGGGCGGCTTCTGGATCGAGAGCGTCACCGTGCGCGGCGCCACGGTGGTGCGCTACGGCGGCAGCCTGACCAACGTCGACTATCTCAGCGTGGTGGCGTGATGGCAGTCCCGAGGTTCAGCTTCAAGGCCGGGCGCGCGCTCATCCAGGATGGCACCCGTACCGTTCTCGATACCGCTGCCAAGAGCTTCAACGCGGTGCCGGGTGCGGTCATCACCATCAACCCTTTCACGCTCTCGTATCCGGACTTCAACAACAAGAGCTACCGCTACCTGTGGGGGCGCGGCACGATTCCCGGCGATGCATTCAACCGGGCTTACGAGATTTGCCGCTCGCTGGCCAAGGTGAACCAGGAAGAGACGACGCTGCCCAATATCGACCTGGGCGCGTTGCCGCTGGGGACCGACTTTCTGGAAACCCGCGTCAACCTGACGCGAACCATCACGCCGGCCGCTTCCTGGGGTTCGATCAGCCCATCTGAGCCGGGGCTCTATGCGTGGCCCTCCGAGATCATCCAGGGCCAGTGGATGCAGCTCATCGGCAACTCGATGATCGCCGAGCGCGGGGACAACTGGGCGCGGCTCTTCGAGATCGTCATTGTCTCTCAGCTGGACGGCACAGGGGAGGTGATTGCCAAGCGCGCCGTTCTTCGGCGTCGGCAGACGGTCGGGGCGCTCGGCTTCGAAACCGGCCAGATCGAGGCGAAGGCGAATGTCGCAAGTGGTGCTTCCTCTCCGCAGCTGCGCGAAGGCGACGGCAATCACTGCAGCTTTGTAAATTCCTACAACTACGCCTCGACCTATATCGGCGTCCTCGAAATCACCCCCTGCTCATATCGGAGTGGCCCATGACCCGCATTCTCTCCGGCACCGCTGCGGTGCTGGCCGGCTCCCGCACCGTCGCCTTCACGGGAGCCCCGCTCAGCGATGCGAACTGCCCCGAGGATGGCAGCGTCGTGCTGGGTGGCGCGTCCTACTTCATCGCCTCGCGTACCGACACCAGCCATTTCGAGCTGACCCGTGACTATGAGGGCGTCGACGGCACGGTTTCCTGCGAAATCGACCCGCTCAACGCCAATGCCATCAACCTTGTGAAGGTGGCGCGCTCGATTACCGAGTACAACGCCAAGCTCGCCCTGACCGACGCCTACGGCAAGGGTCTGTTCTACGAGTGCGCTGGTCTCTCCGGCGCCAACGATCCGGGGCCGGGCAAGCTCGCGCGCAATGCCGCCGCCTGGGCGGATACCACCGAGATCTACATGGATGTGCTCGACTACGGCGGGCACGAGCAGGGCGCGCTGATCGACCTCGCCAAGGCCGGCACGGTCTATATCGTCCGAAGCATCGACACGGGCGCCTATGCCGCCTTCCTGCTCTCGGCCAGCCCCGAGAATATGGGGCCGGATGAGTGGCGCAAAGTGACGCTCGAATATGTCGATGGCGACGGCATCATCGGCGATGGCGAACTGGTGGCCGTCGAGTGGAACCGCTCGGCCGAGGGGCTCAAGATCGACTTTGAGGACGTGTTTACCGGGCGTGCCGCCTATGATGCGGCAGCGGGCGGCTTCATGTTTCTGTCGCTCGACGGAGCGGACGGAGCTGGCGCCCCAGCCGTGCTCTATCGCAAGCGCAGTGTCGCTGCCGGGGACTGGAGCCCGCCCATCCCTTACCAGGGTCCTAAGGGCGACAAAGGCGATCCTGGTCCCTTTACCGAACTGACCTTCGGCCCCGTGACGACGGTTCCCTATGGCCAGCCGGCCGCTGTTAGCGCAGTCATCATCGATGCCGACACAGTGAGGCTCGACTTCTCCATCCCCGCCGGCCAGGACGGTGCTGGCACGGGCGACATGGTGGGGCCAGCCGGTGGCGTGACGGACGGCGCTCCGGTTCTCTTCTCTGGCGCGGGAGGCAAACTGACCAAAGCTGGTGCATTCGCCTCGCAGTCGGATGCCGAGACCGGAACGGATACTACCAAGTTCATGAACGCGCTGCGCACCGCGCAGGCTATCGCTGCCGCTCCGCGGCAGGCGGGTTCTCTCGTCCAGATGGTGAAGTCCATCACTATCTCGGCGACGACGATATCCTCGACGATGACCCTCACCGATACGACGCCGACCAATACCAACGGCACCCAGGTCATGGCCGTGGCTATCACGCCCAGGAAGGTGGGCAACAAGATCAGGGGTACGGTGAACATCTGGGGCGGCGCAACAGGCGTCCTGAACCTAATCGGCATGGCGTTTGTGGACAACGCCGCCAATGCGCTGACGGCCCATGCTCAGACGGTTGCCGGCGCCTATGCCGAGCAGCTGACCTTCGAATTCGACTTCACCGTCGCTACCCTGGATGCCCGGACCTTTGCCGTCCGCCTCGCCGTCAGCGGCGGCAGTTTCACCCTAAATGGCCTTTCGTCTGGCCGCCTCTGGGGAGGCGTAGCTCAATGCTCCATTGCCCTCGAGGAGATCGCAACATGACCTACACCTTTATCAGCGCCCGCTTCGCCAATGCGGATCACACGTCGGCAATTGCCATGACGGCAGAGGCGGCAGAGATCGCGCTTTCGCCCATCGATACGCCGGATGATTGGGCCGACCTCCTCGCTTGGGGAACGCCCGAGCCCTTCACGACCGGTGACCTGCCGTACAATCTTTACCGCTCGGTCTTCATCCGACGAATGTCCGAACAGGAGGTGCAGACCATGGAAGCCGTCCTCCAAAATCCAGCCACGCCGGCCAAGCTGCGCATGATGTTTTATGCCGTGGATTACTTTGTGAGCGATGATCCGCTGTTCGTTCAGTTAAATGGCGCTGTCGCCGCCGCGCTTGGCCAGCCGCGCGCTGACGAGCTGTTGGCGGCGGAATAGGACTAGGGTCCAAAAGAAAACGCCGCGACCCGTCATGTTCGCGGCGAAGTGGTGTCAGGAGCCCCGTTG